>NCIH01000045.1:0-21046 GCA_002281975.1 Hydrogenophilales bacterium 17-64-11 | reverse complement strand
GCGCCGCGCGGCATGCCGCAGATCGAGGTCACCTTCGACATCGACGCCAACGGCATCCTGCACGTGTCGGCCAAGGACAAGGCCACCGGCAAGGAAAACACCATCCGCATCCAGGCCAGTTCCGGCCTCTCCGAGGAGGAAATCCAGCGCATGGTGAAGGATGCCGAAGCCAACGCTGCCGAGGACCACAAGGCGCTCGAACTGGCCACCGCCCGCAACGCGGCGGACAGCATGATTCATTCGGTGAAGAAGTCGCTGGCCGAATACGGCGACAAGGTGTCGGCCGACGAAAAGGCGGCGATCGAAGCCGCGCTGAAGGAGTGCGAAGACGCCGTACGCGAGGGCGACAAGGAGGCCATCGAAGCCAAGACCAATGCGCTCGCCACCGCCAGCCACAAGCTTGCCGAGCAGATGTACAAAACCGAGCAGGCCCAGGCGCAGCCGGGTGAGGCCGCCAGCGGCGGCGCCGGCGCGGCGGACGACAACGTGGTCGATGCCGAGTTCGAAGAGGTGAAGGACAAGTAAGGGGCTAGGGGCTAGGATCTAGGGGCTAGGGGAAGTCGCGCGTTGCGCGGCTTTTCCTTTTCCGGCTCCACCCTAGCCCCTAGATCCTAAATCCTAGCCCCTAGATCCTAGCCCCCAGAAAATGAGCAAACGCGACTACTACGAAGTCCTCGGCGTCACCAAAAACGCCTCGGACGAAGAAATCAAGAAAGCCTACCGCAAGCTGGCCATGAAGCATCACCCCGACCGCAACCCGGACGACAAGGGCGCGGAGGAGAAATTCAAGGAAGCCAAGCTGGCCTATGAAATCCTGTCCGACTCGGACAAGCGCGCCGCGTACGACCAGTTCGGCCACGCCGGGATCGACCAGCAGGCCGGCATGGGCGGCGGCTTCGGCGGCGGCGGATTTTCCGATGCCTTCTCGGACATCTTCGGCGATATCTTCGGCGGCGGTGGCGGCGGCAGCCGCCGCGACCGCGTGTATCGCGGTGCCGACCTGCGCTACAACCTGGAAATCGGGCTGGAAGAAGCCGCGCACGGCACCGAAACCAAGATCCGCATTCCGACCCTGGAAGAATGCGGCGTGTGCCACGGCAGCGGCGCCAAGCCCGGCACCCAGCCGACCACCTGCACCACCTGCGGCGGCCACGGCCAGGTTCGCATCCAGCAAGGCTTTTTCTCGGTGCAGCAGACCTGTCCGCGCTGCGGCGGCACCGGCAAGATGGTGGCCGACCCCTGTACCGCCTGCCATGGCGAAGGCCGCATCAAGAAACACAAGACACTGTCGGTCAAGATTCCCGCCGGGGTCGACAGCGGCGACCGCATCCGTCTGGCCGGCGAAGGCGAAGCCGGCGTCAACGGCGGTCCGCCGGGCGACCTCTATGTGGTGATCCACCTCAAGGATCACCCGGTATTCAAGCGCGACGGCGACGACCTGCATTGCGAGATGCCGATCAGCTTTGCCACCGCCGCGCTCGGCGGCGAAGTCGAAATCCCCACCCTGGACGGCCACGCCAAGATCAAGATTCCGGCCGAAACGCAGTCGGGCAAGGTGTTCCGCCTGCGCGGCAAGGGCATCAAGGGCGTACGCAGCCATGCGCCGGGCGACCTGCTGTGCCACATGCTGGTGGAGACGCCGGTGAACCTGTCCGAGCGTCAGAAGGAACTGCTGCGCGAGTTCGAGGCATTAAGCCCCGGGCGCAACAACAATCCGCGCGCGCAGTCGTTCATGGACAAGGTGAAGTCCTTCTTCAGTCAGTAAGCGGCGAGCCGCACGGCCGTGCGGTTTCAGTCCGGCCGCGCAGCGGCAAACAGCCGGAAGAAATTCTGCGTGGTGGCGTCGCCCACCGCTTCGGTGCTGATGCCGCGCACCCGCCCGATTTCCTCCGCCACGTGCTTGACGAAGCCCGGCTGGTTGGTCTGCCCGCGATGCGGCACCGGCGCCAGGTACGGCGCGTCGGTCTCGATCAGCATGCGCTCCAGCGGGATGGCCGCCGCCACCTCGCGCAGCGCGGCGGCGTTCTTGAAGGTGACGATGCCGGAAAACGAAATGTAAAACCCCAGTTCAATGGCGGCTTCCGCCACCGCCAGGCTTTCGGTGAAGCAGTGCATCACCCCGCCCGCCTCGCCCGCCCGCTCCTCGCGCATGATGCGCAGGGTGTCGTCGGCCGCGGCACGAGTGTGGATCACCAGCGGTTTGCGGCAGGCACGTGCCGCGTGGATATGGGTACGGAAACGCTCGCGCTGCCATTCGAGGTCGCCGGTCAGCCTGAAGTAATCCAGCCCGGTCTCGCCGATCGCCACCACCCTGGGGTGATCGGCCAGCGCAACCAGTTCCTCCGTCGTCGGCTCGGTGCAGTCCTCGTGGTCAGGGTGCACGCCGACCGAGGCATACACATTCGGATGCGCCTCGGCGAGCGCACGGATTTCCGGGAATTTTTCCAGCTCCACGCCGATGCATAGCGCATGGCTGACCTGGTTGGCCGCCATGAGGTCGAATATCTCGGGCAGCTTGCCCGCGAGGTCGGGAAAATTGATGTGGCAGTGGGAATCGATGTACATGGATCAGAGACAAGGTTCAAGTTACAAGATGCAAGATCCTTGAAGGCGCGCAGCGCCGCTCTTGCCACTTGAATCTTGCACCTGTCCTACATGGTGTGGGTCGGACGCGCCGATTTTAACGAACCGCCGAGCAAACCTTCAATCTTGTTTTGTGCCGCCTTGCCGCTTTCGTTGGCAGCAAACTGCACCCCGACGCCCTGGGTGCGGCTGCCATGGGCGCCGGCGGGCGTCACCCACACCACCTTGCCCGATACCGGCAGCTTGGCGGGGTCTTCCATCAGGGTCAGCAGCATGAACACTTCCTCGCCCATCTTGTAGCTTTTGTTGGTGGGGATGAACAGCCCGCCGCCCTTGATAAAGGGCATATACGCCGCAAACAAGGCGGACTTTTCCTTGATCGACAGAGAAAGCACGCCGGGGCGTACCTGTCCTGCAAGATCATTGGCTACTGCTTTCATGGTCGACTCTCTTCAATCAAATAGGTGCCGGTACCGAATCAGCCAGGCTTGCAGCTGTACCGCCCGATTAAGCGGATGGGCGAGTATCCTGCCTTCGTTCGCTTGAATTTTGGCAAGCGCCAGCAGCTTCCCCAGATCGACCTGCACCCCCAGGCGCATCAATACATCAGAAAAATCGCGGTTGAACTGCACGCTGCCCTGCAACTTGACCGCCAGCAAATCGGCCAGCCATTTATATACCACGGCATGCCAGGTCTGCGGCCTGAGCGTCTTCCAGCGCTCGCCCAGAGTCGCCGGGTCGAGTTGCCCGGGGCGCGCCAGGCCTTCCAGTACGCTGCGCCGCTCATCCAGTTCTGCTCCCCCGGCCCAGTTCAACGCATCCAGCGGCGCACCGCCGGACAAAGCCAGCAAGGTCGCCGCATCCTCCAGCTGCTGGCCGGCCAGCCACTGCATCGCGATTTCAGTCGCCGGCAGGCCGAGGTCCAGCCGGGTGCAGCGGCTGCGGATGGTCGGCAACAGGCGCCGGGGCTGATCCGACACCAGCACGAACACCGTATTTAACGGCGGTTCCTCGAGCACCTTTAACAGTGCGTTGGCCGCCGCCAGGTTGAGGCTGTCCGCCGGGTTGACCAGCACCACGCGCAAGCCCGCGCGGTAGGTGGAAAGCTGGACGAAATCGACCGCTTCGCGCGCCTGCTCGACCTCGATGGCGGCGGCCATCCTGGTTTCGCCTTCCTTGCCGGTTTTTTCCTGCAGGGTGAGCAAGCGAAAGTCCGGATGCGTGCCGCTGTCGAACCAATGGCAGGCCGGGCAGCCGCCGCATGCCGCGCCGTCTGGCAACGGCGCTTCGCACAGCAAGGCCCGCGCCCACTCCTGCGCCAGTGCGCCCTTGCCCACTCCGCGCGGGCCGGCCAGCAACAACGCCTGTGCCGGACGCCCGCGGGTCGCCAGCAGGCGTTGCCATGCCGTCGCCAGCCAGGGATACGGTGCGCTCACACCAACTCCCGCAGCAGCCGGCCGATTTCCGACTGCAACTCGGCGATGCCGTGGCGCGCATCGAGCACGCGAATGCGCGCCGGCTCGGCATGCGCGCGGTCGAGATAGGCTTTGCGCACGCGGCTGAAGAAGCTGTCGGCCTCGCGCTCGAAACGGTCGGCGCTGCGCGCGGCCGAGCGGCGCGCTTCCGCCACTTCCGGCGGGACGTCGAACAACAGCGTGAGATCGGGCGCAAAACCGCGCTGCACCCAGGCTTCGAGCGCGGCGATGCGCTCGACCGCGATGCCGCGCCCGCCGCACTGATAGGCGTAGCTGGCATCGGTGAAGCGGTCGGACACCACCCACGCGCCGCGCGCCAGCGCCGGCCGGATCAATCCGGCCAGGTGCTCCTGGCGCGCGGCGAACATCAGCAACAGTTCGGTATCGGCATCCATCTCGCGATGCAGCAGCAGCTCGCGCAAGGTTTCGCCCAGCGGCGTGCCGCCTGGCTCGCGGGTGACCACCACGTCCCTGCCCTGCCGGCGCAGCCAGTCGGCGACAAATCCCAGGTGGGTGCTTTTGCCGGCGCCGTCGACGCCTTCGAGGGTGATGAATTTGCCGGGTGTCGTCATCGCTGGTAGCGGTTCACCGCGCGGTTGTGCGCATCGAGGTTGCTGGAAAACACATGGGTGCCGTCGCCGCGCGCGACGAAATACAGCGCATCGGTCTTCGCGGGGTTGAGCGCGGCCTGGATCGCCGCCGCGCTAGGCATCGCAATCGGCGTCGGCGGCAGCCCGGCACGCGTATAGGTGTTGTACGGCGTGTCGCGCTGCAGATCGACCTTGCGCAGGTTGCCGTCGAAGCGTTCGCCCAGCCCGTAGATCACGGTGGGATCGGTCTGCAGGCGCATCCCCAGCCGGAGCCGGTTGAGGAACACGCCGGCGATCTGCGGGCGCTCGAATGCCGCGCCGGTTTCCTTTTCCACGATCGACGCCATGATGAGCGCCTCATACGGCGTGCGGTAAGGCAGGCCGGCGGCACGGGTTTCCCAGGCGGCCAGGAGTTTTTCATGTTGCAGGCGGTAGGCGCGGCGCAGCACGCCGAGGTCGGAGGTATGCGGCGCGTAGAAATAGGTGTCGGGAAACAGCAGGCCTTCCGGGTGGCTTTCCTGCGCGCCGATCGCCTGCAGCAACTCGGCATCGCTCATGCCTGCACTGTCGTTCTTCAGCAGCGGCTGCGCGGCAAGCGCGGCGCGCACCTCGCGCCAGTTCCAGCCTTCGATGAACTGCACGATCGCCTGCGATACCTCGCCGCGCTGGATCTTGGCATACAACTCCAGCGGCGTGAGCGGCCGGTCGAGCCTATACACCCCCACCTTGAGCGTGCCGGCCTTGCCCAGCACGCGCCCGAGCAGCCAGAACAGCTGCGCATTGCCGATCACGCCTTCGCGTTCGAGCATCGCGCTCAGGCTCCGCAGATGGGTGCCGGGCGCCACGTTGATGGTTTTCGGCAACGGCTCGATACGCAAAGGCTGGTTGGCATACCATGCCAGCCCGCCTGCCCCCGCCAGCACAGCCAGGCCGGCAAGCATGGCCAATCGCTTAATCCACGTCTTCATACAAGGCAGTTTTCAGAATATCGGTCCAGCCCGCCGGCGGCCAGGTCGAATCATCCAGGCGGGCCACGCGGCGCACGCCGATGACGCTGTTGCAGATCATCACTTCATCGGCTGCGAGTATAGCGGCTGGCATCAAACGGTCGACATGGATGCGGATGCCGCGGCGTGCCACGGCGCGCAGCAGCCGCGTCCTGGCGACGCCGGCCACCCCGCATTCGCTCACGTCCGGGGTGTACAGTTCGCCGTCCTTCGCCGCCAGCAGATTGCTCGCTACGCCGCCGATCACCGCGCCGGTGTCGTCGCACAGCAGCCCCTCCGCAATCGCCGGGTCATCCCACTCGGCCCGCGCCAGCACGTTCTCCAGCCGGTTCAGATGCTTGATTCCCGCCAGCCGCGGCTGCCGCGCCAGACGCAGCGTGCACCAGCGCGCGGCGACGTCGTCCGGCGCATCGTCCTGCGCATGGGCAGGCAGGGGCGCAGACAGCACGATGCGGGTGACGGCCTGCCCTTGCGGCGGCGCATAACCGCGCGCGCCGGCGCCGCGGGTGAGGATGATCTTGGTCACGCCTTCCCCAGCCGCGGCCACCCGGCAAACCTCGGCGCGCAAACCGGCCTCGTCAGGGCAATCCAGCATCAACGCCGCACAATCGGCCGCCAGCTTGGCGTAATGATCGCGCCACCATAGCGGCTGGCCGGCGTGCGTGCGCAAGGTGCGGAATACGCCGTCGCCGTAGGCCAGGCCGCGGTCGCGCGCGTCCACGGCGTCAGCCGGGCGGCCGTTGACGAGTATCATGCGACCCCCAGCGCGCGCAACAGGCCGCATGCCTTGGCGCGCGTTTCATCGAGCTCGCGCGCGGCGACCGAATCGGCCACGATGCCGGCGCCGGCGCGGAAACCCAGTTCGCGTCCGCGCAGCAGGAAGCTGCGGATCAGGATGTTGAAATCGAAGCTGCCGTCGCGGTTGATGTAGCCGAGGCTGCCGGTGTAGCTGCGCCGCGGCGTCCGTTCGAGCTCACGAATGATCTGCATGGTGCGCACCTTGGGACAGCCGGTAATGGTGCCGCCGGGAAACATCGCGCGCAAGGCGTCGACCACGCGCGTGCCGGCGCGCAGTTGTCCGCAGACGGTCGATTCGATGTGATGCACGTGGCGGTAGCTGGCGATTTCCATCAGGGCCGGCACCTTCACGCTGCCCGCATCGCACACCCGCCCGAGATCGTTGCGTTCCAGGTCGACCAGCATGACGTGTTCGGCGCGCTCCTTGGGATGCGCCTGCAGGCGCGCGCGCAGCGCGGCGTCTTCCGCCGCATCCTCGCTTCTCGGATGCGTGCCGGCAATCGGCCGGGTTTGCAGCATTCCGTCGCGGCCGAGGCGAACCAGGCGTTCGGGCGACGAGCTCACGATCGCCCATTCATCCATTTGCAGCAGCGCCGAAAACGGCGCCGGATTACGCCGCATCAGCCGGGCGAACAGCGATGCCGCGGAAACCGGCGCGGCGAATTCGGCCTGCCAGCCGCGCGACAGATTGACCTGGAACACGTCGCCCGCGCGAATGTAATCCTGGATGCGCGCAACCCCGGCAACGAACGCGTCGGGCGCGTCCTCATGCAGGGCGTGCAATTCGGGCAGTGCCGCGATGGGCGGCGACAGCGCAGCCAGATCGTGCTGCATGCCGTCGAGCAGTTCTGCCTGCCCGGCTTCGGCCATCAGGACGCAACGCCGGTTCGCGCGGTCGAACAGGATCGCCGCGGGAATGCGCACCAGCCAGGCAAGGGGGAAATCGGCATCGTCTCCGCCCCACCCCACGCTGGGTTCGAACAGACCGCCCAGTTCATACGCAAACGCGCACAGCCAGCCGCCGCTGAATGGCAGGCCGTGATCGTCCTGCCGCGGGCCGGGCCGCAACTGCATCGCCGGATGCGCCTGCAACGCGCGCAACGCATCGGCAGCGGCAATCCGCACGACCTCCTGCGGGAACGCAAACAGCACGTCCCAGCCAGTGTCGCCGCTGCTCAGGAACAGGCCGGGATAACGCTGCGGATCGGACGCCTGAAGCCCGGCCAGATCAGGCCGTTGCGGCCATTCCCGGATTTCGGGCGTGCTCGGGCGATCCGCGGCGAAATTCAAACGCGCTTGAAAACCAGCGAACCGTTGGTGCCGCCGAACCCGAAGTTGTTCTTCAGCGCGAAGTCGATCTTCAGGTCACGCGCGGTGTTGGCGCAATAATCGAGGTCGCATTCCGGGTCTTGCGAAAAGATGTTGATGGTGGGAGGCGACACCTGATGGTGCACCGCCAGCACGCTGAACACCGACTCGACGCCGCCGGCGCCGCCCAGCAGGTGGCCGGTCATCGACTTGGTCGAGTTGACCACCAGCTTGTAGGCGGCATCGCCCAGCGCAAGCTTGATCGCATCGGTTTCGTTCTTGTCGCCCAGCGGCGTCGAGGTGCCGTGCGCGTTGATGTAATTCAACTGTTCGGGATTCACCCCAGCGTCGCGCATCGCGTTCAGCATCGCACGCCTGGGGCCGTCGGTGCTCGGTGCCGTCATGTGGTAGGCGTCGCCGCTCATGCCGAAACCCGCCACTTCGGCGTAGATTTTGGCGCCGCGCGCCTTGGCGTGCTCGTACTCCTCGAGCACCAGCACGCCGGCGCCCTCGCCCAACACGAAGCCGTCGCGATCCTTGTCCCACGGGCGGCTGGCGGTGGCCGGATCGTCGTTGCGGGTGGACAGCGCGCGTGCAGACGCGAAACCGCCCACGCCCAGCGGCGAAGTCGCGCACTCGGCGCCGCCGGCGATCATCACGTCCGCATCGCCATGCTCGATCATGCGGGCGGACAGGCCAATCGCGTGCAGGCCGGTGGTGCAGGCGGTGACGACCGCCAGGTTGGGGCCCTTCACTCCATACAGGATCGAAAGGTTGCCGGAAATCATGTTGATGATGGAACCCGGAATGAAGAAGGGGGAGATCTTGCGTGGCCCCGATTCCATCAGCAGGCTGTGGGTCTCCTCGATCAGCGGCAGACCGCCGATGCCGGAGCCGATATTGATGCCGATGCGCTCGGCATTGGCTTCGGTGACCTCGATGCCCGAATCGCGGATCGCCTGGATGCCGGCGGCCATGCCGAACTGGATGAAGACATCCATGCGGCGCGCTTCCTTGGGGTTGAGATATTGCTCAACGTCGAAGTTCTTGACCTCGCCCGCCATATGCGAAGCGAACGGCGAAGGATCGAAGCGGGTGATCCGGGCGATTCCGGTACGGCCGGCAACCAGGTTATCCCAGGCTTCCGGTATGGTGTTGCCGACCGGGGACACGATCCCCAGGCCGGTTACGACGACGCGACGTTTGGACAAAAGTCAGTCCTTTTTATCGATCCGGCACGACACGGTGTACGCCGAATCATTGAACATTGAAAAGCACACTATCGGACGGCCAGCGGGCCCAGCCTGGCGGGTGGGCATTGAACGCGCGCGCAGCTTCGCGCATGGCCGGGCCGCCTCGATAGCCGGGTGAACGATCAGCTGGAATGGCTGTTGACGTAATCGATCGCCTGCTGGACGGTGGTGATCTTTTCCGCGTCTTCGTCGGGGATTTCGCAGCCGAACTCTTCTTCCAGCGCCATCACCAGTTCAACCGTATCGAGCGAGTCGGCGCCAAGATCGCCGACGAAGGAAGACTCGTTCTTGATGTCCGCCTCGTTGACGCCCAGTTGCTCGGCGACGACTTTAATTACACGCTGTACGTTATCCATTACTGATCCTCTCTTGAAAAAGGGTCCCAATAAAATTGAGACCCGGAAAAATGAAGCCCGGCGATTTTACCAAACTTTCCGTGACGGTCACGCCATGTACATGCCGCCGTTGACGTGCAGGGTGGTGCCCGATATATAGCCGGCGGCGGGCGAGGCCAGGAAAGCGACGGCCTGCGCAATGTCTTCCGCAGCGCCCAGCCTGCCCAGCGGGATGTGCGCCAGCAGCGCCTGCCGCTGCGCGTCCGGCAGCGCGCGCGTCATGTCGGTGTCGATGAAGCCCGGCGCCACGCAGTTGACGGTGATGTTGCGGCTGCCGACTTCGCGCGCCAGCGACTTGGTGAAGCCCATGATGCCGGCCTTGGCCGCGCTGTAATTGGTCTGCCCGGCATTGCCCATCGCGCCCACCACCGAGGCGATGGAGATGATGCGGCCGCTGCGCGCCTTCATCATCGCGCGCAGCACCGCGCGCGACAGGCGGAACACCGAGGTCAGGTTGGTCGCCAGAATGGCGTCCCATTCCTCGTCCTTCATCCGCATCAGCAGGTTGTCGCGGGTGATGCCGGCGTTGTTGACCAGGATGCCGATGGCGCCGAAATCCTTCTCGATCGCGGCGATGACGGCGTCGACCTCGGCGGCGTCGGTGACATCGAGCTTCATGCCGCCGCCCTTGATGCCGGCGGCGGCGAGGTAATCGCCGACCGCCTGCGCGCCCTTGTCGCTGGTGGCGGTGCCGACTACGATGGCGCCCGCATTGCCCAGCGCCAGGGCGATCGCCTGGCCGATTCCACGGCTGGCACCCGTAACGAGGGCGATTTGTCCTTGCAGCATGGTGTCTCCTTATTGATTGAGCGCGGCCTGCAGGCTGGCTTCGTCCACCAGCGCCACGGCGGGAAGGCTGTCGTCGATGCGCTTGCTGAGGCCCGTCAGCACCTTGCCGGGTCCGCATTCGATCACGCGTTCGATGCCGGCGGCTTTCAGCGCCTGCACCGTTTCGACCCAGCGTACCGGGGTGTGCAGCTGCTTTGCCAGCGCGGCACGGATCGCGTCGGGTTCGGTGTGGCTCTGCACGTCGGTGTTGTGCAGCACGCGCACCGCCGGCGTCTTGATTTCGATGTCCTGCAGGTGCGCGCGCAGCTTTTCCGCCGCGGGCAGCATCAGCGAGGAATGCGAGGGCACCGACACCGGCAGCGGCAGCGCACGCTTGGCGCCCTTCTCCTTCGCCAGCGCCATGGCGCGCTCGACCGCGGCCTTGTTGCCGGCGATCACCACCTGGCCCGGCGCGTTGAGGTTCACCGCCTCGACCGCTTCGCCCGCCGCCGCCTCATTGCACACCGCACGCACGGCGTCGTCGTCCAGGCCAAGGATTGCCGCCATCGCGCCGACGCCTTCGGGCACCGCTGCCTGCATCGCCTCGGCGCGGAAGCGCACCAGCCGGATGGCATCGGCGAAACCCAGCGCGCCGGCCGCCACCAGCGCCGCGTATTCGCCCAGGCTGTGCCCGGCCAATAATGCCGGCGTTGCGCCGCCCGCCGCCTGCCACGCGCGCCAGGCGGCGACGTCGGCCGCCAACATCGCCGGCTGGGTGTTGACGGTCTGGTTGAGCAGGTCGGCCGGGCCGTCGGCCACCAGCGCCCACAGATCCTGGCCAAGCGCGTCGGACGCTTCGGCGAAGG
Source organism: Hydrogenophilales bacterium 17-64-11 (assembly GCA_002281975.1). Taxonomy (GTDB): domain Bacteria; phylum Pseudomonadota; class Gammaproteobacteria; order Burkholderiales; family Thiobacillaceae; genus Thiobacillus. The sequence continues at coordinate 10,003 of NCIH01000045.1, read as the reverse complement.
TCGCGCGCACCTCGGCGCGCTCGCCCCAGCCCGCCATCATGCCGACCGCTTGCGAGCCCTGCCCGGGAAATACGAATGCGAGTTTCATTGCTGCCTTTCTCAGTACTTGAGGAGCGCCGAGCCCCAGGTGAAGCCTCCGCCGAAGGCCTCCATCAGCACGGTCTGGCCGCGCTGGATGCGGCCGTCGCGCACCGCCACGTCGAACGCCAGCGGCACCGAGGCGGCCGAGGTGTTGCCGTGGCCGGCGACGGTGGTGACGACGTTGTCCATGCTCATGCCGAGCTTTTTCGCGGTGGCGGAGATGATGCGGATATTCGCCTGGTGCGGCACCAGCCAGTCGATGTCGGACTTCTGCAAACCGTTGGCTTCCAGCGTTTCGTCGACGATGCGGTCGAGGGTGTTGACCGCCATCTTGAACACGGCGTTGCCTTCCATGCGCATCAGCGCAGGCTCCTTCATGCCGGTCGAGGGGCCGCTGGTGGTGCGCAGCAACTCCTTGTGGCGGCCGTCGGCGTGGATGTGGGTGGCGATGATGCCGGGCTCGGCGGACGCACCCAACACCACGGCGCCCGCGCCGTCGCCCCACAGGATGCAGTTGCCGCGGTCGTTCCAGTCGGTGATGCGCGACAGCGTTTCGGCGCCGATCACCAGCACGCGTTTGGCCGCGCCGGTCTTGATGAACTGGTCGGCCACGCTCAAGGCATAGACGAAGCCGCTGCACACCGCCTGCAGGTCGAACGCCGGGCGGCCGTTGGTCATGCCGAGCTTGGACTGCACGATGCAGGCGGTGCTGGGGAACACCAGGTCGGGCGTGGTGGTGGCGACCAGCAGCAGGTCGATGTCGTCGGGCGCCAGGCCGGCCACTTCGAGCGCGGCACGCGCCGCCTGCGCGGCAAGATCGCTGGTGAATTCGCCCTCGGCGGCGATATGGCGCTCGCGGATGCCGGTGCGCTCGACGATCCACTGGTCGTTCGTCTCGACCAGCTTTTCGAGATCGGCATTGGTGAGGATGCGCGCCGGCAGGTAGCTGCCGGTGCCGAGTATGCGGGAATAGATCAAGCGGCCACCCGTTGAATAAGTTGGATCTGGTCGGTGATGCGCTTCAGCACATTGTTGCGGACTTCGTCCGTGGCGGTTTCGATCGCGTGCTCGAACGCATAGCGGTCGGCCGAGCCGTGGCTTTTCACCACCACCCCTTTGAGCCCCAGCAGCGTGGCGCCGTTGTAGCGGCGCGGATCGAGCCGCCGCTTGAAGGCATTCAGCACCGGCAAGGCGAGCAGGCCGGCGATGCGGGTCAGCCAGTTGCGCTTGAACTCGGCGCGCAGCGTGGTGGCTATCATCTTGGCGAGTCCTTCGGATGCTTTCAGGGTCACGTTGCCGACGAAGCCGTCGCACACCACCACGTCGGTGGTTCCCTTGAAGATGTCGTTGCCTTCGACATTGCCGTAGAAATTCAGGTGGCTGTCGCGCAGCAGTTCGGCGGCGCGTTTCACCATCTCGTTGCCCTTGATGTCTTCCTCGCCGATGTTGAGCAGACCCACGCTCGGATTCGGCTTGTGCTCCACCGCCGACACCAGCATCGCGCCCATGATGCCGAACTGCAGCAGATGCTCGGCGCTGCAGTCGACGTTGGCCCCCATGTCGAGGACCAGCGCGTGGCCGCTGGCCGTCGGCATCACGGCGGCAATCGCGGGACGGTCGATGCCGGGCAGGGTTTTCAGGACGAAGCGCGCGGTCGCCATCAGCGCGCCGGTGTTGCCCGCCGACACGCAGGCATCGGCCTCGCCGGACTTGACGAGATCGATGGCCACCCGCATCGAAGAGTCTTTCTTGCCGCGCAGCGCCTGCGCGGGCGCCTCGTCCATCGCCACCACCTGGCTGGCGTGGCGCACGATGAGGCGCGGCCCGGTTTTGGCACGGCGCGCCTTGAGTTCAGCGGCGACGATGTCCTGCGGCCCGACCAGAATCACGTTCAGGTCGGGATGGCGCGCAAGACAGCGGATCGCCGCCGGGACGGTGACATGGGGACCGTGATCGCCCCCCATGACGTCAATGGCGACTGTGATATTTCTCATGCAGCCGAAAGCGTGGGCTGATCGGGACGCCCCCGGCCACGGCAATCATGGCCGGGCGCGCGCGGGGGCGGAATTATTCGCCTTTGGCCTTGACGACTTTGCGGCCACGATAAAAGCCGTTGGGGCTGATATGGTGACGCAGATGCGCTTCGCCCGTGGTCGGCTCGACGGCCAGCGGCGGATTGGTCAGAAAATCGTGCGCGCGGTGCATGCCGCGTTTGGACGGGGATTTTTTGTTCTGCTGGACAGCCATTTCTTACTCCTTGAAAATTCGTTTCACCCCTCAGACGGGGCATTCACCTTCTGCGTGCATGGCCGCCAGCGGCAGGCTCAACAACACTTCGTCCTCAACCAGATCGACGAGATTCAACGTCTCGCCAACCAGAATCGCATCGCTGTCGGGCAGCGCATCCAACCGTTCCAGCTCGGCCTCGTTGCGCGCCAGATGCAGCGCGCGTTCGATCTGCACCGCATGCCGCATGGCACCCAGGCAGCGCTGACACGTCATCTCGACCTCGCCGCGAACCGCCAACTGCAGGGACAGGCCGCCGCGCTGATCAGCCTGCCCGGCGACTCGACAGAACAGCGCGCCTTGCGTAAATTCGCGGGCTAGGCGCGGAAACGCAGACACATCCGACTGGGTTTCCCACGATTGAGAATCCCTGCAAAAACGCCGCGGATCGACCTCAACAGGCTGATGCACGGCACACCCGATCAACAGCGTACTGGGTTAACGCGCACAGGATCAACATGACGCACCCGGTTAAACATTAGCCCGCAATGATATGATTTCGCGTTATTTTTGTCAAAGAAACGGTGGCCATGATTAAGAAAATACTGGTCGCCAACCGCGGCGAGATCGCCGTCCGCATCGTGCGCGCCTGCGCCGAGCTGGGTATCAAGTCGGTCGCCATCTATACCGATGCCGACCGCCACGCGCTGCACGTGAAGAAGGCCGACGAGGCCTATCACATCGGCAAGGACCCGATTCTGGGCTATCTGAACGCCCACACGCTGGTCAACCTGGCGGCGGCGTCGGGCTGCGACGCGCTGCATCCGGGCTACGGCTTTCTCTCCGAAAATCCCGATCTGGCCACCATCTGCGCACGCCGCGGCATCCGCTTTATCGGCCCCTCGCCCGAGGTGATCCGCCGCATGGGCGACAAGATCCAGGCGCGCAATGCCATGATCGCCGCCGGCATTCCGGTGGTGCCGGGATCGGACCACAACCTGGAGAACGTCGAGGAGGCGCGCACGCTGGCCAACCGGATCGGCTATCCGGTGATGCTCAAGGCCACCAACGGCGGCGGCGGGCGCGGCATCCGCCGCTGCGACAGCGAAGAGGAACTACTGAAGAACTACGACCGCGTGGTGTCGGAGGCCAGCAAGGCCTTCGGCAAGCCCGAGGTCTTTGTCGAAAAATGCGTGGTCCGGCCCAAGCACATCGAGGTGCAGATTCTCGGCGACACCCAGGGCAACGTCATTCACCTGTTCGAGCGCGACTGCTCGATCCAGCGGCGCAACCAGAAGCTGATCGAGATCGCGCCGAGCCCGCAGCTCACCGAAGCGCAGCGGCAATACATCGGCAAGCTGGCGGTGCGCGCCGCCAAATCGGTCGGCTATGTGAATGCCGGCACGGTGGAATTCCTGCTCGACCAGGACAACCAGTTCTATTTCATGGAAATGAACACCCGGCTGCAGGTCGAACACCCGATCACCGAAACCATTACCGGCGTCGATATCGTGCAGGAGCAGATCCGCATCGCCGACGGCCAGCCGCTGCAATACAAGCAGGAAGACATCGCGCATCGCGGCTACGCCATCGAATTCCGCATCAACGCCGAAGACCCGAAGAACGAGTTCCTGCCCAGCCTCGGCCGCATCACGCGCTACTATTCTCCGGGCGGCCCCGGCGTGCGCGTCGACGCGGCGATCTACACCGACTACGTGATTCCGCCCTATTTCGATTCGATGTGCGCCAAGCTCACGGTGTGGAACCTGAACTGGGAGGCGACCGTCGAGCGCGGCCGCCGCGCGCTCGCCGACATGCTGGTGTATGGCGTGAAGACGACCATTCCCTACTACCAGGAAATTTTGAAAAATCCCGAGTTCCGCAGCGGGCGCTTCAACACCAGCTTTGTCGACGAGCACCCGGAGCTCACCCAGTACACTGAAAAGAAACCGCCGGAAGTGATCGCCGCCGCCATCGCCGCCGCCATCGCCGCTCATCAAGGGTTGTAAAAATGACCAAAGTATTCGTTACCGATCTCGTCCTGCGCGACGGCCACCAGTCGCTCATCGCCACCCGCATGCAGACCGCCGACATGCTGCCGATATGCGGCAAACTCGATGCGGTCGGGTTCTGGTCGCTGGAAGCCTGGGGCGGCGCCACCTTCGACGCCTGCGTGCGCTTTTTGCGCGAAGACCCGTGGGAGCGCCTGCGCAAACTCAGGAAGGCCCTGCCCAACACGCGCATCCAGATGCTGCTGCGCGGGCAGAACCTGCTCGGCTACCGCAATTACTCCGACGACGTGGTGCGCGCCTTCGTGCAGAAATCCGCCGACAATGGCGTCGACGTGTTCCGCGTGTTCGACGCGATGAACGACCTGCGCAACCTGCGCGTGTCGATCGAAGCGGTCAAGGCGGCCGGCAAGCACGCCGAAGGCGCGATCTGCTACACCACCAGCCCGGTGCACGACATCCCGCACTTCGTCGAACTGGCCAAGGGTCTGGCGGAGATGGGCTGCGACACCATCGCGATCAAGGACATGGCGGGCCTGCTCACGCCCTACTCCGCATTCGAACTGGTGCAGGCAATCCGCGCCGCGACCCAGTTGCCGATCCATACGCACAGCCATGCGACCTCGGGCCTGGCGCACATGACGCACCTGAAGGCGGTGGAAGCCGGCGCCAGCATCATCGACACCTGCGTCGGCGCGTTTGCCGAGGGCGCCAGCCACCCCACCACGCAAAGCCTGGTCGCCGCATTGGCGGGCACCGAATACGACACCGGCCTGTCGCTGCCGCTGATCGAGGAAATCTCGGCCTACTTCAAGGAGGTGCGCAAGAAATACTGGCAGTTCGAATCGGCCTTCACCGGCACCGACACCCGCGTGCTGATCAACCAGGTGCCGGGCGGGATGATTTCCAACCTCGCCAACCAATTGAAGGAGCAGGGTGCGATCGACAGGATGGACGCCGTGCTAGAAGAAATTCCGCACGTGCGCGAAGACCTCGGCTACCCGCCGCTGGTCACGCCCACCTCGCAGATCGTCGGCACCCAGGCGGCGTTGAACGTGCTCACCGGCGCACGCTACAAATCGGTCACCAACGAAGTGAAGCTCTACCTGCAGGGCCGCTATGGCAAGGCGCCCGGGCATATCAACGAAGAAGTGCGCAAAATAGCCATCGGCAACCTCGACGTCACCACCTGCCGGCCCGCCGACCTGCTGGCCGACGAGCTCGACAAGCTGCGCGGTGAAATCGAGGGGCTGGCCAAGTCGGACGAGGACGTGCTGACCTACGCCATGTTCCCCGAAATCGGCAAGACCTGGCTGCAGGAACGCGCGGCGGGCACCCTCAAGCCCGAAGCGCTGCCGCCGCCGGGTGCCGCGCAGCAGGACAGCGCGCCGCGTTATGCAGCCGACGAATTCAAGATCACGCTGCACGGCGAGACCTACCACATCAAGTTGTCGGGCAGCGGCCGCAGCGACGCCTCGCAACGGCCCTACTTCGTGTCGGTGGACGGCATCTCGGAAGAAGTGCTGGTCGAGCCGCTGAACGAAGTCGCCGTGGCCGGCAACGACGGCGCCCCGCGCAAAAACGCAATCGCGCCCGGCGCATCCGGGCAGAAACCGCGCCCCAGCCACCCCGGCCACGTCACCGCAGCCATGCCCGGCACCATCGTCGACGTGCTGGTGAGCATCGGCCAGACGGTCAAGGCGGGCGACGGCGTGCTGGTGATCGAGGCGATGAAGATGGAAAACGAAGTGCAGGCGCCGATCACCGGCGTCGTCATCAGCGTCTTCGCGAAAAAAGGCGATGCGGTGACGCCCGACATGGCGCTGATCGAGATCCAGCCGGAATGACGCTGGTCCTCGCTTCCACCTCGCGCTACCGGCGCGAACTCCTGTCGCGCCTGGGAATCCCGTTCGAAGTGCTGTCGCCCGACATCGACGAAACGCCGTTGCCCGGCGAAACGCCCTCGGCCACCGCCCTGCGGCTGTCGGTGTGGAAAGCACAGGCCGCCGCCTCGGTTTATCCCGACGCGCTCATCGTCGGTTCGGATCAGGTGTTGATGCTGGACGGCGAACAGCTCGGCAAGCCCGGCAATTTTGACAAGGCCTTCGCCCAGCTGAAAAAAATGCAGGGCAAGGCGATGGTGTTCCATACCGCGCTGACGCTGCTCAACAGCCGCAGCGGCCGCATCCAGACGCGCGACGTGCCGACCGTGGTCCATATCCGCGCGCTCACCGATGTGCAGATCGCCAGCTATCTGAAGAAGGAGCAGCCCTACGACTGCGCCGGCTCGGCCAGGAGCGAAGCGCTCGGCATCGCCCTGATGGAACGCATGGACAGCCCCGACCCCACCGCCCTGATCGGCCTGCCGCTGATGGCGCTGACCGAGATGCTCATGAACGAGGGCGTAGACGTCCTTGCATGAGCGCCGGCACCCTCTACCTCATCCCGGTTCCGCTGGGGCCGGTCAGCCCCGAAGCCTGCCTGCCGCCCGAGACTCTTGCCGTCACGCGCCGGCTCGACCGCTTCGTCGTCGAACGCGCCAAAACGGCGCGCGCGCACCTGAAAGCCATGGGCCATCCGCAGCCGATCCAGGCGCTGCAGATCGAGGAACTCAACGAGCACACGCCGGCGTCGGCCATTGCCGCACTGTTGGCGCCGCTCAAGGCCGGCCACGACATCGGCCTGCTGTCCGAGGCGGGCTGTCCCGCCGTCGCCGACCCCGGCGCGACGCTGGTGCTCGCAGCACACCGCGAAGACATTACCGTCGTGCCGCTGATCGGCCCATCGTCGATCCTGCTGGCGCTGATGGCCTCGGGGCTCGGCGGCCAGCGCTTCGCTTTCCACGGCTACCTGCCTGCCAGGGAGCCCGAGCGCAGCCAGAAAATCCGTGAACTGGAAAAGACCGCGCGCAAGGAAAAAGCCACCCAGCTCTTCATCGAGACCCCCTACCGCAGTGCCGCGCTGCTGGACGCACTAGCCACCACGCTCGCACCCGAGACATGGGTCAGCGTCGGCGCCGATTTGAGCCTTCCCAGCGAGTTGATTCAGACCGGGCGCGCGCGCGACTGGAAAGGCAGAACGGATCGGGTGAAAGACCGGCTGGTGGTGTTTGGCATTGCCGCCTGACGCCGCCCGAGGCGCCGTCAAAACGTCAGGGCGTCCAGCCTCAAGGTAAGCATTTCGCCCGATTCGGTTTGCGCATCGAGCCATTCCGCGCCATCGCGGGTGTACACATCGAGCGGCAACAGACGCTGCCTCGCGCCGTCCACCCGCAGTTCCAGCCACTGCCGCGTGAGCGCGGCAAACTCCAACCGCTCGTGGTCGGCGCAGGCGATCGGCCGGTAGCCGCTCAACGCAGCCTGACGCCGGCTTGCTCGAACGGCATCAGCGCCTTGGCCGCGGATGCGCCCAGGCGGCTGGCGAGGCGTTGCGCCAGGCCTTCGCGCTGGGTGTAGTCGACGATGTCTTCAGCCTTGATCACGTCGCGCGCGACCGACTCGACATTGCCCAGCGCGTCGGCAAGGCCGAGTTGGATGCTTTTTTCGCCGCTCCACACCAGGCCGCTGAACATCTCGGGGGTTTCCTGCAGGCGCTTGCCGCGGCCTTCCCGCACCACGCCGATGAACTGGCCGTGGATTTCCTCGAGCATCTGCTTGGCGAACGCCGCCTGCTTGGGGTCTACCGGCGAGAACGGATCGAGAAAACCCTTGTTTTCGCCCGCGGTGAGCAGGCGGCGCTCGACACCGAGCTTCTGCATGGTCTGGGTGAAGCCGAAGCCGTCCATCAGCACGCCGATGGAGCCGACGATGCTGGCCTTATCGACGAAGATCTTGTCGGCGCCGACGGCGACGTAATACCCCCCCGAGGCGCAGATGTCGTCGACCACGGCATACAGCGGGGTTTTCGGATGCAGTGCGCGCAGGCGCTTGATCTCGTCGTAGATCTGCCCCGCCTGCACCGGGCTGCCGCCGGGGCTGTTGATGCGCAGGATCACGCCCTTGGTTTTCTTGTCCTCGAACGCGCCCTGCAGGCTGCTGATCACCGAATCGGCGCTGGCCTGATCGGAAGCGATCACGCCCTGCAGGTCGACCAGCGCGGTGTGCTCCTTGATGGACACCCCGTCCGAGCCGAACCATCCGGCCACCAGGAACAATACGATGAAGAGATACAGGAAGCCGAGCGTCTTGAACAGAATGCTCCAGTGGCGGCTGCGGCGCTGTTCCTGAATTGCCGACAGCGCCAGTTTTTCCAGGACTTCACGTTCCCAATTGGGGGTCGGTTCACTCATTGTTGTTCTTCCATCAGATAAACATGGCCGTCGCGTTCGACGACCGGCACGGGAATCAGGCCGCGTCCGGCGCAGCGTCCGCCCACGCACTGTCCGTTTGCGGGGTGGTAGAGCGCGCCGTGGGTGGAACAAATCAAGTATAGCCGCGAGTGGTCGAAGAACTCACCTTCCTGCCAGTCGAGTTCCACCGGCACGTGGCCGCACTGGTTGAGGAAGGCGCGCGGCTGGCCGTCGAAGCGCACCACGAAGGCAGGCTGGGGCCTGCCGGCACGCGTCGCCTCGAAGCGCACCCCCTTGCCCAGTTCGGCCAGGTCGGCGGCGGCGCAGATCAGGCGTTCGTGGCAAGCCATGCGTGCACCCCGGTAAAACTGTCGATCAGCGCCAGCGGCGCATGCGGCCGCAGATCGCCCGCTTCGTGCGCGCCGTAGGTCACCCCCAGGCTGGCGACGCCGGCATTCGCCGCCATCAGCAGGTCGTGGCTGGTATCGCCGATCACCAGGGTGCGCGCGGGGTCGGCATCCAGTTCGGCTATCAGCTCCAGCACCATCGCCGGATGCGGCTTGGAATGCGTCTGGTCGGCGCAGCGGGTGGCGGCGAACCGGGCCTCCAGCCCGCTGGTTTCGAGCGCGCGGGACAGGCCGAGGCGGCTTTTTCCGGTGGCCACCGCCAACTGGAACCCGCTTGCATGCAGCTGACAGATCCCTGTCTCGACGCCCTCAAACAGCGGAATCTGCATGTCGCGGCCCAGATAATGATGGCGGTAGCGTTCGACCAGCCGCGGGTAGTCGTCGGCGGGCAGGTCCGGCAGCAGGGTTTGCAGCGCCTGAATCAGGCCGAGGCCGATGATCTGGCGCGACGCACGCTCGCCCGGCGTCGGCAGGCCGATATCCTCGCAGGCACGCTGGATCGAATCGACGATCACCCCGGCGGAATCCATCAGGGTGCCGTCCCAGTCGAAAATCAGTAAATCAAATTGCTTGGGCATTCAGTTTTTCCAGAAATCCAGCCAAATCATCGGGCAGCGGCGCTTCGATCAGCATGCGCTCGCCCGAAATGGGATGCTCGAACACCAGCCTGGCGGCATGCAGGAACATGCGCTTCAGTCCCTGCTTCATCAGCCGCCTGTTGAGTTCGAAATCGCCGTATTTGTCGTCCCCCGCGATCGGAAATCCCAGATGCGAGGTGTGCACGCGTATCTGATGGGTGCGCCCGGTCTTCAGTTCCGCTTCCAGCAAGGTGAACCCGGCATGCGATTGCAGACGGCGGAAGACGGTGTGCGCGGTCTGCCCCTCGTCGCGCACCGTGACGCGCTTTTCGCCGTCGTCGGTGACCCGTTTGTGCAGCGGCAGCTTCACATGCTGGAGCGGATTCGGCCATCGCCCCGCCACCAGCGTGAGGT
>NCIH01000044.1:0-24892 GCA_002281975.1 Hydrogenophilales bacterium 17-64-11 | reverse complement strand
CTGTTCATCCGGTTGGCCCTCTGAGAGTACTGAAGCTTCGAGAACTCCAGTTTCCCAGATCCTTCCGGGTGAACAACCTATTGAAACATCACAGCTAGGAAATGTGCGGCTTCACCGCATGCCATCAATTCATGAAACGCGGCGAAGCCGCACAAAGCCCCCTGAATCCTAGCCCCCGAATCCTGCCCCCTGCAATCAATGCCCGCGCGAGCCCGGTTTGGACGAGAACAGGGCAGCCTGCGGCCGCGGTTTGCGCGGCTGGGCGGATGGGTTCGGCGCAGCACCGCGGCTGGCCGCGGGCTTCGCGTTGCCGGCCGCAGGCCTTCCCTGCGGCGCACGGCCGGGGGCATTGCGGCCGCCACCGGGCTGCGGCTGCCTGGAATTCTGCCCCTGGCGCTGACCGCCGCGCCCTTGCGGCGGGCGCGGCGGGCGCTCGTCGGATATCAGATCGGCCTTGGCCGGCGGCACGAAGCCGGGTTCGATTTCGACCCGCACGATCGAGCGCTTGATCAGCTTCTCGATGTCGCGCAGGTAGCTCATCTCCTCATCGTCCACCAGCGACAGCGCCGAGCCGGTGGCGCCGGCGCGGCCGGTGCGGCCGATGCGGTGGACGTAGTCTTCCGGCACGTTGGGCAGTTCGAAGTTCACCACCTGCGGCAGCTGGTCGATATCGATGCCGCGCGCGGCGATGTCGGTGGCCACCAGCACGCGCACGCTGCCGTCCTTGAAGCTGGACAGCGCCTTGGTGCGCGCCGCCTGGCTCTTGTTGCCGTGAATCGCGGCAGCGCTGATGCTGTCCTTGTTGAGCTTTTCGGCCAGCTTGTTGGCGCCGTGCTTGGTGCGGGTGAACACCAGCACCTGCTGCCAGTCATGGTGCTTGATCAGATGCGCCAGCAGATCCCGCTTGTGCGCCTGCGGCACCCGATGCATCGACTGTTCGACGACTTCGACCGTAGTGTTGCGGCGCGCGACTTCGACGCTCTTCGGGTTGTGCAAGAGGCCGTTGGCGAGGGTGCGGATCTCGTCGGAGAAGGTCGCCGAGAACAACAGCGTCTGACGCTGCTTCGGCACCACCGCAAGCACTTTCTTGATGTCGCGGATGAAGCCCATGTCGAGCATGCGGTCGGCTTCGTCGAGCACCAGGATTTCGACGCCGGAGAGGTCCACCGTCTTCTGGCCGAGATGGTCGAGCAGACGGCCCGGCGTGGCGACCAGAATGTCGACGCGTGACTTCAGCGCCTTGAACTGCGGGTTGATGTTGACGCCGCCGAACATCACCATCGAGGTGAGCGACAGGTATTTGCCGTAGGTCTTGACCGATTCCTCGACCTGCGCGGCAAGCTCGCGCGTCGGCACCAGGATCAGGCAGCGCGGGCGGCCCGGCTTCACGGCCTGCGCTGTGCGCGTCGACAGATGGTGCAGGATCGGCAGAGTGAAGCCGGCGGTCTTCCCTGTTCCTGTTTGCGCCGCGGCGAGCAGGTCGCCGCCTGCCAGCACCTGCGGAATCGCCTGCGCCTGGATCGGGGTGGGCGTGATGTAGCCGGCATCGGCGATGGCACGCAAAATGGGTTCGGCCAGCGCCAGGCTGGCAAAGGTGGTTTCAGTAGTCATGGTGGTTTCCTGCGACGGCCTGTTGCGCTTGTGGCAACACCAATCGGGCAGACGGACAGTGATCGCGAGATCGGTCGAAAACCCGCATCGATTGGTGGAAGCGGGAGGCCTGGCCAAATCAGCCAGACGGAATGATGATGTTCGTGGTGGGCAGTACAGGGTTTGAACCTGTGACCCCCGCCGTGTGAAGGCGATGCTCTACCGCTGAGCTAACTGCCCCGAAGCGGCGCGAATTAAACCACATCCCGGCAGGCCAGGTCAATTTCGCCAGCGCCCATCCGGCAACACGCGGTTAAAATAGTGCGTTTCAGCTTGGCCTTGTCATGATCCGCACCCGCTTCGCCCCCTCCCCCACTGGTTACCTGCATATTGGCGGCGCCCGCACTGCGCTGTTTTCATGGGCGTTCGCGCGCCATCACGGCGGCCAGTTCATCCTGCGCATCGAGGACACCGACATCGAGCGCTCCACCCCCGAGGCGGTGCAGGCGATTCTCGACGGCATGGCCTGGCTGGATCTCGCGCACGACGAAGGCCCGTTCTACCAGTTGGAGCGGATGTATCGCTACAAGGAAGTGATCGCGCAGATGCTGGAAAAAGGCCTGGCCTATCACTGCTATTGCAGCACGGAGGAACTCGACGCCATGCGCGAGGCGCAGCGCGCGCGCGGCGAGAAGCCTCGTTACGACGGCCGCTGGCGCCCCGAGCCGGGAAAATCGCTGGCGGTGCCGCCGTCCGGGGTGCAGCCGGTGGTGCGCTTCCGTAACCCCGTCGAGGGCACGGTGGCGTGGAAGGACCTGGTCAAGGGCACCATCGAGTTTTCCAACGCCGAACTCGACGACCTCATCATCGCGCGCGCCGACGGCACCCCGACCTACAACTTCTGCGTGGTGGTCGACGACTGGGACATGCGGATCAGCCACGTCATCCGCGGCGACGACCACGTCAACAACACCCCGCGCCAGATCAACATCCTCAAGGCGCTGGGCGCGACGGTGCCGCAGTACGCGCACCTGTCGATGATCCTCGGCGACGACGGCACCAAGCTCTCCAAGCGCCACGGCGCGGTGTCGGTGATGCAGTATTGCGAGGACGGCTACCTGCCGGAAGCCGTGATCAATTACCTGGCGCGGCTCGGCTGGTCGCACGGCGACGCCGAGATTTTCAGCCGCGAGCAGTTCGTGCAGTGGTTCGATCTCGACCGCATCACGCCGTCGGCCGCGCAGTTCAATACCGAAAAGCTGCGCTGGCTCAACCAGCAGTACATCAAGGCAGCCGACGACGCGCGGCTGGCCGAACTGATGCGGCCTTTCCTGCTGCGCAACGGCGCCAATCCGGACGACGGCCCCGCCCTTGCCGCGGTGTGCGCGCTGGTCAAGGAGCGCGCAGCGACGATCGTGGAACTGGCCGACGCCGCCACGCTGTTCTATCGCACCCTGCATCCCACGCCCGAGCTGCTGGCGCAGCACGTCACCCCCGAGGTGCTGCCCGCTTTGAGCGAACTCGCCGCTCGCCTCGAAGCGCTGAACTGGGAACGCAGCGCGATCAGCGCGGCGTTCAAGGAAACGCTCGCCGCGCACGGCCTCAAGATGCCCAAGCTGGCGATGCCGGTACGCGTGCTGGTCACCGGCGAACCGCAGACGCCGGCGATCGACGCCACGCTCGAACTGATCGGCCAGGACAAGGTGGTCGCGCGCCTGAAAGCCGGGCTGCAGGCCGCACAAGCCTGATCGATTCCGCTATAATGCGCGCTGTTTTTCGCCGGCGTAGCTCAGTTGGTAGAGCAGCGCATTCGTAATCGGAACGTTGTTCTAGGCAGTCTGGACTAAAAGGTAAGCAGTACAAGGCTTCGGGAGTCCCAGCGGCGCAGCCGCAGTGACGAACGAACACAGTTTGAACAAGTTTCGGTTTTAGCCGGTGTAGCTCAGTTGGTAGAGCAGCGCATTCGTAATGCGAAGGTCGTAGGTTCGACTCCTATCTCCGGCACCACTTGAAGTAGAAGGGCCACCCACTCGGGTGGCCCTTTTGCTATGGAGGCTTGGCAGCGATGGCAGACAACGGGAACGCGACCTTAGACCCGCAGCTCACGGGCAACGTGGGGCTGTACTACTGCTGCTACCGCCTGTCCCTGCTCGGGTGGAACGTCATGCCCACCGCGCGCAACGCCCGCGGCGTGGACATCATCGCCTACAGCCGCGACGCCTCCCGCTTCGTCGGCGTCCAAGTCAAGGCGCTGAGCAAGCGCAACCCCGTTCCGCTCGGCACGAGCCTCGACAAGATCATGGGCGACTTCTGGGTTATCGTGAACAAGGTCGCCACGCCCACACCATCCGCTTTCATCCTTCTGCCGTCCGAGGTGCGCGAGCGCGCCCACCGGGGCGAGAAGGACGGCCGGGTGTCCTTCTGGCTGCAACCGGCCGACTACGAGCAGGACCCGTTCCGCGAGGCTTGGGAGCGCATCGGCCACGGCGGCGTCTGAGAAGGTCTCGCGTCAGCGGCGACTTCTCGTCTTCTTATCCCTCGGGAGCAATCCTCTGCTCCGCTTCTCCAGATACTCACCAAAAAGCTCCAGCGGCGGGACACCAAGAGCTTCGGCGAATTCCACCAACTCGACAGCGTCAATCCGACGCTCCCCACGCTCGCACTTGGACACGAAGGTCTGGGTGTTCTCAAGGCGCTCAGCCAGTTCGACCTGTGACACGCCCATACGCTTGCGAGCCGCCTTGAGGACGGACAGCAAGAGCTGGTAGTCAGTATTGTGGGTCGATTGGGACATAGCGTAGTGACTCGAAGGTCAGTGCACGCTAAAGTCCGTGTTGGATTAGTCCAAAATCGACTATTTATTGGCGTAAAGGGGAAATATGAAGCGGACAGCAGTTCTTCTATTGGTCGTTGCGGCTCTGGCCGGATGCTCAACCACCTCTGGCACTGGTCCCACGGTCAGCCAGAGTGGCTTTGACGGTGCTCGCGTCGTCACCATCAACCCGCACGGTAACGCCTGCAGGTCGATGACCTGCACAGGGCTAGGCGCGCAGTGGAACTCGAAGCGCCCAGCCGACTCGGTCCTAGTCGTCAGCCTCTTCAATGAGGTGAAGGCGATCATCGGCGCGCAGCTCAATATCGACGGGAAGGTCTACGACCTATCCAACGCGCAGCCCTTCACCAACTTCAGCGACTTCGGAGCGGCGACCAAGGAGTCGCGCAAGGGCTTCATCGTCTCGACCGACCTGATCCGCAAGATCACGACATCACAACGGACGTGGCTGAGGGTGACAACCACGGCCGGCAACTTCGAGGATGCCGTCATCGACGGGCAGACCGACAGCAAGGCTTACCACGCCCTCAGGCGCTTCCTGGCGTCGGTGGACCAAAGTTGATTCGGCTGGCTCGTTAAGGCGAGGGTAAAAACTCCGGCGTTGTGTGCGGCTGAAAATAGAAGATGTGGGACACCACCTTCTGCCGAAAGGCTAGATCCAAAGCGGCCGAGAAGCTGCCCACGTTCGCGGTGACCTGCTCCTTCCGCAGCAGCCCGCGCCAGTGAGGCCGGTCATCGTGGGGTGATTCCCAGCTCAGAAGGCGGACCAGGGCCGTGTGGGCGAACTGCATCCCCTCGTCCCCAGCGACGAAGTGCAGGTGGATGTGGGAGTCGGTGTGCTCCTCCTTGTCCTCCAGGTCCCATGCGGTGAACAGCGATTGGACCTCGCCGTCCAGGTCTGTACGGCGGGCGCCCTCGCGGTCGGTGAAGCCCACGTCGTCAATGGTCATCGCCCACTGCTCCGCGTAGCCATCTGCGGTCTTCTCAGTGCCGAGCAGTTTGTCCTTGCGGAAGCGGAGATGTACCCCCGCGCCAGCACCGATCTTGTAGGCGACGTCGCCGGCCAATATGCCGAGCAGGTTCTCCTGCATCGCAGTATTCAGCGTGATGTTGAAGTTCTTGGCGGCTTTCTTCATGTGCCGCACCTCGAATAGCATCCAGACGCTGTGGAACTTCCACGCGATCAGTAGAGGCATGCCCACCAAGTCGGCGTAATTCTGCAAGCGCTTCAGGTAGTCGGGCTTGAAGGACAGGAGCTTGTCGTTCTTCGACTTCACCTCAATCAACACGGGGGACTTGCTGGTCTGGGTCGAGAACTTCGCCAGCAAGTCGGGCACTTGGAATTCTTGCTTGGAAGCTACGGGCACCTGGTGCTGGTCGAGCTTGTGCAGTAGCTGGCACTTCCCGAGCCAAGCGCACACGACTGAGAACTCGTCCTCGACCGGCAGGCCGATGTCCAGGCGACGAACCCGCTCGGCTACCGCCTCAGCGTCTGCCTCATATCCTAGCTCCGCCAGAACGTCTTGGATGAGCCTCGGCAGGTCAGGCGGTGCCTCCTTTTTCTTGAGTTCTATCTCCATGGTGTGCCCCATCTCAACGACCAAACCTAGAAGGATAGCCGCCGACCCGGCAAGCACGGTAGAGGGAGGTCCTTCAGGTCTCACCAGACGGCCCGTGTCGAGCCCAAAGGCATCGGCCTAGGCGCATAGCAGCGCAGACCCATTCGGCGCGACCTGGACTCATCTGGGCGACCGGCACAACGTTGGTGTTGCTGCGGGCCGTCCCATGGCACTATGTGAATCAATCGGTCCAGCAACTGGCCCGAGGATCGCCAGCGATGGCGGTCAGAAGTGCCTTCGGCGGCAAGAACAGCCGAGGCCCTCCCCACGACAACGGGGAGCAAGGGCCCGATCTGCGAAGCAGATGTCCCCCAGGTGGCACGTCGCCCCGAGGGGAATCGCTGATCGGAGCCCCACCATGGCCACCTACTACCAGTACACCCCCGGCCAACTGAACGCCGACGAGCTCGCCAAGCTCCACGCCCTGCCCGACGACGCGCTCCTCACCGCCCAGGAGGCGGCCGAGGTTCTGCGCATCAAGTACACGACCCTCGCTTGGTATCGCTGCAACGGCGGCGGGCCTGCGTTCGTTCGCGTCGGTTCCAAGGTCATCCGCTACCGCATGGGCGACCTTCGTGCCTACGTGACGACGGG
Source organism: Hydrogenophilales bacterium 17-64-11 (assembly GCA_002281975.1). Classification (GTDB taxonomy): domain Bacteria; phylum Pseudomonadota; class Gammaproteobacteria; order Burkholderiales; family Thiobacillaceae; genus Thiobacillus. The sequence continues at coordinate 18,256 of NCIH01000044.1, read as the reverse complement.
GGGCTGAGCATGAGCGCGCAAAAGAAAACGCCCACGGGGGACGAGTCCGCGGGCGCTAAGGTCGATCAAGCAGAGGGCGCGAGCATGCAACAGCTCACGGGATCAAATCATGTCGGAGCCCGCCGCGCGCTCGAACCATCGTTCGCCGAGATGGCCCGCTACCGCGAGGCCGGGTTCGACCTGATCCCGCTGCACGCATGGCACAAGAAGGACCAACGCGGCCGGGATCGCGGCAAGTCGCCCATCGATCCGACGTGGCAGCGCCGCGCCTACTCCGCCGACTCCGTGCTAGAACGCGCCCGTCACAGCGGCCTGAACGTCGGGTTCCGCATCCCGGCCGACGTGGTCGTGCTGGACGTCGATCCGCGCAACTTCCCCGATGGACGCGACAGCCTCGCCGAGGTAACGGCCGCGCTGGGCATCGACACCTCGGTCGCCCCGCACGTCGTGACAGGCAGCGGGGGGCACCACTTCTACTTCAGGAAGCCCGCCGACGCGCAGACGCTGGAGAGCCTGGAGCAGTTCCCCGGCATCGAGTTCAAGACGCTCGGCAGGCAGGTGGTCGCGGCCGGCTCCGTCCACCCGTGCGGCGGCGTGTACCGCTGGGACGAGTTCTCGCCGGACTTTGCGGACATGCCCGACCTGCCGGCGACGGCGCTTGATGCCGTGCGCCGCCCCGTCCGCGAGCACCCGGGACGCGAGGCAGGCGAGCTCACGCCGCGCCAGCTTGAGGGGGCGCTCGAATGGCTCGACCCCGAGGACTTCCGGGACCACGATGGGGAGTGGCTGCCGCTGATGATGGCCTGCCACCACGCCACCAACGGCGAGGGGCGGCAGGAGTTCATCGACTGGTCCACGCAGGACGCGAAGTACGCCGACGACGCCTGGGTCATCGGCAATCGGTGGGACTCGCTGCACACCCGCGCTCCGCGCGGCGAGCCCGTGACCGCGCGGCTGCTGCACAAGCTGGTCCAGGAGGCCGGTGGGCAAGTTCCGAACCCCGACCCCGAGGACGACTTCGACGTGTGGGACGGCCCCGACGAGCCCCCGCAGAAGCAGACCCGCTGGCACTTCCTGACCATCGACGAGCTGGAGGCGCTGCCGCCGCCGAAGTGGCTCATCCCCGGCGTGCTCACCGAGGGCAGTCTCGCGGCGATCTACGGAGCCCCGGAGTCGGGCAAGTCGTTCCTCGCGGTGGACATGTCGATGGCCGTGGCCGGGGGCATGGACTGGCATGGGCGCACCGTCGAGCGGGGAGCGGTCCTGTACATCGCGGCGGAGGGTTTGCCGGGCATCGGGAAGCGGGTGCGCGCCTGGAAGCTGAGCCACGCCGCGCAGGGACGTACGTTCAGCCTTCGTTTCATGAGTGACGAACTTAACCTAGCCGCCGAGAAGGACGGGGCCGTGCGCGCCTTCGTGAAGGCAGTGGCCGATGAGCTCGGGCCGCTGAGGCTGATCGTCATCGACACCCTGAACCAGACGGCCGCAGGCGCAGACGAGAACTCGGCGAAGGACATGAGCCGCTACATCGCCAGCATGAAGCGGCTGCGTGACACGACCGGCGCGGCCGTCGTGGTCGTGCATCACTCGGGCAAGGACGCGAGCAAGGGCATGCGCGGCAGCACGGCGCTGCTGGGCGCGATGGACACCACCGTCGAGGTGGAGCGCGACAAGGACAGGCGCTCGATCAGGGTTGCCGTGCAGAAGCAGAAGGACGCCGAGCGCGAGGGGCCGATGCACTTCAACCTGGAGAAGGTGGCGGACTCCCTGGTGCTCAGGCCGACCGTGATGGCCGACGCGGCCTCCGACTTCGCGGATGAGGCGACTCCGAATGATGGACTTCTCGCCCTGGCCTGCGAGTTGGGCGCGACGGCCGGCACGCTCAAGGCAGCCGACCTCACGGATGCCGCAATCAAGCGCCTGGGCTTGAGCAAGAGCTCGGCTCAGCGCGCGGTGGCAGACAAGGTGCCCGAGGGACGCATCGACGCCGTGCGGGCAGCATGGGACGGTCGCCACTTCTGGCTCTGGTGCGAGCGCGTCGGCAAGCACTCGACGGCGCCGAAGGTGGTGCGCGTGGAGGCGGCCGTATGACGACCCCGCGAAGTCTCCTGAAGTCTGATTTTGGAGTCTCAAGACTTCGGAGACTTCAGCGTCGGCGCGAAGTCTGAAGTCTGTTCCGAATCAAAAGCTTATGCGACCACTCAGCGCTGAGACTTCGGTCGAGATTTCGACCACGGCAGACGAGACTTCACAGCTTTCACTTTCTTAGAAAGTGAAAGCGAAGTCTGCCCGGAGTCTGTTTTTGAATAACCCCTTCAAAAAGGGGAATCGCGGTGGTCGAACGCGCCTGACCTGCTGCGCCGAGACCTTCGCGCGCGAGGCCAACGATCCGGGCCGCCTCACCCCCTGATCGTCGATTCGAGGGCCAAGACCCTCCAAGCCGTTGATGCACTTGAAAGAACGATGGCGTGCCTGCGCGCATAAGCACGACACGATAACTCCGTAAGCCATTTTTCGGAGAACAGACGTGAGCCGCCCATCGATCCCCAACACCTTCACGCCAGAGAGGAAGGCGATCTTCCTTGCGGTGCTGGAAGACACGGCGAGCCCCAAGGCGGCGGCAGCCGCTGCGGGGATCGTTCGCTCGACGGCCTTCTATCACAAGGCCAACGACCTGGAGTTCCGCACGCAGTGGGAGGCCGCCGTCGAGGTGGCGCTCGACAGCCTGCTCGAAGAAGCCTATCGGCGTGCTGCCGTCGGCGTCGATGAGCCTGTCATCCACCAGGGCCGCGTCTCAACCGTGGCCGACCCCGAGACCGGCGACGAGCGCCCCCTCACGGTGCGCAAGTACAGCGATCGGCTGATGGAAGTCCTGCTCAAGTGGCGCTATGGCGACCAGATGGCGGATCGCCTGCGGGTCAAGGTGGACTCCACGGGCCTCGATGCCGAGGCGCTGCTGCGCATGTCGGCCGACGAGCGCAAGGCGCTGACCGGGCTGCTCTCCAAGTACCACGCGAACAAGGAGCAAGACGATGACGAGTGAGACGCTGACCGTGGCAGAGGCGCTGGCGATGTCCCAGATGATCGACCGCAACATGGCGTCGTTCGAGCAGACCGCGCCGCAGACGATTGCAGCGATGGGCGGGCGTGATGCCCTGGCCCGTAGCTGCGAGATGACCTGCATCGGCCCGATCCCGCGCATCGACGCCGACGCTTGGCAGGCCATGTCCGACGAGTACGAGGGCAGGCGTGAGCATGGCGCTGTCAATCGCGGGCAGTAGCGGGCAGGCCGTCGCCATCGAGGTCGAGGGGGTGCGATACCCCAGCGCCCGGCAGGCGGCCTCTGCCCTCGGGCTGCCCGTCTCGACCGTGCAGCGCCGCGCCCACCTGGACCACTGGCCCACCTACCGCTGGCTCGGCGCGACGCCCGGCAAGCGGCACGTGAGGACGCCCGAGGACTGCGAGGTGGCGAAGGCGATCATCGAGCCGACGCCGTGGCCACTCGACGGTGGCGCGCGACGTGCCAACGTCCTAGACCCCAACTTCGACCCGCCGCGCGTCGTCAGGCGCGTGGGCTGGGTCAGGTGCATGCGGTGCCAGCGCTTCCACTTCAGCGGCGACGTGGTGGCGGTGAGGCTCTGCTCGGTCTGCGGCGGATCGGGCGGCTGGCCCGTGGGCGCTGACCCCGACGCGGACGCCTGACTCTCCATCGGCGGGCGAGACGCCCCCAAGCCCTTGATGCGCAAACCACCGCGACGGCGGCAGCGAACGAGGGAACACGGTCGGAGAACGATGGCGTTCTCGGCCAGCGCACCACGACACATTGAAAGCATCCGGTCAGCGCATTGGCGCGCATGACCACCCCGCGGCTGGGGACGCGCTCGAAGGCGACCGGAGGACCATCAACCTCATAGGAGCCAACGAGCCATGAACCTGAATCAAGTCTCCCCGCTGCTCAGCCCGCAACAGATCGGCGAGCTCGCGTCCAACCTGGACGCCATCCACACCCGCGCCCTGAAGGCCATCGAGCGCCTGAACCAGGACGTCGCGGCGCGCAAGGCAGAGATTGCCAACCGCTGGAAGTCCGCCGGCATCGACGCCGGAGACAAGGCCCGCTTCGCGCAGAGCGAGACCGTGGCCGCCGTCCGCCAGATCAAGGACAACTCCGCCAAGGAGCTCGACAAGCTGCTGAAGGACGCGGGCGCACCTCACGCCCAGCTCGTCTCGCAGCGCGAGTTCTACTCCAGCCCCGCCAAGGTGCTGGCCCGCGCCGCCCTCGGCGACCCCAAGCGCACCGAGTACCTGCACCAGCTCGCCTACGCCGGCCCCGCCGAGCTCGGGCACATGGCCCAGGTCGCCGTCGCCACGCAGAACATTCCCCTCGCTTCCGCGCTGCTGAGCCTCCTGGACCGGATGCCGTCGAAGGACCGCCCGGTCGGCCCCGCCGAGCTCGCCGCCGCGATGAAGCTGGACGACTACCTGAAGGTGCAGGAGTACATCAAGCTGGGCGACGCGCGCCTGCAGGGCATCCTGGTCGCCATCCGCACCTGGAACCAGGGCAAGTCGAACCCGCTGAACACCGTGCAGCTCGCCCTGCGCGAGCAGGCCATCGACCGCGGGGTGATCGGCGATGACTAAGCAGCCTACCTACGAGGCGCGCCACCCGGTCGCGATCGCGCTCGCCGGGTTGGCGCGTGCGCTTCGCTCGGGCGCTGACCTCCTCGACGCGCTGGCCGAGCAGGCCGCCAGCGTCGGCGTGAAGCCGTACTCCGACGAGTTCGACGAGGCCGCCGCACTCGCCGGCATGCCCTACAGCCGGGCGTGGGACGCCTACCTTGACCGCGACACCTGGGCGGAAGCGGAGCGCCAGCCCCTCGCCCACATGCACTAGGTTTGGTGCCAACGGCCGGGGTCGGAACAGAGGCCGAGGTTGCCCCGGCCGTGCTTCGGAGGGGATGCCCACAAGGCATCCCCTTCTTTTTTATGCGCTTACGGACCACGGCCCGCTGATGGACAGTCAGCGGGCCAATTTTCTTGAGGGGGCCCCGCTCCCGAATCCCCACGAACACGACCTAATGACCTCACACCCCAACCACAGGAGCGTGAGATGAACCTGCAAGAGATGAGCACCAAGGACCTGCTGGCCCTGCACAACCAGATCGCCGACAAGGCTGCCGGTCCCAAGACCTTCGCGACCCGAGGCAAGCTGCTCGACCGCATCGGCTCGATCGTCGAGGCCAAGAACATCGACCTCGCGTCGTTCGGGCAGCGCGCAGAGCCCGAGGTGACCGAGCCGCATGCACAGCCGCAGGCCGACGCCGCCGAGACGACCGAGGCCCCGACAGAGACCGAGAAGAAGCCCAGCGGCAAGGGCATCGGCCGACTCGCCCGCGAGCTGCTGATGGACCCTGCGGGCTACCCGCACGCCGTCATCGCGGAGATGGTCAACGCGCAGATCGAGGGCGCGCAGGCATCCGCCAAGTCGGTCAGGTGGTACGCCCACGACATGCGCAAGAAGGGCACGGTGGTGCCCGAGCGTCAGCGCACCGAGCGCGGGGAGGACGAGCCTTGCTGAAGTCGCGCCCCAAGATCAGACCCCGACGCGTGAGGGTCCGACGCTCGGCGGGCGGCGACGTGTTCGTCATCCGCGTGGCCGACTTCCCCGAGGGCGACAGGACGGGCGACGCCGCGCTGGCTTGGCGCGAGGCGTGGTTCCACACGTGGGTGTGCCTGCCCGACCTGCTGGACGAGCCGGGTCCGTTCGACCTCGCCGTCGAGGAGTGCGCCGTGCCCGTGCCGCCCGAGGTCGGTTGGGACGATGAGGCGTGCTCGACCCTCATGCGCCCGACGCTGCTCAAGCGGGGCCTCACCCTCGGCCAGCTCGGCGGCGCCGTCCTGCGCTACCTGAGGAAGAGCCGCGGCCCGCTGGCTGTAGACATCCCGCTATGACCCGTGCCCCCGCTGTGCATGGAAAAGGGCCACCTTCGAGGTGGCCCTTCTGTTTCATGCCCTTGGGCGCGATGGCCCGCTGACATTGGGTCAGGCGGTCGCTGCCAAGTAGGCGTTCATCTTGGCAAGACGCTGAGCCCGCTCGTAGCGGCCGTAGCCATCCGACGCCGTGAAGGGAGTGTGCCAAGTCTTGTCGAACTCAAAGCAGACCCTCGCGCGATCGAGCAGCTTGCGGGCGTTGTCGTCCGCGTCCTTCCCAAGCTTCACGGTGCCGTGATGGGCGGTGTACTGCTTCATCGCGAGCAAGGTCCACTCGTCACCGTAGTGCTCACGCAGGGCGATGTACGCCTCAATCGAGGGGAACGGGCAGCCCTGACCGAGAACCAACTCGCTCGGGTATTTATTCGCAGGGCTGTCGTAGGACTCGAAAAGGTTTGCACCCTCAATCATGTCCTCGCACGCGATGAACAGATCGTCAGGGTCCATGATGCCCCGCTCGCGCATGATCTTCTCGGCGGCCATCGCGCGGATGCCCGTTGCGAATTCCAGCTCCTTGCCGAAGATGACGATGTGCTGGCGGATCGATGTCGGGGTGGTGTTGATGTTGGCGTTCATTTCATTTGCTCCAAAAGTTAAGGGGTTTGGAGCGCCCGAACGAGGTGGCCGACCCCGCCGGACGCCCCGTTAAGTAGCGCGCTGGAGTGAAGTCTGAATGCCCGTCAATAGCCTGTAACCCATTATTTGCATCGGCGCATCCGCGCTACGCGGGGGCCAATTCGTTGATTGACGGCGCATCCTCGGCGCTGGTATCGGCCGGCGCGCTCTGCTTGAGACGCGGGGGCCACTCGCCTTCTGTCCATTGCAGGCCCAGCGCGTCGAGCACGTAGGCGCTTGCCCGCTCTTGGTAGCCGCGCAGGTGGTCAAGGCTCGGGTTCAGATACCCCATCGTCACGTTGCCCGCCGCGTGGTTCAGCAGGAACTTCAGTTCGGCGATGGGCACGCCCGCCTGCAAGGCGAGGGTGGCGTAGGTGTGCCGCAGCGCGTGCCCCGTGAGGCCGTCGAGCTCGTGCTGCGCGACCTCGGCGACGTGGCCCGACTTCGAGTCGGCGGGGAACAGCCACTGACCCTTGCGCTGTAGGCGGGGCGACTCCCGCAGCCGCTGGCCGAGCAGGTCGGCGAGTGGCCCCGACAGCGGCAGATCGAACGCGCGGGCCGCGCCACCCTTGGGCTTGGGGACGTGCAGCCGCCTCGTGCCGAGGTCGAGCTCCGAGACGCGCGCCTCGCATGCCGAGGTGCGCCGCATGCCCGTCAGGATCATGAACAGGTGCAGGTCGCGCCGCACGGGGTGCAGGTCGAGCACCGCCTTGCCCCACGCCTTCAGCTTGTCGGCGTTCGAGTCCACCTTGCGCCGCCGCAGCCCGTGGTAGTCCACGTTCGCGGTCGGGTTCGCGGGCAGTTCGGGATGCTCCCGCAGACCGCGGTTGTAGACGGCGCGGAAGATGCGGAAGACGTTGTCGGCCGAGGGCGCGCCGTGCTTCTCGGTGATCTTGCGGTGGCGCTCGCCCACGCCCGCGCGGTCCGCGCCGAGCTCGGCCAGCGGCTTGTCCATCCACTCGGCGAGGTACTGCTCGCAGTTGTAGCGGTAGTCCTCCTTGGTGCGCGGGGACAGCGGCTTGGCAGCGAGGTGCAGGTCGAGCGCGTCGCGCAGGGTGATGCCACGCGCCTTGGCCTTGCGGCGCTCCTCGTTCGGGTTCGCGCCCGCCCGCATGTCCACGAGCGTCCTGCGGGCGAGGTCACGGGCTTGCTTGGCGTCGAGGCTCGGGTGGTCGCCCAGCTTCGTGCGGACCTGCTTCCCATTGACGAGGGACTGCACGTAGAAGCTGCGCTTCGTTGGCGTGACGATCAGGTAGAAGCCGCGCATCTCGCTGTCGGCGTAGAGGACGGACTTGCCCCTGTCGGGTGCTGGCGCCCTCTCGACGAGGGCCTGTGTTATCTTGGATTGCATGCGTTGGCTCCGAGTGAAGCGGGCCACGGCGCGAACACGGTTTAGCACCACAAGGTGCCGTGTGTTCGCACGACGTATTGCCCGCCGACGAAGCCATTAAGTCGCGGTTTTGCTTGCTTGTAAGCGCCCTATGCCATCTGATTCCAAATCATGGCATCATGTGCGCGTGCCGATTCGTAATGCGAAGGTCGTCAGTTCGATTCCGATCGCCGGCACCAGTTGTAAAAAACGCCGCTCTCCGAGCGGCGTTTTTGTTTGTGTCCTGGCCACTGCCTCCTGCCGGCCCGCGTCCATGAGCCAGGCAAGGCGAAGGAAGGAACGCCCCGGCACAGCAGGCTGATAATCCCACAAGCCGGCCGGCCATGGCGAGAGCCCCTATTGTCCGCCCGGGCTGATGAGCAGCACGTCGCACGTCGCGGCGAGGGCCACATCCTTGCTCACGCTGCCCAGCAGCCAGTCCTGCAAGCCGCCGCCGTAGCCATGGCGACCGAGGACGACCAGGTCGGCATGGTTGTCCTCGATGCACTGGCAGATTGCAGCAGGGGGGAAACCCGACTGGATCAGGCGCACGACAGCCGGGCTGTTGCCGATCGGGGCCAGCAGGGCATCCAGCTGTTTCTCGGCCTCGCTGCGCAGTTTGGCGAGCCAGCCCGTGATGTCCACCTGGTCCGACTTCGCCCTGCGCAAGCGCTGCTCGACCTCGCTGCCCAGCACGTGCAGCGTGTGCACCGGCGCGCCGCCGGCAAGCACCAGCGCATGGGCGACCACCGCCGCCGACACCGGGGAGAAATCGACCGCCGCCAGCACCTGGCGGTAGGGTCCGTCCGCGGGATTCCTGACGATGAGCACCGGGCAGGTGGCCACCCGCAGCAGACGCGACACAGTCGATCCCAGGAACAGATCCATGAGCGTGTTTTCGCCGCGCACTCCGGCAGCCACCAGATCGGCGGACATCTCCTGCGCATAGGCGGCGATTTCGGTATGCGCCCGGCCCAGACGGGTGGCGGTGCGGACGCGGATCCCCAGCCGGCTGACCAGGCTGGCAGCCATGGCGTCGAGCCGGGTCTGCTCCGCCTGCAACAAATCCTGGTCGGTATGCTTGAATTCATCCGGGGCCAGCGTCAGGCCGGGATAAAGGTCGAGCGGGCGCACCACGTGCAGCAGATGCAGCTCGGCTTGGTGCTGTTCGGCCAGGTGCGCGGCGCGCTGCACCACCCGTTCGGAAAAATCTGAAAAATCGGTGGCGGCAACGATGTATCGGAGGCTGGGCATGGCGGGTTCCCGGAAGTTTTACGAGCAGGACCACTCATAATAGACATGCTGCGTGGATCGGGATTTCAGGCATCACGCCCGCCTGCATCCCCGTCCTCTCATTCGAGCGCTTGAGCCCTCAGAGCCAGCTTTCGATCTTCTTGCGGTCCGGCACGCCGCCGGCATGCACCACCTTGCCGTCGATCACCACGCCGGGGGTGGACATGACCCCGTAGCCGAGGATGGCCGCCATGTCGTCGACCTTTTCCAGATTGACCTGCACGCCGCGCGCCTGCGCGACTTCCTCGATGAGCTTCAGGGTGGTCTTGCAGTTGGCGCAGCCGCTGCCGAGCACTTTGATGTCTTTCATTTGCGTTCTCCTTCAGTTTGCCGGCTTGACCGCCTCGATGCTGGCCGAGGCGATGAAATCCTCGACCCCGCGGCCGGGCGCCCAGTGGCGGATGAACTCGCGGCTGGCGTCCTGGGGGGCGAGGCGGATGTCGGCGAAGCCCGCCGCCGCGAGCATCGCCGCGAGTTCGTCGACGCTCGCGGCGCCGGCCACGCAGGCGGTGTAGAGGGCGACTTCCTGCCGCATGGCCGCCGGCAGCGGCGCGGTGGTGACGATGTCGGAAATGGCGAGGCGGCCGCCGGGCTTCAGCGCCCGCCAGGCCTCGCGAAAGACCTGGGCCTTGTCCGGCGACAGGTTGATGACGCAGTTGGACATGATGGCATCGACGCTGGCGTCGGCGACCGGCAGATGCTCGATCTCGCCGAGGCGGAATTCCACGTTGGCGTAGCCGCCCATGACCGCATTGGCGCGCGCCTTGGACACCATGTCGGGGGTCATGTCGACGCCGATGACGGTGCCGTCCGGGCCGACCTGGCGCGCGGCGAGGAAGGCGTCGAAGCCTGCGCCGCTGCCGAGGTCGAGCACGGTTTCACCCAGCTTGAGCGCCGCGATGGCCTGCGGGTTGCCGCAGCCGAGCCCGAGGTTGGCGCCTTCCGGCACCGCCGCCGTCTCCTCGGCGCTGTAGCCGATGCCGCGCGACAGCAGCTCGGCGACGTCCTGATCCGACGGCGCGCAGCAGCCCGCGCTCGGCGCGCAGCAGCCGCTGGATTCGGTCCGCGCCACGGCGCCGTAGACGGCGCGCACCTGCTGGCGGATCTGGTCGTGTTCGTTGATAGTCATGAGGACTCCTTGTTCGCGTCCGCGCCTCAGCAGCACGGTTTGCCGGAAGGCGTGGGGGTGCAGCAGGCACCGCTTTCCGCCGCCGCAATGGCGGCGAGCCGGTCGGCCGCCTGCGGAAAATGGCCAGCGTAGGCCGCATCGAACTTGGCGTCGAGCTTTTGCGCGGTTTCGTCGCGGATGTGGCGCGCGATCTCGATCACCGTGTCGATCTGCTCGCGCGACACGCCGTAGTCCTTCAGGCGCTCGATCTGGCACAGGCCCTGGCCGGGATGGTTGGCCGCGACATTGGCCGCCAGCGAAACCAGGGCGACGATGGAGGGATGCAGGTCGGTACTCATAAAACCCCTTTCAAGGCATTGAACAGCAAGCCCACGATGATGAACGCGATGCTGAGGTAGGCCGTGAACAGCGCCAGCAATGGCACCTTCACGACTTTCTTCAGGATGATCAATTCCGGCAGCGACAGCGCGGTCACCGCCATCATGAACGCCAGCACGGTGCCGATGGGCACGCCTTTTTGCAGCAGAACCTCGGCGATGGGAATGATGCCGACCGCGTCGGAATACAGCGGCACGCCGACCAGCACCGCGCCGACGACCGACAGCACGCCGCCGTCGCCGGCGATCTTCGCGACGAAATCCGCCGGCACGTAGCCATGGATGAAAGCGCCGACCCCCACTCCGATGAGGATGAATTTCCAGATGCGGCCGACGATTTCCTTCACCTGGGCGACCGCATAGCCGTGCCGGGCGCGCAGCGAGGTGTCCTCTTCGATCGCGGCAGTTTCGCCCATGCGGATTTTCCACACGTAGTCCTCGATCCAGCGCTCCGGCTTGAAACGCTCCAGCACGAAGCCGCCGATCAAGGCGACGCTGAGCCCGGCGGCAACATACAGCACGGTGAATTTCCAGCCGATGACCGACGCCAGCACCACGATGGCGACTTCGTTGATCATCGGGCTGGCGATCAGAAATGACAACGTCACCCCGAGCGGGATGCCGGCCTCGACGAAGCCGATGAACAGCGGGATCGACGAGCACGAGCAGAACGGCGTCACCGCGCCCAGTCCCACCGCCATGAAGCGGCTTTGCAGGTTGCCGCGGTTGCGCATGAATTCGCGCACCCTTTCGGGCTTGAGCAGCGCGCGCAAGAAACCCATGGCGTAGATCACCAGGGTGAGCAGCACCAGGATCTTCGCCACGTCCATGACGAAGAAATGCAGCGCCGCGCCCAGTGGGGTAGCCGGCGTGAAACCGGCGAGATCGAAAACCAGCAGGGTGGCGAGGGCGTCAAACATGCCGTTTTTCTTTACCGGCAACCAGACCGGCCTCGTACCAGCCCTTGCTGCGGTTGACGATCTTCACCACCAGCAGCATCACCGGCACCTCGATCAGCACGCCGACCACGGTGGCAAGCGCCGCGCCCGACTGGAAGCCGAACAGCGCGATCGCCGCCGCTACCGCCAGCTCGAAGAAGTTCGAGGCCCCGATCAGCGCCGACGGGCAGGCCACGCTGTGCTTCTCGCCCACCTTGCGATTGAGCCAGTAGGCCAGGCCGGAATTGAAGAACACCTGGATCAGGATCGGCACCGCCAGGAGCGCGATGATCAGCGGCTGCGCGAGGATCTGCTCGCCCTGGAAGGCGAACAGCAGCACCAGCGTCGCCAGCAGCGCGAGGACGGAGGCGTGGCCGAGCTGGGCCATCGCCGCATCGAACGCCGCCTGGCCGCGTTTCAGCAGCAGCTTGCGCCACGCCTGTGCCAGGATCACCGGGATGACGATGTACAGCACCACCGAGGCGAGCAGCGTGTCCCACGGCACCACGATCGCCGACAGGCCGAGCAGCAGGCCGACGACGGGCGCGAAGGCGACGATCATGATGGCGTCGTTCAACGCCACCTGCGACAGGGTGAAATACGGGTCGCCGCCGGTCAGCCGGCTCCATACGAACACCATCGCGGTGCACGGCGCGGCGGCCAGCAGGATGAGGCCGGCGACGTAGCTGTCGAGCTGTTCCGCCGGCAGATACGGCGCGAACAGGTGGCGGATGAACAGCCAGGCCAGCAAGGCCATGGAAAACGGCTTCACCGCCCAGTTGACGAACAGGGTGACGCCGATGCCTTTCCAGTGCGACTTCACCTGATGCAGGGCGGCAAAGTCGATCTTCATCAGCATCGGGATGATCATCACCCAGATCAGCAGTCCGACCGGGAGGTTGACCTGCGCCACCTCCATCCGCCCCAGCGCCTGGAACGGCGCGGGAAAGATCTGGCCCAGCAGCACCCCGGCGACGATGCACAGCGCCACCCACAACGTGAGCCAGCGCTCGAACACGCTCATCGGCGCGGCTGCCCCGGCCATGTTGGCAGCGCGCTTTCCGGTCGCTTCGCACTGTGCGCTCATCGGGCGGACTCCATCAAGGTTGGTGCGCTCATGTCGCCTTCCCGATCTCGCGCACGGCCTGTTGCAGCCGCATGCTGTCGAGCGTGTGGAACGGCAGGCTGACGAACATAGATATGCGGCGCTGCAACCGGTTCATGGTATCGACGAAGGCATGGCGCCTGGCTTCGTCGCCATCCCCGGCGGCAGCCGGGTCGGGGATGCCCCAGTGTGCGGTGATCGGCTGGCCCGGCCACACCGGGCAAACCTCGCCTGCCGCGTTGTCGCAAACGGTGATGACGAAATCGAGCTGCGGCGCAGCGGGCTGCGCGAACTCGTCCCACGACTTGCTGCGCAGTTCGCCGGTGGGGAAATGGTTCTTTTCCAGCAATTCCAGCGCAAACGGGTTGACCCGCCCGCCGGGATGGCTGCCCGCACTGAACGCCCGGAAGCGCCCCTTGCCCAGAGCGTTCAGCAGCGACTCGGCCAGAATCGAGCGCGCCGAATTGCCGGTGCACAGGAACAGCACATTGAAAGCGGGGTCGGACATCGCAACGTCTCCGTCGATTCAGGCGGCAGCCACTTGCAGGCCGAACTTCTCGCGCACCGCGGCAACCAAGCGGGTGCGGATGTCGTCGCGCACCGCGAGGAAGCTCTCCAGCGGCTCGCCGTGCGGATCGTGGAACGGCAGGTGGATGGCCGGGATCGGCTTCGGGAAAATCGGGCAGGCTTCGCGGGCGTTGTCGCACACCGTCACCACCAGGTCGATGTCCTCGCTCATCACCGCGTCGATGTCCTTCGGGTGCAGGCCGTCGGTATTCAGACCCGCCTCCTTCAGCGCCGCGATCGCGCCGTCGGCCACTTTCGGCTGCGGCCGAGTGCCGGCGGACAGCGCGCGCACCTGGCCGGCGAGGTCATGGTTCAGCAGCACTTCGGCCATCTGCGAGCGGCAGGAATTGCCGGTGCACAGCACCAGCACGGTATAGGGCTTTTCAGTCACGAGGGATCCTTGATGAAATGAAGATGAATAAAGGGAAGTTCAGCGGCAGAAGCCAGCGGTCGCGCGACTGCGATATGCCGTAAAGGCGGTTCACGTCGACGCCTTGTCGGCGGCGCAGGCCGGCGAACAGACCGGCGAACAGGGATTGCCGCCGCAGCAGTTTTCGGTGAGGAAACCGAGCAGCGCGTTCATGGTGGCGAAATTCGCGGTGTAGATAACGAAGCGCCCCGCCTGCTGCGAGCTCACCATGTCGGCGTGCGACAGTTCCTTCAGGTGGAACGACAGCGAGGATGGCGGAATGCCGGTGAGTTCGCCGATCCTGCCGGCGGCGAGGCCGGCCGGACCGGCCTGGACCAGCGCACGGAAGACGGCCAGACGGGAATCCTGAGCCAGAGCAGCAAGGGCGGTGACGACGGTTTTCGTTTCCATGTTTCAATGATATTTGAAATATGGAATTCAAGGCAAATGAAATTTCGATGAATTCGGAAAATAGGTCTGCGGGAGCCCATCGGCCCGGGGCGGGCCGCCTACGTAACCCCGCCCTTGTAGGAGCGGCGCCCTCGCCGCGATTTTCGGACCGGCGCGAACAACCACCCCATCGGCCCGAGGGCGGGCCTCCTACATAACCCGCCCCCGCCGCGATTTTCGTACGGCGTCCTTACAGCCACACAGCATCCCAATGCGGGTAATCCCCGATCCACTGGACCAGGCCTGCACGCAGGGGATTGGCAACGATGTACCGGGCCAGCTTCGCCAAGTCTTCCTCCTGGCGCAGGGCATGGTCATGAAATCCGCTCTGCCAGATTCGTCCTCCCAAACCGTGCGCCGTCACGGCTTTGACCGCACCGACCACGTTCGACAATGCTGTCGCACCTTCCAACTGCAGCAGCCAGTGCATGTGATCGGGCATGATCACAAAAGCCAGTGTCGTCGCATCGCCGCGCGCCTGGGCTTCCCGCAGCGCATTGATCAGCACGCGCGCCGGGCGCAAATCGGAAAAAACCGGCTGCCGGTCGAAGGTGACAGTGGTGATGTGGTACACCTGCCTGGGCAGGGATACCCGTCCTTTGCGCAAATCCTTTCCGTGCGGCATGGCGTTTTGTGGCGGCATGGCTGGCTCAAGATAAGGGATGGAATATTTCGACTTGTGCAGCTCACCCACAACACCAACACGTAGGAGCGGCGCCCCCGCCATAATTTTCGGCCGACGCGAACATCCCCTATCGGCCCGGAGGCGGGCCTCCTACCTAACCCGCGCCCCATTGCAGGAGCGGCGCCTTTATGCCTTCTGGATGCCCGCCGCGATTTTCGGGCCGGCGCGACCATCACGGCATCGGCCCGAGGGCGGGCCTCCTACAGCGGCTTGGCGCCCGCCGTTTCTGCCAGCATCTGCCGCGCCACCGCCTCGGCCACCCTGATGCCGTCCACCCCGGCCGACAGAATCCCGCCGGCATAGCCGGCACCCTCGCCCGCCGGGTACAGGCCCTTGACGTTGACGCTCTGGCAATCGTCGCCGCGGGTGATACGCAGCGGCGACGAGGTGCGCGTCTCGACGCCGGTGAGCACCGCGTCCTTCATCGCGAAGCCCTTGATCTGCCGGTCGAACGCCGGCAGCGCCTCGCGGATCGCCTCGATGGCGTAGTCCGGCAGGGTGGAGGCCAGATCGGTGAGATGCACGCCGGGCTTGTACGAGGGCTCGACGCTGCCGAGCCGGGTGGACGGCTTGCCATCGAGGAAATCGCCGACCAGCTGGCCCGGCGCGTCGTAATTGCCGCCGCCCAGTTCGAACGCGCGCGCTTCCAGGCGGCGCTGCAGTTCGATGCCGGCCAGCGGGTCGTCGCCGGGGAAATCCGCGGGCGTGATGCCGACGACGATGCCGGCATTGGCGTTGCGCTCGTTGCGCGAATACTGGCTCATGCCGTTGGTCACCACGCAGTTCGGCTCGGAGGCGGCCGCCACCACCGTGCCGCCGGGGCACATGCAGAAGCTGTACACCGTGCGGCCGTTTTTTGCATGGTGCACCAGCTTGTAGTCGGCTGCGCCGAGCAGCGGATTGCCGGCGTTCGCCCCCAGCCGCGCACGGTCGATCAGCGACTGCGGATGCTCGATGCGAAAGCCTACGGAAAACGGCTTGGCCTCCATATGGACACCGCGCGCGTGCAGCATCTCGAAAGTGTCGCGCGCGCTGTGGCCGAGCGCGAGGACGACGTGGCTGCTGGCGAGCGTTTCGCCGCTGGCCAGCGTCACCCCGCGGATACTTTTACCATCGGGGCCGTCCTCGATCAGCACATCGGTGACGCGCTGCTGGAAGCGGATCTCGCCGCCCAGCGCCTCGATCTGGTGGCGCATCGCCTCGACCATGCCGACCAGGCGGAAGGTGCCGATATGCGGCTTCGACACGTACAGAATCTCGCGCTCGCGCACCGCCTTGCCGCGCTCCAGCACGATGGGCTTGAAGCCCATCTGCGCCAGCACCAGCGCGGCGAAGATGCCGCAGGGGCCGAAGCCGACGACGAGCGGGCGCTCGCGCAGATTCTCGGGCGCATGGCCGACGAACCGGTAGTCCATGTCCGGCGCCGGCGCGAGGTGGCGGTCGGTGCGGAATTTCTTCAGCAGCGCCGCCTCGTTCTTGACCTCGACATCGACCGCGTAGATCAGCAGCAGCGCATGCTTTTTGCGCGCGTCGTAGCTGCGCTTGAAAATGCTGAAGCCGACGAGCGCATCATCCGCCAGTTCCAGTCGCTGCAGGATCGCCGCGCGCAGGGCCTCGGGCGGATGGTCGAGCGGGAGTTTGAGTTCAGTCAGTCGCAGCATGTGTTTTAAACGTATCGGTTGAAACAGTCATCGCAAAGCCCGCAGCCCCGCGGCGATCCATCGCCCCGGGGCGGGGCTCCTACCTAACCCACGCGCCCACGGTAGGAGCGGCGCCCTCGCCGCGATTTGCGGGCCGACGCGAACACCACCCCATCGGCCCGGGGGCGGGCCTCCTACAAAAAACCACTGCCGCAATCGTTACGCCGGCGGCTCCCGGTCCTCAGCTCGCGGCTCTCGCAAACTCCAGCGCCCCCATCCCGGCGGCGCGCCCGCTGGCGAAGCAGGCCGTCAGCAGATAGCCGCCGGTGGGCGCCTCCCAGTCGAGCATCTCGCCCGCGCAAAACACACCCGGCAGAGCGCGCAGCATCAGGCGGTTGTCGAGCGCCTCGAAACGCACGCCGCCGGCGCTGCTGATCGCTTCGTCGAGCGGGCGTGGGGCAACGAGGGTGAGCGGCAGCGATTTTATCGCGCGGGCGAGTGCGGCCGGGTCGTTCAATTGCGCCTCCGCCAGGATTTCGCGCAGCAGCGCCATTTTCACGCCCCGGATCCCGGCGCGGCTTTGCAGGTGGCTGGACAGCGAACGCGCGCCGCGCGGATGGGCGACCTCGGCGACGACCCGCGCCAGTGTCTTGTCGGGCGCCAGATCGAGTTGCACCGTCAGCGCCCCCTGCACGGCAATCGCATCGCGCAGCGGCGCCGACAGCGCATACACCAGGCTGCCCTCGATGCCGCCATCGGACAGCATCAGCTCGCCACGGCGCTCATGCGGCTGCCCGGCGGCGTCGGTGAAACGCAGCGCCACGGCTTTCAGCGGCTGCCCGGCGAAGCGGCTGCGCAGGTGTTCGCTCCAGCCGCCCGCCACATCGAAGCCGCAGTTCGACGGCAGCAAGGGCGCAACCCCAACCCCGCGCTGCGCCAGCAGCGGCGCCCATGCGCCGTCCGATCCCAGCTTCGCCCAGCTGCCGCCGCCGAGCGCCAGCACCACCGCATCGACCTGAACGAGGCGCTCCCCTTCGGGGGTCGAAAAGCGCAGCGCGCCAGGCTTGTCCCACCCCTGCCAGCGATGCCGCACATGAAACCGCACCCCGGATTCGCGCAGCCGGTGCAGCCACGCGCGCAGCAGCGGCGCGGCCTTCATGTCCCGGGGAAACACGCGCCCCGACGAACCGACGAACGTCTCGACCCCCAATCCGTGTATCCACTCGCGCAGCGAGTCAGGGGGAAAGCCTTGCAGCAGCGGCTTGATCGCAGCAGCACGCACGCCGTAACGCGACAGAAAAACGTCGAACGGCTCGGAATGGGTGATGTTCATCCCGCCCACCCCGGCCAGCAGGAACTTGCGCCCCAGCGAAGGCATGGCGTCGTACAGATCGACCCGAACGCCGCCTTGCGCGAGCATCTCGGCCGCCGTCAGGCCGGCCGGGCCGCCGCCGATGATGGCGACAGTCGGCATTATCGGCCCGCTCCGATAGGGCGGTAATGGATTGGGGTCAGCACGTCGCGGGCGACCCTTTTCGGCGGATCGATGTCCTCTACGTGGGCTCCTGCACTCAATGCCTCAAAGGACTCACTCCCACTCAATTGTTTCCGAGGCTCGGAAGCGCGCATAAATACTGAATTTGTTGGTCTCGATCATCTCAATTTACCGTCACTTTTACCGTCAAAAAACG
>NCIH01000043.1:0-21366 GCA_002281975.1 Hydrogenophilales bacterium 17-64-11 | reverse complement strand
ACCTTGGCAGCCTTGATCTTGATGGTTGCGCCGGTGCGCGGATTGCGGCCTGTACGCGCGGCGCGCTTGCCGACATAAAAGCTGCCAAAACCTACCAGCGTCACCATGTCACCCTTCTTCAGCGCTTTCTTGACAGCTTCAACCGTTGCATCCAGTGCACGACCGGCTGCTGCCTTGGAGATATCAGCCGAGTCGGCAATGGCATCGATCAATTCGGATTTGTTCACGTGTTGTCCCCTTCACTCAAGTGGCACAGGAAAACCCTGTGGGCGCTTTTATAGCAACCCGCAAAACCTTGTGTCAAGCGGTTTTCCGGGCTATCGGCAAAAAAATCCCGCGACTGGCGCGGGATTCCGGCGAGTGGCTGGAAAATACTCAGTGTTTGAGCGCCGCGGCGGCGACCCCTCCCTCTTCCGGAACGGCAATCGCCGGCGTTTCCGCTTCCGGTTCGTCCTGCAAGGGCTCGGGCGTGTGCTCCAATGCCAATTCAAGAACCTGGTCGATCCACTTGACCGGATGAATGTCGAGTTTGTTCTTGATGTTGTCAGGAATCTCGGTCAGATCCTTGACGTTCTCCTGCGGGATCAGCACCGTCTTGATTCCGCCGCGATGCGCAGCCAGCAGTTTTTCCTTCAAGCCGCCAATCGGCAGTACTTCCCCCCGCAGCGTGATCTCGCCGGTCATCGCAACGTCCGCGCGCACTGGGATCCCGGTGAGGATCGACACCATCGAGGTGCAGATTGCGATGCCCGCAGACGGCCCGTCTTTCGGCGTCGCACCTTCCGGCAGATGAATATGGATATCGCGTTTCTGGTAGAAATCCTCCTGGATGCCCAGCTTGCGCGCGCGTGAACGCACCACCGACAGCGCGGCCTGTATGGATTCCTGCATCACTTCGCCGAGCTTGCCGGTGGTCGTCATCTTGCCGCGCCCAGGCAGAGCAACCGCCTCGATGGTCAGCAACTCGCCGCCGACCTCGGTCCAGGCCAAGCCTGTCACCTGTCCCACCTGGTTGTTCTTTTCCGCGATGCCGAAGCTGAAACGCCGCACGCCGAGGTATTTTTCCAGATTGCGCGACGTGACCAGGATCTTGGTGCTCTGCTTCTTCAGCAACAGGGCCTTGACCGCCTTGCGGCAGATTTTTGAAACCTCGCGCTCCAGGCTGCGCACGCCGGCCTCGCGCGTGTAGTAGCGCACGATGTCGCGCAACGCCGACTCGGCAATGGCGAGTTCGCCTTCCTTGATGCCATTGACCTTGAGTTGCTTGGGCACCAGATAGCGCTCGGCAATGTTGATTTTCTCGTCCTCGGTGTAACCCGACAGGCGGATCACCTCCATCCGGTCGAGCAACGGCGCCGGGAGGTTGAGCGAGTTGGCCGTGGCGACGAACATCACGTCGGAGAGATCGTACTCGACCTCGATGTAATGATCCTGGAAGGTATGGTTCTGCTCGGGGTCGAGCACTTCCAGCAGCGCCGACGACGGATCGCCGCGGAAGTCCTGGCCCATCTTGTCGACTTCGTCGAGCAGGAACAACGGATTCTTCACTCCGACCTTGGTCAGGCTTTGCAGGATCTTGCCCGGCATCGACCCAATGTAGGTGCGGCGGTGCCCGCGAATCTCGGATTCGTCGCGTACGCCGCCAAGCGCCATGCGAACGAATTTGCGATTGGTCGCGCGGGCGATGGACTGGCCGAGCGAGGTCTTGCCGACCCCAGGCGGCCCCACCAGGCAGAGAATCGGCGCCTTCACCTTGTCGACGCGCTGCTGCACCGCGAGGTATTCCAGGATGCGTTCCTTGACCTTGTCGAGGCCGTAGTGGTCCTGGTCGAGGACTTTCTCGGCCTTGAGCAGATCCTTGCTGATCTTGGTTCTCTTTTTCCAGGGCAGACCGACCATGGCTTCGATATAGCTGCGTATCACGGTGGCTTCGGCCGACATCGGCGACATCATGCGCAGCTTTTTCAGTTCGCCCATGGCTTTGGCTTCGGCCTCCTTGGACATGCTGGCATCCTTGATGCGCTTCTCCAGCTCCTCCAGCTCGGCGCCCTCTTCGATGTCGCCCAGCTCCTTCTGGATCGCCTTGACCTGTTCATTCAGGTAGTACTCGCGCTGGCTTTTCTCCATCTGCCGCTTGACGCGGCCACGGATGCGCTTTTCGACCTGCAGGATGTCGAGTTCGCCTTCCAGCAAGCCGAGCAGATGCTCAAGGCGCTTGTTGACACCGATCATCTCCAGCACCTCCTGCTTCTGCTCCAGTTTCAGCGGCAGATGCGCGACGATGGTGTCGGCCAGACGGCCGCCTTCGTCGATGCCCGAGAGCGAAGTGAGGATTTCCGGCGGAATTTTCTTGTTCAGTTTGACGTACTGGTCGAACTGCGTGAGCAAGGCGCGGCGCATGGCCTCGACTTCCACCAGTTCCTCGCCCTCGGCGGGCAGAATTTCGGCGCGCGCAGCAAGATGGGTGCCGGTATCGGTCACCTCCAGCACGCGGGCGCGCTGATTACCCTCCACCAGGACTTTGACGGTGCCATCCGGCAGCTTCAGCATTTGCAGGACGGTGGCCACGCTGCCGGTATCGTAGAGATCCTCCGGCGTGGGGTCGTCCTGGGCGGCCGTCTTTTGGGCAACCAGGAGAATGCTCTTGCCGGACTCCATCGAGGTTTCCAGCGCCTTGATCGACTTGGGACGGCCGACAAACAACGGGATGACCATGTGTGGGAACACCACCACATCCCTAAGCGGCAACAGCGGCAGATCGACCTGTTCCTTGGATACGTTGTCGCTCATCATGATTTCCTGGTAAGGGTTTGAGGAAAGGATGCGCGGCATTCAACCACGCTCATCCACAATTGGGGGGCATAGTTTGGAATTCAAGATGGCTGACAGGTTCCCCGTCAGCCATCGGTTCAAGCTCCGGCGGCCAGCGGCTGGTCGCCCTGCTCGGAGTAGATCAGCAAGGGTTTGCCTTCGCCGTTGATCAGGCCGTTGTCCACCACCACCTTGCTGACCCCTTTGAGCGAGGGCAGGTCGTACATGGTATCGAGCAGGGCATGCTCGATGATCGAACGCAGGCCGCGCGCACCGGTGCGGCGATTCAGCGCACGCTTGGCGATGGCGTTGAGCGCATCGTCGCGGAATTCGAGCTCGACGCCCTCCATCTTGAAGAGCTTGGCGAACTGCTTGGTCAGCGCGTTCTTCGGCTCGGTCAGGATCTGTACCAGCGCGGCCTCGTCGAGTTCATCCAGCGTCGCCACCACTGGCAAGCGCCCGACGAATTCCGGGATCAGGCCGTATTTGATGAGATCTTCGGGTTCGACCTGGTGCAGCAATTCAGCGTCGCGCTTGGTCTCGTCGACATTTTTCACCTGCGCGCCGAAACCGATGCCGCCTTTCTCGGTGCGGCCACGGATGACCTTTTCCAACCCGCTGAACGCGCCGCCGCAAATGAACAGGATATTGCTGGTGTCGACCTGAACGAATTCCTGATTCGGATGCTTGCGCCCACCCTGTGGCGGGATCGAGGCAGTGGTGCCCTCGATCAGCTTCAGCAATGCCTGCTGCACGCCTTCGCCCGACACATCGCGGGTAATCGAAGGGTTGTCGGCCTTGCGCGAAATCTTGTCGATTTCGTCGATATAAACGATGCCTTGCTTGGCCTTGTCGACATCGTAATCGCACTTCTGCAGCAGCTTCTGGATGATGTTCTCGACATCCTCGCCCACGTAGCCGGCTTCGGTCAGCGTGGTGGCATCGGCGATCACGAAGGGCACGTTCAACAGGCGCGCCAGCGTCTGCGCCAGCAGGGTCTTGCCCGACCCGGTAGGGCCGATCAGCAGGATATTGCTCTTCGCCAACTCGACTTCGCCGCTGCCGGAATTGCTGCGCAAGCGTTTGTAGTGATTGTAGACCGCGACGGCGAGCGCCTTCTTGGCCTGCCCCTGGCCGATCACATACTGATCGAGAATACCGCTGATTTCATGCGGCGTCGGCAGGTCGGAGCCCGCACTCTTCTGACCGTCGGCCTGCTGGATTTCCTCGCGAATGATGTCGTTGCACAGCTCGACGCATTCATCGCAGATGAACACCGACGGCCCGGCAATCAGCTTGCGCACCTCGTGCTGACTCTTGCCGCAGAAGGAGCAGTAAAGAAGTTTGTCGCTCGAGCCTTTGTCTGCCATGCCAGTTCCTTGCTTAATTGCCTGATGCTTCGTTGCGGTTGGTCAGCACCTTGTCGACCAAGCCGTAGCTTACCGCTTCGTCCGCGCTCATGAAGTTGTCGCGATCGGTATCGCGCTCGATCGCTTCCATGCTCTGTCCGGTGTGTTTGGCCAGCATGTCGTTGAGGCGCGCTTTCAGATACAGAATTTCCTTGGCGTGGATTTCGATATCCGACGCCTGCCCCTGGAAACCGCCCAGCGGCTGGTGGATCATCACACGCGAGTTCGGCAGGCAGTGGCGCTTGCCCTTGGCGCCTGCGGTCAGCAGGAACGCCCCCATGCTGGCCGCCTGACCGATGCATAGCGTGGACACGTCCGGCTTGATGAACTGCATGGTGTCGTAGATCGCCAGGCCGGCCGAAACCGAGCCGCCGGGCGAGTTGATGTAGAAATAGATGTCCTTGTCGGGGTTTTCCGACTCCAGGAACAGCATTTGCGCAACCACCAAGTTGGCCGTCGCATCGTTCACCGGGCCAACCAGGAAAATCACCCGCTCCTTGAGGAGACGCGAGTAAATATCGTAGGCGCGTTCGCCACGGCCGCTTTGTTCGACGACCATGGGAACCAGCCCCAGCCCCTGGGGCTCGAAGGGCCGCGAATTGGAAATACCACGTTCAAAATCAATGCGCATCAGGCACGTCCCATCAATTCTTCAAAGGAGGTTGTCACGTCTTCCACTTGGGCCTGACCTGCAACCCATGCTACCACATTCTCTTCCAGCGCCAGGGACTCGATCTCCTGCATCCGCTGCGGGCTCTGGTAGTACCACTGCACCACCTGTTCCGGCTCCTCGTAGCTCTGCGCCTGTTCCTGAATCAGGGCGCGAATCTGCTCCGGCTGCGCCACCAGCTTGTTCGCCTGCACGATCTCGGCCAGGATCAAGCCCAGGCGGACACGGCGTTCGGCCTGCCCGGTAAACATATCGGCAGACAGCTTAATGGTCTGAACCCCGCGCGACTGCATATCGGCCTCGGTCATCTTCTGCAGACGGTCGGACTCCATCGCCACCAGGCTCTGCGGCAGATCCAGCGTGCTTTTCTGCAGCAGCAACTCCATCGCCTGCTCTTTCAGTTTCGCCTGCACGCGGCGTTTCACTTCGCGTTCCAGATTGGTCTTGACCTCGGCCTTGAGTTTCTCGACGTCACCGTCCTCGACTCCCAGCGCCTTGGCAAATTCCGCATTCACCGGCGGCAGCACAGGAGCCTGCACGTCCTTGACCTGCACCTCGAAATGCGCGGCCTTGCCGGCGAGTTCCTTGGCGGCATACTCGGCCGGGAAAGTCAGATCGAATCCCTTGCTGTCGCCCGCCTTGAGCCCGGTCAGGCTCTGTTCGAAATCCTTCAGCAAACGGCCTTCGCCGATTACCGCGGCGAAGTCTTCGCCCTGGCCGCCTTCGAATGCCGCGCCATCCACCGTGCCCTGATAGTCGAACTTGACCAAATCGCCTTCCATTGCGGCCCGATCGGTTGTCTCGAAGCTGCGCCGCTGCTTCTGCAGCACTTCCAGCGTCTTTGCGACATCGGCCTCGCCCAGGTTCACGACGGGGCGGCTGAGCTTGCCAGTATTCAGCACGTCGATCTTCACTTCAGGATAGACCTCAAAGCTGGCACTGAAAGTCATTTCCGCTGCCGCCGCCTGCCCCGCCTTCGGCTCGAAGCGCGGATAACCCGCGATTCTCAACTGGTGGGCCTGCACGGCCTCGCCAAAGCGGGATTGCAGGGTTTCACCCAACACCTCCTGACGCACGCCGGCGCCGTGCTGACGCACCACCGCGCTCAACGGCGCCTTGCCAGGACGGAAACCATCCATCTTGACGTTGCGCGCCAGGCGCTTCAGACGGCTCTGCACTTCGGTTTCCAGCTGATCCATGGGCACGCTGATATCCAGGCGCCGGGCCAGACCTTCGAGGACTTCAAGATTTGCTTGCATCAAAATACTTCCTGGCTGAATTGAAATGTAAGGGTGAACGGCATAAAGCCGATGGTGCGAAAGGGGGGACTCGAACCCCCACGCCTTGCGGCGCTGGAACCTAAATCCAGTGCGTCTACCAATTCCGCCACTCTCGCGGCTTGGCCGCAAAACTATCGACCAATAAGTGTAATATAATCAAAGCGATGCTGTCACCCAAGCTAACCCGGCATCCTGCCTAAGTCATTATTCCCATTCCGTTTTTTTGTTGCCGGTGCCGGTCGATCACTACGAAAACTTCCCCGTTGCGTCCTGGTTGCTGCCCAAACGGCTGCGCAAACCGGTCGAAGCCATCTACCGGTTTGCCCGCACGGCGGACGATATTGCCGACGAAGGCGACGCCCCCGCAGCAACTCGCCTCGAGCAGCTGGCGGCATACCACGCCGAACTGGATCGCATCGAACGCGGCGAGACCTCAAGCCATCCGGTTTTTGTGCCGCTGGCTGCCGCAATCCGCGATCACGCCATTCCGCTGGCACCGTTTCGCGACCTGCTGTCGGCTTTTGCGCAGGACGTGGAAAAAAAACGCTACGCCGACTTCGGCGAAGTCATGGACTACTGCCGCCGCTCGGCCAACCCGGTGGGGCGCCTGATGCTGCATTTGTACGGCGACCACGACCCGCGTCATCTGGCCTATTCGGACGCCATCTGCAGCAGCCTGCAACTGATCAATTTTTTGCAGGACATCGCGGTCGATTACCGGAAAGACCGCATCTATCTGCCGCAGGATGAACTTGCCGCACACCGCATCGGCGAAATGCAGATCGCGCAGGGCGACACGCGCGGGTTGTGGCACATGATGATGCACAAGCAGATCGAACGCGCGCGCAAGCTGCTGCAGGCCGGTGCGCCGCTCGGCCGGGCGCTCAAGGGGTGCATCGGGCTGGAACTGCGCGTGACCATCCTCGGCGGTGAAACCATCCTGCGCAAACTGCATGCCGACCCCGGCTGCATATTCCACGATCGCCCGGTACTCACCAAAAAAGACTGGGGCATCATGCTCTGGCGCGGATTTCTTTGACCATGGATGTCCATCAGTATTGCCAGGAACGGGCTGCCGCCAGCGGCTCCAGCTTCTATTACAGCTTCGTCTTCCTGCCACCGGACACGCGGCGCGCGATCACCGCGTTTTACGCCCTGTGCCGCGAACTCGACGACGTGGTGGATGAGTGCCACGAAAGCCAACTCGCCCTGACCAAGCTCGACTGGTGGCGCGAGGAGATCATGCGGTTTGCGGCCGGCGCGCCGGAGCATCCGGCCACCCGCGCCCTCCTCGATACCGCGCAAGGCCGCAATGCACCCGCTGCCCTGCTGCTGGAAATCGTCGACGGCATGGCGATGGACCTGGATCATTTACGCTACCCCGACTTCAAGTCCCTCAATCTGTACTGCTATCGCGTGGCAGGCGTGGTGGGCGAAGTCGCGGCTGCGATTTTCGGCGGGCCGCGCAGCGCGGACGATCGCGCGGTTCGCCGTTATGCGCACGAACTGGGTCTCGCGTTCCAGCTCACCAACATCATTCGCGACGTCGGCGAGGACGCGCGACGCGGACGGATTTATCTGCCGCAGGATGAACTTGCACGTTTCGGTGCGCGCGAAGCCGACATCCTGGATGGCGTGACCACCCCCGCATTTCAGGCGCTGATGCAGTTCCAGTTCGAACGCGCCGCCGCCTGCTACGAGCGCGCGTTCGCCGCGCTCCCCGCCAGCGCGCGCCACGCGCAGCGCCCGGGGCTGGTGATGGCGGCGATTTATCGCACTTTACTGAATGAAATCCGGCGCGCCGAATTTCCCGTGTTGCGCGCGCGCGTCTCGCTCACGCCAATGCGCAAGCTGTGGCTGGCCAGCAAGACCTGGCTGTTTCCATGACCGCCCGTGTCGCGGTGATCGGCGGCGGCTGGGCGGGCTGCGCCGCCGCGCTGACGCTGGCCGAGGCTGGGGTCAACGTCACCCTGTTCGAAGCCAGCCGCACCCTGGGTGGCCGCGCGCGCGCGGTCGAACTCGCAGGCCGGTTGCTCGACAACGGCCAGCACATCCTGCTCGGCGCGTATGCGCAGACACTACATCTGATCGAGCGCCTGCGCCCCGCCGCCGCGCAGGACGGCTTATGGCGCCTGCCGCTGACCCTTAGCCAGCCACCGGATTTCAGCCTCGCCTGCCCGCGCCTGCCAGCGCCGCTGCATTTGCTGGCAGGCTTGCTCGGCGCACGGGGACTGGGCTGGCGCGACAAGCTCGCCGCCGCACGCTGGGCCTACGCGCTGCTGCACGACACGGCTGCGCCGGATCGGCTAAGCGTCAGCCAGTTCACCCGCTCCCAGCCCGAAACACTGCGCCGCCTGCTATGGCATCCGCTGTGCGTATCGGCCCTCAACACGCCGCCGGAAACGGCCAGCGCCAAGGTTTTCCGCGACGTCATCCGCGCCGCTTTCGGCGGTCGCAATCATGATAGCGACCTGCTGTTGCCGCGGCGCGACCTGACGGCCCTATTCCCTGCGCCCGCTGCTACACGCCTGATCGAATGCGGCGGCCAAGTGCGCCTGGCTTGCCGGGTAACCGCGTTGGATGCCACCGCGGATGCCGTCACCTTGAGCACGCGCGACGGGGCGACCGCCTACAGCCACGTCATCCTCGCCGTCGCCCCGCAACATCTGGCGGGCTTGGCTGCCCCGATCCCCGCGCTCGAATCGGTGGTGCGCGAAGTGTCGGCCTATCGCTATCAACCGATCGCCACCGGCTACGTCCAGTACGATCCGGCTTTCCGGCTGGCCAAGCCGCTGTTCGCCCTGGCGGATGGCCCCGCACAGTTTGTGTTCGACCGCGGCCAGAGCCACGGCCAGGCAGGGCTGCTGGCGTTTGTTGCCAGCACCGCCGCGCAGCTGCCCGCGGACTGGCTGGATCAGGCCGAAGCCCAGTTGCAGCGGATCGCCCAGCCCGGCCCCGCACAGTGGCGCAAAAGCATCGTCGAAAAGCAGGCCGGCTACGCCTGCGTCCCCAACCTGAAACGCCCTGCCGTCCGCACCGCGCACCTGCGCATATTCCTGGCGGGCGATTACACTGCCGGGCCTTACCCCGCCACGCTCGAAAGTGCAGCCGTGAGCGGAGTACAATCGGCCGGCGCTTTACTTGAACAGCTATGAAAAACTATCTTCCCCGCCCTGACCTGCTCGCAGGTCGCGTCATTCTCGTCACCGGCGCCAGTTCGGGTCTCGGGCGTGCCGCCAGCCTGGCGTTTGCGCGCCACGGCGCCACCGTCGCCCTACTCGCACGCAACGAAGCCAAACTCGAAGCGGTCTACGATGCCATCCTGGCCGCCGGCGGCCCCGAGCCCGCCATGTTTCCGTATGACCTGGCCGCCGCCGACGACCGCAGCCTGGAGACCCTCGCCGGCACCCTCGCGCATCACCTGAAACGGCTCGACGGATTGCTGCACAGCGCACACCAGTTTTACAGCCTTACCCCTCTCCACCTGCAAACGACCGAGCAGTGGCAGACCCTGATGCGGGTCAATCTGATCGCGCCATTTGCGCTCACCCGCGCCTGTTTGCCGCTGCTGCGGCAGGCGCCGGATGCGTCGGTCGTGTTCACCGGTGAAACCCACGGCCATCAACCCAGTGCCTACTGGGGCGGCTATGCCGTAGCAAAATCGGGCCTGGAAACGCTCACCCGGATCTGGGCCGATGAACTCAGCGCGGACGAAAACCTGCGGATCAACACCCTGATTCCCGGCCAGGTGGCGACCACCTTGCGTTCGCGCACCCATCCCGGGCTTGCGCCCGAGACGATTCCCGGCGTCGACGACCTGATGCCCTGGTATCTGTATCTGATTGGGTTGGACAGCCGCAGCGTGCGCGGTCAGATCGTGGAATGCCAGGCCTGACGCTCACCCCGTCATGAAAATCGGCCGCTACGAAATTCTCGATGAAATCGGCCAGGGTGCGATGGGCACGGTTTATCGGGCGCGCGACCCGCTGATCGAACGCACCGTCGCCATCAAGGCCGTGCCCATCGCGCAATTGCGGCAGGAAGGTACTGGCGCGGAATCCCGTTTTCTGCGCGAAGCGCAGAGCGCCGGCCGGCTGTCGCATCCCAATATCGTGACGATCTACGACGTCGGCGAGGCCGATGGGCTGGCCTATATCGCCATGGAATACCTTCCCGGCGCGACCTTGCGCGATCTCATGGACAAGGGCCCGATGCCGCTGGATCTGGTGCTCGATACCGCCACGCAGATGGCCGAGGCGCTGGCGTTCGCGCACGAGCACGACGTCATCCACCGCGACGTCAAGCCCGCCAACGTCGTCGTCACCGGGCGGCGCGGACGCATCAAGCTGACCGATTTCGGGATCGCCCATTTCGTCAACAGCGACCATACCCACGCCGGGCAAATGCTCGGCTCGCCGCGCTACATGTCGCCGGAACAGGCAATGGGGCGCGAGGTAAATGGATGCTCGGATATTTTTTCGCTGGGTGCCGTGCTGTACGAAATGCTCACCGGGCAGTATGCCTTCGATGGCGACAGCCTGCCGGCCATTGTCTACCGGGTGGTCAATGAAGCACCGGTCCCTGCAACGACCCTGCGCCCCCAGTTGCCGGCCGACCTGGCCAGGCTGCTGGCGCGCATGCTGCACAAGAATCCGGAAGCCCGGCCGGATGCGCGCACCCTGGTCAGCGCCTTGCATGTGCTGGCGCCTGCAGCGTCACAGGCGCCAGCACCGCCGCCTTCCAAGCAGGTGTCACGCCTGCTGCGGGTAGTGGCATTCGGCGCGCCCGTCGGCGTGCTCTTGTTGATCGGCGTGGGCATCATCGTCATCGAGCACTTCCTCGGCCCGGCCCGCCCGATCCTGTCCCCTCCCGCGCCGCCAGGCGCCAGCCTCCCCCAGGAGGCAGTATCGCAGCCAGATGCGGCCCCGGACATGGAGATGAGCGTGGCAAGCCGGCCCGCCCCCAAGCCGGCCCAGCCGGAGCGCCCACCGGCAGCCGTCGACCAAACAGATCCCTACCTTGCCGGCCTCGACAAAAAGCAGGTCGAGTTGCGCATCAAGCGCGCCGAACTGCGGCTGAAATATACCGAGCAGCATCCCGACGTGGTACAGGTGGACCGGCAGCTCGAACAACTGCGAATCGAGCGCCGCAGGCACCTGCGGCAACTGGAAAAAAACTAGCCGGACTCCCCGTCGGTTTCGCGCTCGGCCGTCGCCGACATCTTGTGCATGCCGAGAGCGGCGCCGTTGAATTCCGCCTCTGCATCCAGCCCCGCGGAGCCGCCTCAGGCTGCCATGCACCGCCAGACCGCCAAGCGCAGCGGCAGCCGCCCATGGCATGCAGCGCCACCGATACCCGGCAAAGTCACGGAATTTCACTCCCGCGGCACTTGGCAGCCAAACCCGAAGACCGCCATTGCCGTCCAGGCGATGCCTTCAAAAAATGGGGAAACCCGCCCCGCCAGCGCGGACTGGGCCGCGCAATGGCACTGCATTGGTGCGCTAACGGCTCTTGGGCGAGCCGGGTTCGGTTTGATCGGGCAAGCTTGGGGGGCGATCGATCAGACTGGCTTCGATACGGTCCAATTCCGCATCCATGTCGGATTGCGACATCGGCGTGTAATCCGAGGCGGATTCAACTGCCTCGGATTCAGGCTTGGGCTTGGTGATCAGGGCGGCAACGATGATACCCAGTTCGTACAGCACCCACAGCGGCACTGCCAGCATGAATTGCGAGATCACGTCGGGCGGGGTGAATATCGCGCCGATAATAAAGGCGCCGACGATGACATACGGCCGGATTTCGCGCAGTTTGGCCACCGACACCATACCCATTTTGACCAGCAGCACCACGGCAACGGGAACCTCGAAGGTAATCCCGAAGGCCATGAACAAGGTCATCACAAAGTCGAGGTATTTGCCGATATCGGTCATCACCGCCACCCCCTCGGGTGCAACGCCGACGATGAAGCCGAACACCACCGGGAACACCAGGAAATAGGCGAACGCCATCCCCAGCAGGAACAGAATGACGCTGGCGATCACCAGCGGCACGCCAAGACGCTTTTCATGCTGGTACAGCCCCGGTGCGACAAACGCCCAGACCTGGAAGAACACCCATGGCAACGCCAACAGGAAGGCGGTCATCATGGTGACCTTGATCGGCACGAAGAACGGTGTCGTGACCTCGGTGGCGATCATCTGCCCGCCCTTGGGCAGCGCCGCCAGCAATGGCTTGGCCAGCAGCGCATACAAATCCTGCGCCCAGGGGAACAGGCAGATGAAAATCACCACCACCACCACCACTGCGCGCAACAGGCGATCGCGCATTTCGATCAAATGCGAGATAAAGGTTTCCTGCACGTCGCTCATGCGGTTTTTCCTGCAGTTTCGCCGCGCGTCGTTTCCACCACGGCAGACGGCGTGTCAGCGGCAAGGTTCTGATCCGGCTCGTCCAGCGGCAGGCTTTGCTGCACGACCGGCTCCGGGGTCTCTTTCATTGCAGGTTCGTTGGCAGGGCGTTCACCCGCGGTTGCGGTGGCTGCCGTCGCCGTCAACGCCTTGTTGATGCCGCTTGCCTCGTCGCGCAGGTAATCGTCAACCGCACTGACTTGCTGCTTGGCGTCCAGCGCCGCCAACTCGGCCGAGTTCTTGATCTCCACGCCGACACGGCGAATTTCATCCAGCTGTATCTCGTGGCTGATGTCCGATTTTACGGACGACACATAGCGTTGCATGCGGCCATACAAATGCCCCGCCGTGCGCGCGACCTTGGGCAGACGCTCGGGGCCGATGACGATCAGCGCAACCACGCCGACAACGATGAGTTCAGTAAAGCCGATATCGAACATTCAGGTCCAACCAGGAATAAGGCGATAGTGGGAACCGTGCTCGGCGAATTTTCACCCGCCCCCACCCTGTTCCGCATCCTCAAGAGTGGTGCTTGTCCTTGACTTCCGCGTCGATGGTGTTGCCGCTTTGTTCGGCGCTGTCGCCGAGCTTGGGCGCATCCTCCTTCATGCCTTCCTTGAAGCCCTTGACCGCCCCGCCAAGATCGCTGCCGATGTTACGCAGCTTCTTGGTGCCGAAAATCAGCAATACCACGACCAGAACGATTAGCCAATGCCAAATGCTGAAGCCACCCATAATACGTCTCCTTTTGACTTAACTGCGTGAAACGGGGTCACCCCCGCCAAATACGTGAACGTGGATGTGGAACACTTCCTGGCCGCCGCCACGTCCGGTATTGATCAGGGTCTTGAACCCGGTATCGAGCCCCTGCTCCCTGGCCAGGCGCGGCGCCAGCAGAAGCATCTTGCCGAGCAGTTTCTCGTGTGCGGGCGTGCAATCGTCCAGCGTAGCGACGTGCTGCTTTGGAATGATCAGGAAATGCACCCGCGCAAACGGGTGGATATCGTGAAACGCCAGCACTTCCTCGTCTTCATGGACCTTGCCGCACGGCAGTTGGCCGGCGACGATTTTGCAGAAGATGCAGTCACTCATGCCGATTCGCCTTTTCCGCCAGACCCGACAGCCCTTCCCGGCGTGCCAGCTCGTTCAACACATCCGCCGGCTTCAGCCCCTTGTGTGCCAGCAATACCAAAGTATGAAACCACAAATCGGCGACTTCGTAGATGATCTTTTCCGCCTGGTCGTCCTTCGCCGCCATCACGGTCTCGGTCGCTTCCTCACCGATTTTCTTCAGGATGGCGTCGGTGCCCTTGGCGTACAGTTTGGCCACGTACGAACTGTCGGGCGACGCCTCCTTGCGCGCTTCCAGCGTCTCTGCCAGGCGATCCAGGATATCGCTCATTTGCGGTAGATCTCAGCGGGGGCTTTCAGCACCGGGGCGGTCGTCACCCAGCGCTCGCCGCCCTGCTTGTCGCGGTCGAGCCTCTGAAAAAAACAGGAGCGTCGTCCTGTATGACAGGCAATGCCGCCGAGTTGTTCAACTTTCAGCAGCACCACGTCGTTGTCGCAATCCAGGCGGATTTCGCTGACCTTCTGCACATGGCCGGATTCCTCGCCCTTGCGCCACAATTTGCCACGAGAGCGCGAAAAGTAAACGCCACGTCCGGTGCGCGCAGTCTCTTCCAGCGCCTCGCGGTTCATCCATGCGACCATCAGGATTTCACCGCTAGCGGCATCCTGGGCGATCGCCGGCACCAGCCCCTGCGCATCCCACTTGACGGTGTCGAGCCAGTCGCTCACAGGCGCACCTCGATGCCGTGCCGCTTCATGTATTTTTTCGCTTCGTCGATGCCGTACTCGCCGAAGTGGAAAATGCTCGCCGCCAGCACCGCGTCGGCGCGGCCTTCGCGCACGCCGTCGACCAGATGCTGCAGGTTGCCGACACCGCCGCTGGCGATGATGGGGATGTCGACCGCCTCGGAAATCGCACGCGTCAGCTCCAGGTCAAAGCCGCTCTTGGTGCCGTCGCGGTCCATCGAGGTCAGCAGCAGCTCGCCCGCGCCGAGACTTTCCATCTTTTTCGCCCATTCGATGGCGTCGAGTCCGGTGGCCTTGCGGCCGCCGTGGGTGAAGACCTCCCAGTGATCGCCCACTCGCTTGGAATCGATGGCCACCACGATGCACTGGCTACCGTATCGATCAGCTGCATCCTTCACCAACTGCGGATTCATCACCGCCGAGGTATTGATGCTGACCTTGTCCGCGCCGGCGTTGAGCAGGCGCTGCACGTCGGCCACTTCGCGCACGCCGCCGCCGACCGTCAAGGGAATGAACACTTCGGCGGCCACGGCTTCGACGATGTGGAGGATCAGGTCGCGGTTGTCCGAGCTTGCGGTGATATCGAGAAAGGTCAGTTCGTCGGCGCCCGCCTCGTTGTAGCGGCGGGCGATTTCCACCGGGTCGCCGGCGTCCTTCAGTTCGACGAAATTGACCCCCTTGACCACGCGGCCGTTGGTGACGTCGAGGCAGGGAATGATGCGTTTCGCGAGCATGAATTAAACGCCGAACACGCCGCCCGCCAGTTCGTCGGCAAGTTTCTGCGCCTCGGCGAAATCGAGCGTGCCCTGGTAGATGGCGCGGCCGGTGATCGCGCCGATGATGCCGTCCTTGGCCACGGCGGAGAGTGCCTTGACGTCGTCGAGGTTGGTGACACCGCCGCTGGCGATGACCGGGATCGACAGCGCCTGCGCCAGGCGCTGGGTGGCTTCGACGTTCACCCCGGTCAGCATGCCGTCGCGGCCGATGTCGGTGTAGATAATGGCCTCGACGCCGTAACCCTCGAAGCGCTTGGCCAGGTCGATGACGTCGTGGCCGGTGATCTTGGACCAGCCCTCGACCGCGATCTTGCCGTCCTTGGCGTCGAGCCCGACCATCACGTGGCCGGGGAAGGCGTCGCAGGCTTCGTGCAGGAAACCGGGGTTCTTCACCGCCGCGGTGCCGATGATGACGTAGCGCACGCCGTCGTCGAGATAGCGCTCGATGGTGGCGAGGTCGCGGATGCCGCCGCCGAGCTGCACCGGCATCTCGTCGCCCACCGCCTCGACGATGGAGCGGATCGCCGCGTCGTTGACCGGCTTGCCGGCAAAGGCGCCGTTGAGGTCGACCAGGTGCAGGCGCCGCGCGCCCAACTCCTTCCAGCGACGGGCGGTCGCCGCAGGGTCCTCGGAGAACACGGTCGCCTTGTCCATTTCGCCTTGTTCCAGGCGCACGCAGTGGCCGTCTTTAAGGTCGATCGCAGGAATAATTAACATGGCTGATCAGCAGGGTCGTACAGAGTAAATATTAGGCGCAGGCCGCGCCGGACATATCACAGGCGGTTTCAGAGGCACCCGGATTCCAGGTTACAAAATTGCCCAGCAGCGTCAATCCGGCATTCTGGCTTTTTTCCGGGTGAAACTGCACGGCGAACATGTTCGCAGAGGCCACCGCGCAGGTGAACGGGAACGGGTAATGCGAAAATCCCGCGATCACCTCCGGCGAAGCCGGCTGCACGAAATAGCTGTGGACGAAGTAGAAACGCGCGCCTTCCTCGATTCCTGCCCACAACGGATGCGGCACCACCTGATGGACGTTGTTCCAGCCCATGTGCGGCACTTTCAGTTTATTCCCTCGACCGTCGTGCATCGCCTCGTGCGGGAAACGCTGCACGCTGCCGGGCAGGATCCCCAGACAGGCGGTATCGCCTTCCTCGCTGTGTTCGAACAGCACCTGCATCCCCATGCAGATGCCCAGAAAAGGCTTGCTGCGGGCAGCATCGACGATCGCCTGGCGCAGGCCGCGTGCATCGATTTCGCGCATGCAGTCGCGTGCGGCGCCCTGCCCCGGAAACACCACGCGGCCGGCTGCGGCAATCACGGCCGGGTCGGAAGTCACCGCCACGGTCGCCGCCGGCGCAACGTGTTCGATGGCTTTGGAGACCGAACGCAGATTGCCCATGCCGTAGTCGATGACGGCGATGTCGACGCTCACAGGCCAGCCGCCTCGATTTGCGCGGCGCGCATCGCGCAGCCGCCTGATATTGCCGCTGTCCTCATAGTGCGCCTTTTGTCGATGGCAGCACGTCGCCCATGCGCAGGTCGGCTTCCACCGCCATGCGCAGCGCGCGGCCGAACGCCTTGAAAATGGTTTCGGCCTGGTGGTGCGCATTGATGCCGCGCAGATTGTCGATGTGCAGCGTCACCCCGGCGTGGTTGATGAAACCACGGAAGAACTCGAGGAACAGGTCGACGTCGAACTCGCCGATGCGCGCACGGGTGAAATCGACGTGGTATTCCAGTCCGGGGCGACCCGACAGGTCGATCACCACGCGCGACAGCGCCTCGTCGAGCGGAACATAGACATGGCCGTAGCGGCGGATGCCTTTCTTGTCGCCGAGCGCCTGGGCAAACGCCTGGCCGAACGTGATCCCGGTGTCTTCCACCGTGTGGTGAGCGTCGATGTGCAGGTCGCCGCAGGCCTGGATATCCAGGTCGATCAGGCCGTGGCGCGCGATCTGGTCGAGCATGTGATCGAGAAACGGCACGCCGGTGGCAAGCTTGGCGATGCCGGTGCCGTCCAGGTTGAGGCTGACCGTGACCTGGGTCTCGAGGGTGTTGCGGGTGACTTGGGCGGTGCGCATGGCGTCTAAAAATAAGGCTTTAGGGGATTCTAGCAGTTCGCGACGGCTTTCAACGCGGCGAGCAGCGCATCGCATTGCGCATCGGTGCCGATCGTAAT
The DNA here is from genome assembly GCA_002281975.1 of Hydrogenophilales bacterium 17-64-11. Taxonomy (GTDB): domain Bacteria; phylum Pseudomonadota; class Gammaproteobacteria; order Burkholderiales; family Thiobacillaceae; genus Thiobacillus. Next base: position 4,010 of record NCIH01000043.1, on the reverse strand, counting down.
GCGCAGGAACGGCGCGATGCGGGCCGGATTCCTGAAATGGCGCACGATGATGCTGCGCTCGCGCAGCGCGGCCGCCAGTTCGGCGCCATCATGCGCGGGGTGGCGGGCAAAGACGAAGTTGGCGGCCGAGGGCAGCACCTCGAAGCCAAGCTTATCCATTTCAGCCACCAGCCGGGTGCGGGTCGCCACGACTTTCGCGCAGATGCGCTCGAAATAGGCATGGTCGTCCATCGACGCCAGCGCACCCGCCTGGGCAAAGCGGTCGAGCGGATAGGAGTTGAAGCTGTCCTTCACCCGGTTGAGCGCCTCGATCAGCTGCGCCTGGCCGATGGCGTAGCCGACGCGCAGGCCGGCCAGCGCATGCGACTTCGACAGGGTGCGGACCACCAGCAGTTGCGGGTAGCGCGCGACCAGGCCCACCGCCGATTCGCCGCCGAAGTCGATGTAGGCTTCGTCGATCACCACCACCGAATCCGGGTTGCCGGCCAGCAGGCGCTCGACCTCGCCCAGCGCCAGCAGCCGCCCGGTGGGGGCATTGGGGTTGGGGAAAATCACCCCGCCGTTGGGCGTCAGGTAATCGTCGACCCGAATCTCGAACGCCTGCGTAAGCGGAATCGCACGGTGGGCGATTTCGTACAGTCCGCAATACACCGGATAGAAGCTGTAGGTGATGTCCGGGAACAGGATCGGCCGGTCGTGCTTCAAGAGCGCCATGAAGGCATGCGCCAGCACCTCGTCGGAACCGTTGCCGACGAACACCTGGTCGGCCGTCACGCCATGATAGGCGGCGATGCCGGCGCGCAGCCGGTCCGAGTTGGGGTCGGGATACAGGCGCAATGTGTCGGCGGCTTCTGCGCGCACCGCATCCAGCACCCTGGGGCTCGGGCCGTAGGGATTCTCGTTGGTGTTGAGCTTGACCAGGTTGGCCAGCTTCGGCTGCTCGCCCGGTACATAGGGCGTCAGGCCGTGCACCACGGCGCTCCAGAATCGGCTCATCGCGTGGCGCGGCTCATTTATGGATCAGGCGATATTCGGCCGAACGCGCATGCGCCTGCAGACCTTCGCCGTAGGCCAGGGTGGCGGCGATCCGCCCCAGCGTCTGCGCGCCGGCCTCGGACACGTGGATCAGGCTGCTGCGTTTCTGGAAGTCGTACACCCCCAGCGGCGACGAGAAGCGTGCGGTGCGCGAGGTCGGCAGCACGTGGTTCGGCCCGGCGCAGTAGTCGCCCAGCGCCTCACAGGTGTTCCTGCCCATGAAGATCGCGCCGGCGTGGCGCAGTTTGGGCAGCAGCGTGTCGGGGTCGGCCACCGACAACTCCAGATGCTCCGGTGCGATGGTGTTCGAGATCGCCACGGCGTCGTCGAGGTCGCGCGTTTTGATCAGCGCGCCGCGGTTGGTGAGCGAGGTGCGGATCACTTCGCTGCGCGGCATCTCTTCGAGCAGTTTGTCGATCGCCGCCGCCACCGCGTCGAGATAGGCCGCATCGGGCGACAACAGGATAGCCTGCGCCATTTCGTCGTGCTCGGCCTGCGAGAACAGGTCCATCGCCACCCATTCCGGCGGCGTATTGCCGTCGGCGATCACCAGGATTTCGGACGGACCAGCGATCATGTCGATGCCCACGGTGCCGAACACGCGGCGTTTGGCCGCCGCCACGTAGGCGTTGCCGGGACCGACGATCTTGTCGACCTGCGGCACGGTCTCGGTGCCGTAGGCCAGCGCCGCCACGGCCTGCGCACCACCGATGGTGAACACGCGGTCGACACCTACAATCGCGGCGGCGGCCAGCACCAGCTGATTCTGTTCGCCGCCCGGAGTCGGCACCACCATGATGAGTTCACCGACCCCTGCCACCTTGGCCGGGATCGCGTTCATCAGCACCGACGAGGGATAGGCGGCCTTGCCGCCCGGCACATACAGCCCGACGCGGTCGAGCGGGGTGACCTGCTGCCCCAGCACGGTGCCGTCGGCCTCGGTGTAGGTCCACGAACCCTGGACCTGCTTCTCGTGGTAGCGGCGCACGCGCTCCGCCGCGGCTTCCAGTGCCTGGCGGGTATCGGCGGGCAAGGCTGCGAGTGCAGCCTGCAATTGCGCCGGGCTCAGCTCCAGGCTGGCCAGGGAAGCGGCCGGCAGGCGGTCGAAACGCTCGGTATATTCGAGCACCGCGGCATCGCCCCGCGCTTTCACTTCGTGCAGGATCGCAGCGACGGTCTGCTCGATGGCGGCATCGGTGGCATCGTCGAATTGCAGCAGGCGGGTAAGGCGCGCCTGGAAATCAGGCTGCGCGCTATCGAGGCGGGTGAGCGTAAGCACAGGATTCTGCTTTAAAAAGTCTGGCCAAAAAGTCTGGCTGCGATTGTACCGGTTTTTGGCGTTTTGCCGCGCCCGGCACGCGCTTCCAAATAACACTCATACCTATTCCGGAAATTAGACAAAGTCCAGATTGCTGATTATGATTGCCCCATGGATTACACGCGCGACAACATGGCCGGACTCCTGCGCAGCCACGACATCAATCCGACCCACCAGCGGATCGAGATTGCGCATGCGCTGTTTTCGCGCCAGGAACACCTGTCAGCCGATCAGGTGATGGCGATCGTCAATACCCGCCATTCCGAAACCTCCAAGGCCACGGTCTACAACACACTCAAGCTGTTTCTGGAGAAGGGTCTGGTGCGCGAGGTGATCGTCGACCCGAGCAAGGTGTTCTTCGACCCCAATACCCGCCCGCACCACCATCTCTACGAGGTCGACAGCGGCAGGCTGTCCGACATCGATGCCGGGCATGTGCGGATTTCCGGCCTGCCGCCGCTGCCGCCCGGCATGGTGACCGAGGGCATCGACCTCATCGTGCGCGTCCGTCGCAAGGACTAAGGCATTTTCCCCGTCGATGAAGCGGGTTCACATCGCTCCCACCCTGCTCGACGCCCAGTTGGCTGCCGACATGCTGTCCAGCCTCGGTATCGCCACCCACATCCTCAATGCCAATGCCGCCGGTGCGCTGGGCGAGTTGCCGTTCATGCAGGCGCAGCCCGAAGTATGGGTCGATGACGACACGCAGGAACGCCATGCGCGCGAGGCGTTGGCGGATTTTCCAAGCCCGGCACCGGGCGAAGAAAAAACCTGCCCGCACTGCAGCGAGCGCAATCCCGGCAATTTCCTGAGCTGCTGGCAGTGCGGGAGCGCATTGCCCGGCTAAGCCGCCCGCGGGGTCAGGACGACAGCAGGTCTTTTTGCAGCATTTCGAGATGCTGCTGATACTGGCGCGCAAAAATCCGCTCGAGTTCGTCGATCGCTTCCGCCGCGGCCACCCCGTGCACCAGATGACGGGTCATCTGCGCGGAGGCCTCGTGAAAAATCTGGTTGCGTTCCAGCATCGGATAGGTCTGCATCAAACGCTGAATCGCCTTCACCACGTTTTCCTGCTCTGGGCGCGGGATCGGCAGCGGTTCGCTCGGCGGAGCTGCGGCAACCTCGGCCCCCTCCTTGACCGCCAGAAACTCGGCATATTCCAGCAAGGCCTGCTGCCGGGTTTCCGATAGCGACCGGAATATCGACACCAGGCGTTTGCTGTCGCGCATCAGCGCCCGCGCCCCTTGAGCGTGCGTTTCAGCGGAATGACATCGACATTGCACTGCTGAAACTTGTTTTCGACAAAGCTGATGAACGCATCGAGCAACTTGCTGCGGAATTTCTCCTGCGCATAGACCATCGACAGCTCACGCGTCAGCCGGGGGTTCAACGGCACCGCAACCAGCGTGCCGAGCTGGATTTCCTTGGTAACGGTGGAAGCCGACATGATGGCCACGCCCAGGTTGGCCTCGACCGCACCTTTGATCGCCTCGCGGCTGCCAAGCTCCATTTCGATGTGCAGGTCGTCGGGATTGACGCCATTGCTCTTGAAGAAATCGTCGACCACCTCGCGCGTACCGGAACCGTGCTCGCGCGACACGTAGGGCTGTTCGGCAATGTCGGGCGCGTTCACGCTCGAACGGGAGGCCAGCGCATG
>NCIH01000001.1:0-99447 GCA_002281975.1 Hydrogenophilales bacterium 17-64-11 | reverse complement strand
ATCCACCGAATAACCAGAAAAACCGGCGGCTTGACGGTTCGTTTATCCAGGAACGCGTTGAAACGTACTCAAAAGTGAATTGTTCAGCGCTTCCCTAGCGGTCTGTCGCTGCAATAGCGTGGCCGGATGAAACGGATGGATTTTTTCGCAGGGCCAGGCACGAGGAGGCGCCATGGCCGGACCATGGCAACGACGGGCAACGCCGCCATGCGGGAAAAGACGCCGTTTCATGCCGCGTTATCGCGGCGCAGCCCCCTGGATTCCGTTCACTCGACCCGGGTCGCGAAGCGCGCCTGGGCCAGCTCGGCGGCACGGACGACGGCGCGCGCCTTGTTGAGCGTTTCCATCCATTCGTTGTCGGGCACCGAATCGGCGACGATACCGGCACCCGCCTGCGCGTACAGCATGCCGTCCTTGACCACCGCGGTGCGGATGGCGATCGCCAGGTCCATGTCGCCGTTGAACCCCAGATAGCCGACCGCGCCGGCGTAGATGCCGCGCTTGCTGGGTTCCAGCTCGTCGATGATTTCCATCGCCCGCACCTTGGGTGCGCCCGACACGGTGCCGGCCGGGAAGCTGGCGCGCAGCACGTCGAGCGCGGCGAGGCCCGGCCTCAGCTTGCCCTCGACATTGGAGACGATGTGCATGACGTGCGAGTAGCGCTCGATCTGCATGTTCTCGGTGACGCGGACCGAGCCGGTGACGGCGACGCGCCCGGTGTCGTTGCGCCCCAGATCCAGCAACTGCAGGTGCTCGGCGCACTCCTTGGGATCGGCCAGCAGTTCCTCGGCGAGGCGCTGGTCGTCCTCACGCGTGAGTCCGCGCGGACGGGTGCCGGCGATGGGACGCAGGGTGACGAGGTCGCCTTCGAGCCGCACCAGGATTTCCGGCGACGAACCGACGATGTGGAAGCCGCCGAGATCGTAGAAAAACATGTAGGGCGACGGATTCAGGCTGCGCAGCGCGCGGTACAGCGACAGCGGCGAGGCGGCGAACGGCCGTGCCATGCGCTGGCTCAACACCACCTGCATGATGTCGCCGGCGGCGATGTAGTCCTTGGCTTTCTGCACCGCAGCCTTGAATTCGGCCTCGCCGAATTCGGAACTCGGTTCGGCCACATCGGCAAGCGGCTCGGCCGGCAGCGTCACCGGCGCACGCAGTTTCTCGGCCAGTTCGGCGAGACGCAGATGGCCCTGCGCATAGGCATCCTGCTGCATCGGGTCGGCATGGGCGATGAGGTAGAGCTTGCCGGCGAGGTTGTCGAATACCGCCAGCTCCTCGGTCAGCATCAAGAGGATGTCCGGCGTATGCAGCACGTCGTCCTTGCGTCTGTCGGCCAGCCGCTTCTCGATGTAGCGGATGGTGTCGTAGCCGAAGTACCCGGCCAGCCCGCCGGTGAAGCGCGGCAGCCCGGCCAGCGGCGCGGCCTTGAAGCGCGCCTGGAAATCGGCGACGAAAGCCAGCGGGTCGGACAGCGAGTGCTCCTCGACCACCCGGCCGTCGGTTTCCACCGTCAGCAGGTGGGCGCGGACCCTGAGGATGGTGCGCGCCGGCAGGCCGATGAAGGAGTAGCGTCCGAAACGCTCGCCGCCCACCACCGATTCGAGCAGATAGGCATAGGGCGCATTGGCCAGCTTGAGATAGACCGACAGCGGCGTTTCCAGATCGCCGGGCATCTCGCGCACCAGCGGAATGCGGTTGAAGCCCTGGCGGGCGAGTTCGAAGAATTCTTGTTCAGTCATTTTCTAGGGGCTAGGAGTTAGGGGCTAGGAACTAGGGACGGGAGCGAAGCGCGTCCTTCACCATCGCGCGCCGATGGCGCGCGCCCTAGATCCTAGATCCCAGCCCCTAGCCCCTAAGCTCACGCCTTAACCACCATCTTCGCCGCCTCGGCGAGACTCGGCACTACCGCATCGAGGTCGAGCTCGGCGACCGGGCGGCCGCGGTTGTAGCCGTAGGGCACGCAGAACACCGGGCTGCCGGCGGCGCGCGCGGCCTGGGTGTCGTTGAGCGAGTCGCCGATCAAGAGCAGCTCGGCCGGCTGCACCTTGAACACCTCACAGGCGTGCAGCAGCGGCAGCGGGTCGGGCTTGCGCTTCGGCAGCGTGTCGCCGGACAGGATCAGCTCGAAGTAATCGAACAGGCCGGTGTCCTTCAAGAGCGGATGGGTGAACTGCGCGGCCTTGTTGGTGATGCAGGCGATGTGCAGGCCCATCGCCTTGAATGCGTCGAGGCCCTCGACCACGCCGGGGAACGGGCGCGAGTGCAGCGACACATGCGCGCCGTAGTGCTTCTGGTACGCGGCGATGGCCTGTTCGAACAGCGCGGCATCGGGCTCGGCGTCCATGTCGCCGGTGAGCACGCGCTTGACCAGCCGCGACACGCCGTTGCCGATGTAGGTGGAAATCGTTTCCAGCGACGGACAGGGACGGCCGAGGTCGGCCATCATCAGCTCGGCGGCGTGCGCCAGGTCCGGCGCGGTATTGAGCAGGGTGCCGTCGAGATCGATGACGACGGCCTTGATGGGGAGGGGGAAGTTCATTTTTTTAGGGTTTAGGAATTAGGGGCTAGGAATTAGGGGACGTGCGGCCTGCGGCCGCGCTAATTTATTTATCAGGCGCGAAGCACAAGACCCCCTAGCCCCTAGATCCTGTCTCCCAGCCCCTAAAATAATCAGACCTTTGCCAGTTCCGCGCGCATCGCGGCAATGATGCTGTTGTAGCGCTGCGGGTCGCTGTCCTTGGCGGCACCGAACACGGCCGAACCGGCGACGAAGGTGTCGACGCCGGCCTTGGCAACCTCGGCGATGTTGGCGGGGCCGACGCCGCCGTCGATTTCGATGTTCACGCTGAGGCCGCGATCATCGATCATCTTGCGCACGGCACGTGCCTTGTCGAGCACGTAGGGAATGAATTTCTGGCCGCCGAAGCCGGGGTTCACCGACATCAGCAGCACCATGTCGAGCTTGTCCAGCGTGTATTCCAGTACGTCGAGCGGGGTGGCGGGGTTGAACACCAGGCCGGCCTTGCAGCCGTTTTCCTTGATCAGGCCGATGGTGCGGTCGATATGCTCGGACGCTTCCGGATGGAAGGTAATGTAGGTCGCCCCCGCTTTCGCAAAATCGGGAATGATGCGGTCGACCGGCTTGACCATCAGATGCACGTCGATCGGCGCGGTGACGCCGTGCTTGCGCAGGGCTTCGCACACCAGCGGGCCGATGGTGAGGTTGGGCACGTAGTGGTTGTCCATCACGTCGAAGTGGACGATGTCGGCGCCGGAGGCGAGCACGTTGTCGACTTCCTCGCCGAGCCGGGCAAAGTTGGCGGACAGGATGGACGGGGCGATGCGGTACGTCATGGGAAGGGCTCCTGGATTTCTGCGGATTTTTGGGAAAACCCGGCCATTTTAGCAGCCCGCCGCGCCATTGCGTTACACTCCGGGCATCCCGTATCCGTCGAGCATGCCCGTGGCCGAAGGCAAGAAATACCGTATCAGCGTCAACGTCAACACGACTTATCTGGCCGAACAGAGCGATCCTTCGGCCGATCGTTACGTGTTCGCCTACACCGTCACCATCGCCAACACCGGCACCGTGGCCGCGCAACTGATTTCGCGCCACTGGATCATCACCGATGCCGAAAACGTCACCCAGGAAGTCAAGGGCCTCGGCGTGGTCGGCGAACAGCCCTTGCTGCGGCCGGGCGAAAGCTTCGAGTACACCAGTGGCACTGCGCTGGCAACGCCGGTCGGCACCATGCGCGGCAGCTATCAGATGGTGGCTGAGGACGGCAACAAGTTCGACGCCGAAATCCCCCAGTTCACACTGGCGATGCCGAGGGTGCTTCACTAAAAAGACGGTGGCGCAGCCAGGCCGCCCCCTTGAATCCTGAATCCTGCGCCCGGGCTTTATTTTTTCATCGTCCACCACACGATGAACAGCAGCAGTCCGAGCGCGATTCCCGCCTCCAGCAGCAGCCAGCCCAGCCCCTGGGTCTCCATTAAACCCGTCTCTCCATTGTTATACTCGGCGCATGTTTTTGATGTGGCCATCTTCACCCGTGATGCTGTTACGCGCAAGCCCGTGGCTGTTCGCCCTGCTGTTGTCGGCCTGTGCGGTGCAGCCGCCAGCGGTGCCGCCCGTTCCGCCGACGCCGGTACCGGTGCCGGCGCCAGTCCCGGTTCCCGCGCCGCAACCCGAACCTGCTCCACCCACCGTTCTCATCCCCGTTCCGGCTGCAGCCTATCCCACGCTCAGACCGGTGGACTGGGCGGCCGTGGCCTTCTGGCAGGACGACAGCGCCGGCGAAGCCTGGACCGCCTTTCTGCGCAGCTGCGCCACGCTCGGCAAGCGCACCGCGTGGCAAGCGGTCTGCGCGGAAGCCACCTCGATGGCCACGCCGGACGACGCCACCGTGCGCGCCTTTTTCGAGCAGCGTTTCCAGCCCTACCAGGCCAGCCAGGAAGACGGCAGCACCGAAGGCATGGTCACCGGCTACTACGAGCCCCTGCTGAAGGGCGACCGGGTACGTAGCGCGCGGGCGCGCTTCCCGCTCTACGCCGCCCCCGACGATCTCATCACGGTGGATCTCGCCAGCGTCTACCCTGAGCTGAAAAACCTGCGCCTGCGCGGGCGGCTGGCCGGCAACAAGCTGGTGCCCTACCCCACCCGCAAGGAAATCGAGGCGGCCAACGGCAACGGCTTCAAGGGCAAGCCGATTGCCTGGGCGGAAGACCCGGTGGAGCTTTTTTTCCTGCAGATCCAGGGCTCGGGCCGCATCGAGCTGCCGGACGGTTCGCATTTGCGCGTCGGCTACGCGGACCAGAACGGCCATCCCTATCAATCGATCGGCAAGCTGCTGGTCGAGCGCGGCGAACTGAAGCTCGAACAGGCCTCGATGCAGGGCATCAAGGACTGGGGCGCGAAGAATCCCGACAAGCTGCCGGAACTGCTCGCCAGCAATCCCAGTTTCGTATTCTTCCGCGAACTGCCCAACGGCCTGCCCGGCCCGCTCGGTGCGCTCGGCGTGCCGCTCACCGGCGGCCGCTCGATCGCCGTCGACCCGCGCTTCATCCCGCTCGGCGCACCGGTCTTTCTCGCCACCACCCAGCCCAATTCGCCGCTGCCGCTGAACAAGCTGGTGATGGCGCAGGATACCGGCGGCGCCATCCGCGGCGGCGTGCGCGCCGATTTCTTCTGGGGCTTCGGCAACGCGGCGGGGGAACTCGCCGGCCGCATGAAACAGCGCGGCCGCATGTGGGTGCTGCTGCCGAAGGACTTCCCGCTGACCACCGTCCGCCGCTGAACGCGGCGGTTGCGATCGATCGGCTTTATTCATCCCCACAAGGGGACCGCCGCGGCCTGCCCTTTATGCCCTTCAATGCGCTTGACATTCCCACCATGGTAAGGTCTATGTTGTCAGCATCTGTCTCAACCGGGAATCCGCGATGACCACCTCCACCTCCTCCTCGCTCGCCGTCGGCATCCAGGGCATGACCTGCGCCAGCTGTGCGACGCGAGTGGAAAAAGTACTCAAGCAGCTGCCGGGCGTGACTGCCGCCACGGTGAATCTGGCGACCGAAACCGCGACCATCACGGGCGCGACCGATGCCGCATCGGTTCAGCGCGCCATCGAGCAAGCCGGCTTCAGTGTGCCGACCGAATCGCTGACCTTCGACATCACCGGCATGACCTGCGCGAGTTGCTCGGCGCGGGTGGAAAAGGCGCTCGGCAAAGTGTCCGGCGTACTCAATGCCAGCGTCAACCTGGCCACCGAACAGGCGGCGGTCGAGGTGGCGCAGGGCACGTCAGCCGCCGCGCTGATCGCCGCGGTGGAGCGCGCCGGCTATGGCGCGCAACGGCCGCAGGCGGCAAGCGCAAGCCCGGCTGCGCCGCGGCGCGCGCTGCCCGACTGGTGGCCGGTGGCATTGGCGATAGCGCTATCGCTGCCGCTGGTCGCCCCCATGCTCGGCAGCCTGTTCGGCGTGCACTGGATGCCGCCGGGCTGGCTGCAAATGGTGCTGGCGACGCCGGTGCAGTTCTGGCTCGGCGCGCGTTTCTATCGCGCCGGCTGGAAGGCGCTGCGCGCCGGCAGCGGCAACATGGACCTGCTGGTGGCCGTCGGCACCAGCGCGGCCTATGGCCTGAGCGTATACCTGCTGCTGACGAGCGGCGACCCGATGCATCTGTATTTCGAGGCGTCGGCGGTGGTGATCAGCCTGGTGCTGCTGGGCAAATGGCTGGAGGCGCGCGCCAAGCGCCAGACCACCGAAGCCATCCGCGCCCTGCAGGCCCTGCGCCCGGCCACCGCGCGGGTGCGTCTCGACGGCATCGACCGCGACATGCCGATCGACGCGATCCGGGTGGGCGATCTGGTGGTGATCCGCCCCGGCGAACGGGTGCCGGTCGACGGCGAGGTGATCGAAGGCGAAAGCCAGATCGACGAATCCATGCTCACCGGCGAATCCCTGCCGGTCGACAAGCAGCCGGGCGATACGGTGACCGGCGGCGCCATCAACGCGCACGGCGTGCTGCTCGCGCGCACCACGGCGGTGGGAACCGAGACCACGCTGGCGCGCATCATCCGCATGGTGGAAAACGCGCAGGCCGCCAAGGCGCCGATCCAGCGGCTGGTGGACAAGGTGAGTGCGGTGTTCGTGCCGGTGGTGATGGGAATCGCCTTGCTCACCTTTGCCGGCTGGTGGGCGCTGGGCGGCGACGCCGAACAGGCCATCCTCAACGCAGTCGCGGTGCTGGTGATCGCCTGTCCGTGCGCGCTCGGCCTGGCCACCCCCACCGCCATCATGGCGGGCACCGGCGTCGCCGCACGCCACGGCATCCTGATCAAGGACGCCGAAGCGCTGGAACTGGCGCACAAGGTCGACACCGTGGTGTTCGACAAAACCGGCACCCTCACCGACGGCACCCCGCACGTGGTGGCCTGCCTGGTGGCGGACGGCAACGACGCAAACGAGGTATTGGCCATCGCCGCCGGACTGCAGGCGGGCAGCGAGCACCCGCTGGCGCGCGCGGTGCTGGCGAAGCATGCCGCTTCCGGCAGCGCCCCCCGGCCCGCGCGCGCGCAGCAGGCGCTGCCGGGGCGCGGCATTGCCGGCGAAGTCGACGGCGCGAAATACTGGCTGGGCAATCGCCGCCTGATGACCGAGAACGACGTCGCCACCGCCGCGCTGGATGCCGCCGCGGCCGAACTGCAGGCCGCGGGCCGCACCGTGTCGTGGCTGGCGCGCGCCAGCGACCGCCGCGCACTGGGCGTGCTGGCTTTCGGCGACGCCATCAAGCCCACTGCCGCCGCAGGCGTGGCGCGCCTCAAGGCACAAGGCATCGCCACCGTCATGCTCAGCGGCGACAACCGCGGCGCCGCCCAGGCGGCGGCCGGCGCGCTCGGCATCGACACCGTGCTGGCCGAAGTGCTGCCGGCGGACAAGGCCGTGCACGTCGGCCAGTTCAAGACCGCAGGCGGGACGGTGGCGATGGTCGGCGACGGCATCAACGACGCCCCCGCGCTCGCCGCCGCCGACGTCGGCATCGCCATGTCCTCCGGCAGCGACGTCGCCATGCATACCGCCGGCATCACCCTGATGCGCGGCGACCCGGCGCTGGTGGCCGACGCCATCGACATTTCCCGGCGCACCTACAGCAAGATCCGGCAGAACCTGTTCTGGGCCTTCGTCTACAACGTGGTCGGCATTCCGCTCGCCGCGGCGGGCCTGTTGAATCCGGTCATCGCCGGCGCGGCGATGGCGTTCTCCAGCGTCAGCGTAGTGAGCAACGCGCTGCTGCTGCGGCGCTGGCGTCCTGCCGGGGACGCGCGATGAACATCGGCGGCGCGGCCCGCGCCAGCGGCGTGTCGGCCAAGATGATCCGCCATTACGAGCGCATCGGCCTCATCCGCACAAGCAGCCGTACGCAGGCGGGCTACCGGCAATATCGCGAACGCGACGTCCATTTGCTGCGCTTCATCCGCCGCGCGCGCGACCTCGGATTTTCGCTCGACCAGATCGGCCAGCTGCTGTCGCTGTGGGACGACCCCGGCCGCGCCAGCGCCGACGTCAAGCGCCTGGCCGAAGCGCACATCGCCGATCTCGACGCCCGCATCGCGGCACTGACCGAGATGCGCACCACCCTGGAAGCACTCGCGCGCGCCTGTCACGGCGACCACCGCCCCGATTGCCCCATCCTGCAAGGCCTGGCCACCCCGCCCCCTGCAAGCTGAATCGGCTAGCGCGGCCGTCCTTCCCAGTCGTACTCCACCTCGATCAGCACCAGCGCGCGCACCGGCCGGCCGCCCTTTTGCGCCGGGGCAAAGCGGGCGTCGCGGAACGCCTTCAGCGCAGAATCCTCGAACATGCCGGGCGGAACGGCGCTCACGACCTCGACGTCGCTGACGCGGCCATCGGCTTCCAGCTTCAGTTGCAGCCGCACCTTGCCGGACAGCCGCTGACGGTCGGCGGCGCCGGGATAGTCCGGCACGATCTCGCGCAAGGCACGCGGATGCACATCGACGTCGCGCGCACCGTAGTAGGTGAGATCGACCGGGCTGCTGATCGTCACGCCCGGCATCGGAGCGGAAGCGGCCGGCGGGGGCGCAGCCGGGGCAGGCTGAGGCGTAGCGGATGCAGGTTGCGCTGCGGCGGCGGCCGGCGCGGCTTGCACGGGAGGCGGAGCAAGCGGTTCGGCCACCGGCAGCGCCTCCGCCGTCTCGCTCGGCGCAAGCCGGGGAGCCTCCTGCACGGAGTCGTCCGGCGCATCCACTGCGGGCGCGAGGGGCGGCGCGTCCACCGCAGGCAACGCGACGTGCGGCGACTCCAGCCGCGCCTCGATCACCGGCCCGTCCAGGCTCAGCGCAGACGGCGGCGCCAGCTGCACCAGCGCGATCAGCGCCGCATGCAGACCCAGCGAAATCCACACCGCTGCCAGCGGCCGCCGCAGCCGCAGCGGGATCGCCGGTTCGTCGAGGGAAGTGTTCACCGGCACCGATGCCCGCCAGGGTATTCATGCCCATCAGGGTATTCATGCCCGGAGGGGTGTGCGCACCCCTTCGGGTACTTTTTGACTGCGCAGAAAACCGGAGGCGCTGGCCTAGAATGGCGGCCAGAAAAACACCAGGAGAAGACCATGAAAAGACTCGTCATCGCGGGCGCCATCTTAGCATCGGCGCTGGGTGCGTCGGCCTTCGCCGGCGCCGTCGAACTGAGCAAGACCACCATCCGGGCCGCCGACGGCTCCGAGGTGCCGGTCGAAATCGCCACCCCCGCCGGCAACGGCCCGTTCCCGCCTGTGCTGTTCATCCACGCCAAGCGCGGCTACGAAGGCGACGAGCGCGCCCACGTGCGCGAACTCGCCGAGCAGGGCTTTCTGGTCGTAGCCCCCGACTGGCAGAGCGGCCGTTTCATCGAGCGCTGGCCGTCGGCGCACAATCCGGACACCGAAATGGACGTCGAGGCCGGACTCGACTACCTGAAATCGCTGCCCAACGCCTGCCAGCAGCCGGTCGGCATCGTCGGCCTGTCGCGCGGCCCGTATTACGCGATCCGGCTGGCCGCCAAGCGCGGCAGCGACATCGCCGCCATCGTCAGCTATTACGGCCACATGCAGAACCCCAACGCGCCCGAACCGGAGCAGCTGTTCAGCGTCGCGCCCGAAATCGCCCAGCTCAGTACGCCGATCCTGTACCTGATCGGCGAACAGGATTACGAACTGCGCCGCATGAACGGCGGCCGCGCGTTCTATGCGCTGTGGGAGCGCGGCGTGCCGGTCGAATACCAGGTCTACCCGATGGCACGGCGCGCGTTCGACTTCCGTCCCGACCAGACGCCGGAGGAAAAGATCGCCACGCGGCATGCGCGCGAGCGGGCAAAAAACTGGCTGGCGCAGTGGATGAAATTGACACAGGAGATGCGGTGCCAGTGAGGAAGGAGCCCACGACGCCGACGCGGAGGCACTGCTGTCCGACCGCCTCGCGATGATGGCCGGCGGCCCGGCCGCCGCCATCGGCGAAACTCCCGGCGTCGATCCGCCGCGCCCGCGCGCCTTGCCCCGCCATGCAGGTGCGGCTAGACTCTCGGGGTTGCTTTCTACCGCCTGTTTCGTGAACTCTCCCCGCCCTGCCTGCCATGCCGCGCCGACGTGAGCCCCGCCCCGCGCCCGCGCTGGAACTGAAAACCACGCGGCTCGCCGGAATACAAGTCATCCTCAACAGCGCCGAGCACGCTGCGCTGGACACCCATCTCACCACGCTGTTTGCAGCGACGCCGGATTTCTTCGGCGGCGAGGCGGCAGTGTTCGAGTGCGGCCGCCTGCCGGCCGACGCGGCATCGCCCGACTGGGTCTGGCTGGCGCAGGAATTGAAAAACCGGGGCTTGAATCCTTTCGCGGTGCAGAATGCGTCGGCCGAACTGGCCGCAGCCGCCACCCAGGCCGGGCTGCTGGTGCTGAACCAAGCCGCGCCGACACCGGCTGTCGCGGCCGTGGCGGAAGCCGAGCCCGAAGCCGCCGCGCAGGCCGCTGCGGTCGCCGTCCCCACCCGCATCATCGACAAGCCGCTGCGCTCGGGGCAGCGGGTGTACGCGGCGGGCGGCGACATCGTGGTGCTGGCCGCGGTCAATCCCGGCGCGGAAGTGATCGCCGACGGCAGCATCCATGTGTATGCCCCGCTCAAGGGCCGGGCGCTCGCCGGCGCGCGCGGCGACGCTTCGGCGCGCATCTTCACCACCCATCTCGAAGCCGAACTGGTGTCGATCGCGGGCGTGTACCGCACCTTCGAATCCGGCCCGGACGCCGCCGTGGCGGGCAAGCCGGCGCAAATCCGGCTGGCCGACGCGAGCCAGATCGTCATCGAACCTCTCTAACCCCAGTAAAAAAGGAAGCGCTGTGGCAACCATCATCACTGTGACCTCAGGCAAGGGCGGCGTCGGCAAGACCACCACCAGCGCCTCGATCGCCAGCGGCCTCGCGCTGCGCGGCTTCAAGACCGCCGTGATCGACTTCGACGTCGGCCTCAGGAACCTCGACCTCATCATGGGCTGCGAACGCCGCGTGGTGTACGACTTCGTCAACGTCATCCAGGGCGACGCCAACCTGCACCAGGCGCTGATCAAGGACAAGCACGCCGACAACCTGTTCGTGCTGCCGGCCTCGCAGACGCGCGACAAGGACGCGCTCACCGAGGAAGGCGTGGAGAAGGTGCTGAAGGACCTGGAACACCAGGGCTTCGACTACATCGTCTGCGACTCGCCCGCCGGGATCGAGCACGGCGCGGTGGTGGCGCTCACCTTCGCCGACCAGGCCATCGTCGTCACCAACCCGGAAGTCTCGTCGGTGCGCGATTCCGACCGCATCCTCGGCATCATCCAGTCGAAAAGCCGCCGCGCCAGCGAAGGCCGCGAGCCGGTGAAGGAACATCTGCTGGTCACCCGCTATGCCCCGAAGCGCGCGGTGGAAGGCGAAATGCTGACCTACACCGACATTCAGGAACTGTTGCGGATCCCGCTTTTGGGCGTCATCCCGGAATCCGAGGCCGTGCTGCAGGCCTCCAACCAGGGGATTCCCGCGATCCATCAGAAAGGCACGCCGGTGGCCGACGCCTATCAGGATGCGATCGGCCGCTTCCTCGGCGAGGAGCACCCGCTGCGTTTCGTCGACTACGAAAAACCGGGCTTGATCAAGCGCCTGTTCGGAGGCAAGTAAGATGTCCTGGCTCACCCTCATTTTCGGCGAAAAGAAACCTACCGCCTCGGTTGCCAAGGAGCGCCTGCAGCTCATCATCGCCCACGAACGCGCGGGACTCTCCGGTCCCGACTTCCTGCCCGACCTGCAGAAAGACCTGGTCGCGGTGATTTCCAAGTATTTCCCGATCGACCCCGCCGACATCAAGGTGGGGCTCGAGAAACAGGGCAATTACGAAGTGCTGGAAGTCAACATCGTGCTGCCCGAGGGGCGCTGACCCGCGCGGCCACCCAGGGCCGGCGGCCGGGGCGGCGCTCCCCGCAACGCCGTAAGGCGCAACCGCGCTAGGCCGCACCGGAATTCGCATAGGCATGGCCGCCGCGGCCGCGCTTGGCCTCGTACATGGCGGCGTCCGCCAGACGGATCAGCGTATCGGGGTCAGCGTCGTCGTCGGGATAGAAAGCGATGCCGATACTCACGCCCACCCGGCAGGCATGGGAACCGATCTGAAACGGATCGCCCAGTATCCGGGCCAGTTTATCCGCCACGCTGCCGGCGCTCTCGCGCTCCCGCACCCCGGGCAGGATCATCCCGAACTCGTCGCCCCCCAGGCGCGCCAGGACATCCCCCCGGCGTTTCGTGCTTTCCAGGCGCGCCGCCACCTGCTGCAGCAGCGTATCGCCGACGTGGTGGCCGAACTGGTCGTTCACCTGTTTGAAGCCGTCGAGATCCATGATCAACAGGGCAAAACCGCCATTGCGCCGATGCTCTGCCGTCGTATGGCGCTCCAGGCAATCCTGGAACTGGGCGCGATTCGGCAGCTGGGTCAACGGATCGGTGCGGGCCAGATGGTCCAGGGTGTCGTAAACGTCCTGCAGGGCATGCAGTTCCCGGATCGCCCTGGTCGGCACCATGCCTTTCCTGTCGGCCTCGCCATGCTGGCCGTAGCGCTGCAGGCGGCGCAGCAGGTCCGTGATCGGCTCCAGCATCGTCCTGCGCAGCACCCGGTACAGCAGCATTGCCACCGCCAGGGTCAGCAAGGTCGCCACCAGCAGGATATTGCGCCGCGTCTCGCCAAGCTGGCCGCGCAGGGCCGCGACATCGCTCAGCATGGTCAGCCGCAACACCTCGCGCCCGCCGTCGCCCCGCAGCGCATAGTCCACCGCCAGGGCGCCATGATCGCTGGCCGTCGCCGGCCATGACGCGGATCGATACAGTTCGCTGCCCGTCACCGATTGCAGCCGCAACGGCATGCCCAGGGTCTTGTCCAGGCCGATCAGGTTGGGGGAAGGGTCGACCACGACCTCAAGATAGCCGCGCAGAAACAGGCCGCCGACCGGCACGATCAGGCTGTGCAGCGGCAGGGGGGCGGCGCACAGGGCGGAGAGGGATTGCAGGCGCTGCGCGCCGCGGCGACGTTTCGCCGCCTCCAGCACGCCGGGGCAGGCGGCCTGCTGTGCGGAAGACCCGCGCACGTCCTCGCCGGCCTCGGCGAGCAGCCTGAAGTCGGGGCTGAACAGCCGCAACTGGACCAGCCGGACCTCGCCGGCGGTCACGAAATACTGGTGGAACTGATCATCGAGCAGATGATTGACGGCGGAATAATCCCCCGCCTTCAGCAGCCGCTCGAAGGTCGGATCGCTCTGGATGCTGAGGCCCAGGGAGCGGGATTTTTCTTCCAGACGTTCGATGCGCTCGCCGACTGCCAGCCCCACCATTCCGCTCAGGCCCTGACGCTGATTGTCCAGGGTGAGGCGATGGTAGATCTCGCCGGTCACCAGCGCCAGCGACATGCCGAGCACGCCCATTGCCAGCACCACCAGGCCGCTCAGTACACGCAGGGTGATCGGGCGGCGCAGCATGCCGGCCTACTGCCGCAGGAAAGGATAGTCTTTCTGCTTCCACTCCTCGAAGCCGCCGCGGAACCAGTACAGCCTGCGGTAGCCACAGCCCTGGGCGATCCTGATCGCGATCACGCTGCGCCCGCATTTGACCCCGTTGCAATAGAACAGGGCCGGGGTGTCAAGCGTGGCAATGAAATCGCCCAGCGTCGCGCAGGCGGTCTGGGTGTCCGGCAGGCTGATCGATCCCTGGATATAGCCTTGGCGCCGGTCCACAGCCATCCGCGAATCGATGACGACCAGCCCGGGCAAACGTTCGGCCAATTCGATCAGGCCCTCGGCATTCAGCGTGGTCACGCCGGCGATGGCGTCCGGTACCGCGATTTTCCCCGGCGGGGAGGCTGCCGCCGGCCAGGACAGGGACAGCAGGAAAATGGCGAACCACAAGCGATAAAGACGCATCGGCATTCCCCGGCAATGAAGGATAAAAAGATATGGAGTTCAAAATCACCTTTGAAATGATTATCGGCATTTTGAGCAAGATATGAAATGCTTTTTCAGGGGCGGCTCGATCAGCTGCCAATGGATGCATGCCTGCCAAGCGGCAGGCGACCGGCCGCATGCACGGCTTATTCCCCCGCCGGGCAATCCGTCAAGGCGGGCACGCCGGATCAGGCCGCGATGCCTCCGACCGCGGCGAAATCCACATAGTGCGCGCTGCGGTCGAGGTAGCGCGCCGCGATGCCTGCGCCGGCAGCGCCAGCGCCGCGCCCTTGGTACACAGCTTGCCGCGGCAGGCGGGGCGACGAGGGGCGCAACGCCGTAGGCGCGCGCAGCCTGCGGCATGGGAGGGATGCGGTGCCGCAATTCGGTGCGGCGGTTAACCCGCCGAGGCTATTGCCTCATCTTCACTGATGCTCGCTGCCAGGCCGTTGCCGGGGATTTCCGCCTATTCGGGAAGGCTCGCCCGCGCGGCGAGCTGGACGCGGTTGCCGCCGCTCTTTTTGGCGCCATACATCGCTTCGTCGGCATGGCGGATCAGCTGCTTGCAATCGCCGCCATGGTCGGGATAAAGCGCGATGCCGATGCTCGGCAGGACATGCACCTGATGGCCGGCCAGGCCAAAAGGCCGGGCGAGAGAAACGCGGATTTTTTCGGCGACCAGCAAGGCGCACTCCGAGGGAGAAACGTCATTGAGCAGCACGAGGAATTCGTCGCCGCCGACGCGGCCGACCGTGTCCGATTCGCGTACGCACTGCCTGAGACGGTGGGCCACTTCCTGCAGAAGGAGATCGCCGACGGGATGCCCCAGGGTGTCATTCACCTGCTTGAAATTGTCGAGGTCGAGGTACAGCAGGGCCAGCGGAGTTTGATTGCGTTCGGCCCAGCGCAGCGCGGTTTGCAGGCGGTCCTGGAACAGTTCGCGGTTGGGCAGGTCGGTCAGCGGGTCGTGCCGCGCGATGTGCTGCAGCCAGCTTTCCATCTGTTTGCGTTCGATCACCGGCGCAATCTGGGTGGAGACGAATTGCAGCAGTTCGATGTCCTTTTGGGTATACCGCACCCCGGCGCCACGGCTCTGCACCACAAGGGCGCCGACGACGCCCTTTTTTGCATTGAGCGGAACCCCCAGCCAGGCCGATGAATCCGCTGCCGGCATCGGGCCGGCCATGTCCGGAGAGCCCTCCCCGGTGGCGGGGGGCAGAAGCAGGATCTGTCCGGTGCGGACGATCTCTGCGCTCAGCGCCGCCGCATCGGATTGGTGCGGCGCGCGTGCCTGATCGTATTCGTCGACATGGCAAGGAAAGGTCAACTCGTCCTTTTTCTCGTCGTAAAGCGCAACCAAGAAATTGCCTGCCGGCAACAATCCGCCCATGATCTGATGGATTTGCTGAAACAAGGCGACCAAGTCTTCAGCCCTGAGCGCCGCATCGGAAATGGCATAGAGTGCGGCCTGCATGGCGTCGGCACGCTTGCGGTCGGTCACGTCGCGCGCCACGCCCACCCTCACCTGATCGGCTTCCGACCAGCGCGCCGACCACATGACATGGACGATCCGGCCGTCCTTGCGCACATAACGGTTCTCGAAATGCGGCAGGGGGTGGCCGGCGACAACCTCGCCGGCGGCCTGCAGCGTCCTCGCCCGGTCCTCGTGGAACACGAAGTCGATCATCGGCCTGCCGATCATTTCCTCCGGGAGATAGCCGAAAATGCGTTCGCTCGCGGCACTGACAAAAGCAAAACGTCCCCGCGTATCCACGACGCAGATGGCGTCGAGCAGCAGATCCATGACGTTGCTCAGGGAGACGTGGCTAGCGGGTTTCATGTAACAGAATTCCGGCGCCGCGAATCCGCTGCCGCGTTCAGACCATGCCCGTCCGCTCCGGACGAGCGGGCGCGTCGGTTACAGACTTTGTGCTCATGCTGCGGATGCCTGGGTCGCATGCTCAAATCTCGGGCGGAGCGGGAGAACACATAGTCTCAACTCGCCCGTGATACGCTCAAATGACACGAAAATACCTTCCTGCAGACCGGGTTCGGAACGATGACTGACATTGCAAAAGACGGGGAAATCGACAGCGCGGTCTACAAGACCCTGCTGGAATCCACCCAGGCCATTCCCTGGAAAATCGATTGGCAAACCATGCGGTTCGCCTACATCGGGCCGCAGATAGAAAGCCTGCTCGGCTGGCCGCCCGCGAGCTGGGCAAGCGTGGAGGACTGGGCGGCAAGAATTCACGCCGAGGACAGGGAGCGGGTGGTGAATTACTGCGTCGCGCAGTCGACGGCCGGAACCGACCATGAGGCGGACTATCGCGCCTTGACCCCGGACGGCCGCCACATATGGATTCGCGATGTAGTGCACGTGGTGCGCAACGAAGACGGCGGGGTCGATTCGCTGATCGGGTTCATGTTCGACATCAGCGAACGCAAAAAAACAGAAGAACAGTTGATCGTGTTGCAGCAGGAACTGGAAGCGCTGTCTTTCAAGGACGGCCTGACCGGAGTCGCCAACCGGCGCATGTTCGATTCCGTCCTGGAACTGGAGTGGGCCAATGCGCGGCGCAACAACCAGCCGCTCTCGGTCATCATGCTCGATATCGATTATTTCAAGCAGTACAACGACCACTACGGACATCTCCAGGGCGACGCCTGTCTCAAACGGGTCGCGCAGGTCCTGAGTTCGGCCGCCACCCGGGCGCGGGATCTCGTCGCCCGCTTCGGCGGCGAGGAGTTCGTACTGGTGCTGCCCGAGACGAACGAGAATTCGGCAGCAAAGATTGCCGAGCGATGCCGCAGCCTGATTTTCAAGGAACAGATCCCGCACGAAAAATCCCGGGTCAGCCAGATCCTGACGGTGAGCCTCGGGGTGGGCACCATTACGCCCGACCATCGCGCCGAACCGCTCGGATTTATCGAGGAGGTGGACAGCCGGCTTTATCGGGCGAAGCAGCGCGGCCGCGACGCTATCGTCAACGGCAACTAGGGCGTGTCGACACCAATTTCACGCCCGCGACGAGGGGATGCGCCTGAATTGGCCCGTCCTTCCGGGCCGATCGCGCTGTCTTCCCTGGCGCGGATGTCGTGCTGCGGGCGGCCTTGCGTCCCGGCAAGCGGCCGCCATCCAGCGCGGATGCCGAATGGCGCGCCTCCCTCATACGGCATATCCGAGCACGGCGAAATAATGGCAGGCGGTGCCCGTCATGACGAACAGATGCCAGATGAAATGACCGTAGCGCAGGCGCGAATCGAACGCGAAGAAAACCACCCCCAGCGTGTAAGCCAGGCCGCCGGCGACCAGCCATAGCAGGCCGGCGGCAGGCAGGCGCTCGGACAGGGGCTGCGCGGCAATCACGATCAGCCAGCCCATCAGCAGATAGAGCCCGGTGGTGAGGATGGGATGCGTCAGCCGGTTCAGCGCCTTCAGCGTCACCCCGGCCACGGCAATGCCCCACACCAGCCCGAGCAGCGTCCAGCCCCAGGCGCCGCTCAGCACTCCCAGGGTGAAGGGGGTGTACGTCCCGGCAATGAGAAGGAAGATCGCGGAGTGCTCGATAACCCGGAACGCGCGCTTGGCGCGGCCGGCCGGCAACGCGTGATACAGGGTGGAAGCCAGGTACAGCTGCACCATGGTCGCAGCGAAGATGCTCGCACCGACGATGAACCCCGCATCGCCATGCCGCACGGCATGCCGGATCAGCAACGGCGCGGCCACCAGTGCCGCGATCAGCCCTAAACCGTGGCTGAGGCTGTTGGCGATTTCCTCCTCTCGCGACTGCGCGCGTTTGCTTGCTGCAAGCAACAGACTCACGACCTTCGCTCCCGATGTCCAGGGTTCAAGCCCGGCAGAACCATCATTCTCGCCGAACAGCGGACGCTTGGAAATGCAATGATTGACCAAACGGAAGCGTCGCGGGTGGCTATATTGACTGATATTCGTGGCCCCCATTCAGCAGCCGTGCTTCGCCAGCAAATTGGCCGAAAAGCCAGGCGGATCAAGCCCTCAAGGGAATTGCCATGTGGAAATCGTTTCATCCGGCAACCAAGGCGGGATCGCTCCACCGCAAGCCGGGCCGCAACGGGTTTGCCGCAACCGGAGGGGGAGAAAAAATGCCCTGCCCGAATCCGGCGCGGCCGCGGCAACCGCGCGGGCTTCCCATGCTTCGCCCGATCGCGGCAGCCGGGCGCATGGCGGCGGCATGCTGCCTGCTCGCCTGCGCCGGATGCGCCAGCCTCCCCGACGCCGCGAGCGAAATGGCGATCCCGCATACGCAGGCGGTGGCTTTCGAGGGGGCGCACGGTTCCGTCTCCGCAAACAGGAGCGCAGCCATCATCGACAAACTCCAGCGCACATCCGGCGACATCGATATCCTGCAGAAGCACCTGGCCATGGAGCAGGCGATCAACGCCGACAGCCCGCTGGTACTGGGCAACAAGCTGGTCCTGTTGCAGGATGGCCCGGCGACCTACCAGGCCATGTTCGCGGCCATGCGTGCAGCCCAAGACCACATCAATCTGGAAACCTACATCTTTGAGGACGACGACATCGGCAGACAGTTCGCGGACCTGCTGCTGGAAAGGCAGGCCGCCGGCGTCCAGGTCAACCTGATCTACGATAGCGTCGGCTGCCTGAATACCCCCAAGGAGTTTTTTGCGCGCCTGAGCGCCGGCGGCATCCAGGTGATCGAGTTCAATCCGGTCAATCCCTTGGCCGGGAATAAAAAGGGGTGGCTGCTGAATAACCGCGACCATCGCAAGCTGCTGCTGGTCGATGGCCGCGTCGCCTTCATCGGCGGCATCAATATCAGCGAATCCTATTCCAGCGGCTCGTCCATGAGGTCGGCGCGAAGGAAAGCGGCAAAGCCCGCAGGAAAGCCCGTAGGCTGGCGGGACACCCACCTGCAGATCGAAGGGCCGGTGGTGGCGGAATTCCAGAAGCTGTTCATCGACACCTGGCGCAAGCAAAAAGGCCCGCCGCTGGCCGCGAAAAACTATTTTCCCCCGCTCGGCAAACAGGGGGACGAGATCGTGCGCGCCATCGGCAGCACCTCCGACGATCCCCACAGCCTGATCTATCTCACGTTGCTGTCGGCGATCGACCATGCGGAACAGCGGGTGAATCTCACCAACGCCTATTTCGTTCCCGATCCGCAATTGCTCAAATCCCTGATCGACGCTTCGCAGCGCGGCGTCGAGGTGAGGCTGATCTTGCCGAGCCATACCGATTCCTGGGCGGTGTTCCACGCCGGGCGCTCGCATTACGCGAAACTGCTGCGGGCCGGGGTGAAAATCTACGAACGGCGCGGCGCGGTGATGCATTCCAAGACCGCCTCCATCGACGGCGTCTGGTCGACCATCGGTTCGACCAATCTGGACTGGCGCAGCTTCCTGCACAACGACGAAATCAATGCGGCGATCCTGGGCCGCGACTTTTCCCGGCAAATGGATGCCATGTTCGCAAGGGACCTGGCTGAGTCCGATGCCATCGATCTCGAACGGTGGCAGCAGCGGTCGCTGCTGCTCCGGTTCAAGGAATGGGCCGCGCGGCTCGCCGAATACTGGCTGTAGCTTGTCTCAAAGCCTTGACAGGCGGCCCGGGCCACGGCCGAACGCAATGCCCGGGCAGCGGTCCTGGCCGCCGTCGCTCACTTGACCCGCATGTCGTTCTTGACGGATGTCACGCCGCGGACGCCACGCGTCACCTCGACCGCCTTGTTGATGTCGGCCTGGGAATTGACGAAACCGCTCAACTGAACCACGCCCTTGAAGGTCTCGACGTTGATTTCGGCGACCTTCAGGGTGGGGGCGTTGAGTATGGCGGCCTTCACCTTGGCGGTGATGACGCTATCGTCGATGTATTCGCCGGTCCCTTCCTGCCTCGGCGTGGACGAGCAACCGACGACGGACACCAGCGTGGCAGCGAGAAACACCGCGGAAAGATAGGTGTTGAATTTTTTCATGATTGACTCTCCAAATGTGAATTAAACCGGGCTATTCGATTCTGCTCCTGTCGCCAGACCAGTACGGCACGGCGGAACCCAGCGAATCCGACCCGCACGCCAAGTCAAAACCTTGATGCCAATATAGTTACAAAGGCGGACGCGGTCGGTACGGTGACGCACATAACACGATGCTGCATATCGGCTGTTCCCCGAGTGATGTGGAAGGCTCACCGGATCAACAGGGAATGCCGCTTCACGCGCAGATTTCCCTTCCAGCCGCACCGCACCGAACGGCATCGGTAGCGGTGCACCGGCAGGAAGATGCTCGCGAGCAGATCGACGAACCGGCGCGGGATGCGGCACACAGCGCCGTTGCAGCACGGGCAGGCGCGCCCGGAAGAAGGACAGCCGGCGTCGTCAGGGCCGGCAGCGCCGACTGCGGAGGACATGTTCATGACCCCGGTTGGCCCAGGACGATGTTGCCGCATCGCCCGCCGCCGCGAGAAGAAAAGATCGCGTGACGATTCCCGACGCCGGATATGCATCCGCCTCGGCGCGCCTGGCGCCGTGCGCAACGCCGCGCACGCCATGGAGGAACCGCACCCCCTAGGGACGGGCATCCTTGTTGCGCGCCTCGGAGTCGTTGATCTGCCGTTCGGCTTCGCCCTTCGCGACGCCGTAGCTCTCCTGCATCTTGCCGTCCAGTTCGTCGCGATTGCCGGCAATCGCGTCGAGGCGATCATCGGTGAGCTTGCTCCATTGCGCTTTCACCTTACCTTTGAACTGCTTCCAGTTTCCTTCAACGGTATTCCAGTTCATGTCAAACTCCTTCGTACGGGTTTCGGCTGGCGGAATCGCCCATCGGAAGCCTTTTGTCGCAGCGCTCCCCCGCCATGCAGACGCCTCGCGCAGCAACAGGCTGCAGAACATGTTTTACGGCGTCCAGAGTCAATCCTTCAGGCCAGGGCCGGCGCGCGGCATGCGCGCCATCTGGCCCGTATACACCTTGTCGAAGGCCACTTTTTGTTCGGACGTGAGGGTGACATAGAACGTCTTCGCGGCGTCTGCCATCCTTGCCATGTTCTGCGCCCGTTCTTTCATCAAGTCCGCCATCTTCGCCATCTGTTCAGGCGCGGTCTTCGGCATAGATTGGGCATTGCTCTTCATCCGGTCACGCATCGACGCCATGTTTTTGGCTTGGTCGTTTACGTGATCGGAGAACGCCTGCCAGGCGGACTGCTGATCGGCAGCGAGGTTAAGCTTGGCCTTCAGTTCGCTTAAACGTTTATGTGCACGCGCAACGGGATCCGTCTTCATGTCGCCCGACATCATGCCCATGCCGTTACAGTCGATTCCGGGATGGCGTGGGCTCATTTTTGTACCGTGTTCGGCGGCCATCGCAAAGCTCGCCGCAAACAGTGCGGAAAGCAGTCCGAGCATAAGTTTGGTATGCAGTTTCATCTTGAATATCCTCAAGTGTTCCGGGGCGGATGGGATACGGCATGGCGGCAGCCTCGCGCCTTTGCCATGCGGGCTGGCGGTGGCCGGTATCGGTGTTTAGATGCATAACCCGGCGCTTCCGCTCAGCAATTTGCATCTTCGCGCCCAAGACCGATCGGCGTCTGTACGTCAGCACACACACGTCATTGCGGCATCGGTTCAAGCCGGCGGTTTCCCTGCGAAGTGCCGTAAGCGGCCGCCGTTTCCCCCGGATTTGATGAGCCGCGCACAGGCATCCGGCGTCCGCCCGCCATCCCCCAGGCAGCATTGCACGCAGGAACATTGCGACGGCACCGGTCCGCCCTTCCGGGCAGACATCCTCGATGACAGCTTTGGGTGGTTGTCGCTGTCTGCCCGGATGTACGGAAGACCTAAGGCATAGGCAGCGCGGGCCAAGCGGCTCAAGCCCGGCAACGCATCACCCACCGCGCGCCCTGTCACGCATTGCTCAGCGGTCCCGCACCGGTGCGGCCGATCATGGCGAGAAACTCGCGCCGGGTTGAGCCATCCGAGCGGAAGGCGCCCAGCATGCGGCTGGTGACCATGGCCGCGCCCGGCTTGTGCACGCCGCGCGTGGTCATGCACTGATGGGCTCCTTCGATCACCACCGCAACCCCTTTCGGCTGCAACACGTCGTTCAGCGTATCGGCGATCTGCACCGTCATTCTTTCCTGGATCTGCAGACGCTTGGCATAGATATCGACCAGGCGGGCGAGCTTGGAAATGCCCACCACCCGGCGATCCGGCAGGTAGGCGACATGCGCCTTGCCGATGATGGGCGCCATGTGGTGCTCGCAATGGCTTTCGAAGCGGATGTCGGTCATGACGATCATCTCGTCGTAGCCCTCCACCTCGGAGAAGGTGCGCGACAGAATCTGCACTGGGTCCTCGAGGTAGCCGGCGAAGAATTCCTCGTAGGCCCGCGCGACGCGCGCCGGCGTGTCGCGCAACCCCTCGCGGTCCGGGTCGTCGCCCGCCCAGCGGATCAGCATGCGCACCGCGTTTTCGGCGTCATTGCGATCGGGGCGGGCCGGCGGTTCGGAGGCCCGGAAGAGCGTGTCAGGCGGTTCGGAAGCCATACGGACGATCCTTTCCTGGTCAAGCAAGCGGGCATGCGCACGGCGTCTCAGCCGCGTCTGCAGGTTGACATGCCATCGCCGGCTCGTGGATGGCTGGCCGGGCAACCGCGGCCGGTTTTACTTCCGCATCATCCCCATGATCAAGGTGACTAAAAAGATGATCAGAAATACAAAAAACAGAATCTTGGCGATCTCCGTAGCGCCGGCGGCGATGCCGCCAAAACCAAGGACCGCCGCGACAATCGCGATGACAAAGAAGATTGCTGCCCATTTCAACATGATGACCTCCGTCTCCGCTACCGGGAGTTGCTCTGGTTTGGCGAGGAACCGGGTGGCCGCGCCCGCTTGACACCCGTGCCGCGGTTGACGGGCCGCCAGCCGCCCGCGCATGGACATCCCTTTAATTTGTAGACCGTTTCGCGCCAAACAGCCAAACATGCTGCCGGCACGATACGGTTCACCCGGCTCACGCCTGCCAGGGAAGCTGGCCGGACTGCTTGTGCATTGGCGCTGTCGGCGGCCGTCCCATGCTGGGCAAAGGGCTGCTCCCCAAGGGAGCAGCGGATGGCGAAAGAAGGGCGGGCGCACCGCGGCGCGGTTTTAGCCCAACACCACCTCGACGTGGTGTGCCTGGCGGTCGTCGACCAGAGGAATGCGCGCGTCGTGCTGTTCGACGCCGTCCACCGTTACGCGGGCAGCCTGCCCGGATGGCTCGCCGGCGCCGCGGACCGTGATGTGGTAGACGGTGTCGCGATAGCGGTAGTGGATTTTGTAGGCACCCCAGTCGGCCGGGACGCACGGCGCGATACGCAGATGGTCCACTTCCAGTTGCAGGCCCAGCAGGGTTTCCACGGTCAGCCGGTACATCCAGCCCGCCGCCCCGGTGTACCAGGTCCAGCCGCCGCGGCCGGTGTGCGGCGGTGCGCCGTAAATGTCCGCGCACATGACGTAGGGCTCGACCTTGTAGCGCTCGATGGCGTCCGCAGTGCTGCCGTGATGGATGGGATTGAGCATGGCGAAGCATTCCCACGCGCGTTCCCTGTCCCCCATCATGGCAAACGCCATCGTGGTCCAGATCGCGGCATGGGTATATTGGCCGCCGTTCTCGCGCACGCCGGGCACGTAGCCCTTGATGTAACCGGGCTCCAGCTCCGATTTGTCGAACGGCGGGTCGAGCAGCTGGATCAGCTGCGCGTCGCGCCGCACCAGGCGCTGGTCCACCGCCGCCATCGCCTGGCGCGCGCGCACCCGGTCGCCGCCGTTGGAGATGAGCGCCCAGCTCTGGCTGATCGAATCGATCTGGCATTCGTCGTTGCGGGACGAGCCCAAGGGAGTGCCGTCGTCGAACCAGGCGCGCCGGTACCAGCCTCCATCCCAGGCATGGGCCTCGATGTTGCTGCGCAGTTGGGCGGCCTGATCGCTGCACGCGTCGGCAAAGGCCGCATCGCCACGGCCGCGCGCCAGGCCGGCAAACAGCTCGAGGTTTTCGTAAAGGAACCACGCCAGCCAAACGCTTTCGCCCTTGCCGTCGCGGCCGACGAGATTCATGCCGTCGTTCCAGTCGCCGCAGCCCATCAGCGGCAATTGATGAACGCCGAAACGCAGGCCGTGCTTGAGGGCACGTACGCAGTGCTCATAGAGGCTGGCCGCTTCCGGCGAACGTTGCGGCTGATCGTAGTAGGCCTCCTCTTCCGGATTCAGCTCGCGGCCCTCGAGGAAATGCACTGACTCGTCGAGCACGCCGGTGTCGCCGGTTGCCAATACATAACGACAGACGGCATACGGCAGCCACAGATAGTCGTCGGAAAAATGGGTGCGCACGCCTTGCCCGTGGGGCGGATGCCACCAGTGCTGCACGTCGCCCTGGCGGAACTGGCGCTCGGCGCAACGGATCAACTGCTCGCGGGCGAGCCACGGCGTCGCATGGACCAGCGCCATGGTGTCCTGCAATTGATCGCGGAAACCGTAGGCGCCGCCGGACTGATAATAACCGCTGCGGGCCCACAGCCGGCAGGACAAGGTCTGGTACACCAACCAGCCGTTGGCCAGCACGTTCAGCGCAGGGTCCGGCGTCTCCACATGCACCGCGCCCAGGACGTGGTTCCAGTGCTCCCACACCGCCTCCAGGGCCTGCCTTGCCCCTGCCCGCCCGCCGAATCGCTGAATGAATTGCCGCGCTTCGTCGCTGGTGCGGGCCGCGCCGAACACGAACACGATTTCGCGCTCCTGCCCTTCGGCCAGTTCGATCCGCGCCTGTATCGCGGCGCACGGATCGAGGCCGGCGCCGGTCCTGCCTGACAGGCGCTTGCGGCGCATCGCCGCCGGGCTGGCCAGCGCACCGTTGCGGCCGATGAACTCGGTGCGGTTTCCGCTCGCCGAGCGCTCGCGTTCGCTGACATGGGCGAACACCACCCGGCCGGCGCATTCGCGGCCGTAGGCATTGCGGGCAAACAGCGCCCCGCTGTGCGGATCGGTTTCGGTGACGATGTGCATCAGGTTGGCGTGGCGCCACTCGCCGAGCACCAGTTCCCAGTACCCGGTGAGCGACAGGCTGCGCGCGCGCCGCGAGCGGTTGCGCAGCTTGACCACGACGAACTTCACCGGTGCGTCCATGGCGACGTAGGTGAAGAGTTCCGAGGCGATGCCCGCTTCGTAATGCTCGAACACGCTGTAGCCGAAGCCGTGCCGGCACACATAGCCGGAGCGGCCGCGGGCGGGCAAGGGCGTCGGCGACCAGAACGCCCCCGTTTCCTCGTCGCGGATGTAGACCGCCTCGCCGCTGGCATCGGAGAGCGGGTCGTTGTGCCAGGCGGTGAGGCGGAACTCGTGCGCGTTTTCCGCCCAGGTATAGGCGCCGCCGCTCTCGCTGACGACGGTGCCGATGTGCGGGCTGGCGATCACGTTGACCCACGGCGCCGGCGTGGTCTGGCCGGGTTCGAGGGTGACGATGTATTCGCGCCCGTCGGGCGTGAAGCCGCCCAGGCCGTTGCTGAAAATGCGCTCGCGCGCCGCCAGCGGATACACCGGCTCGGCCGCCATTTGCAGCGTGGGCTCCAGACGGTCCGACACACGCTCTGCCGATACGCGGCGTTCCACCTGCTCGATCAGGGTCTCGGCGGTATCGTTGAAGACGATGCGGGCGACCGTCTGCAGCAGCACCCGCTCGTCCTCGCTGAGCTCTTCGGCACGCCGCACGAAGACCCCGCCCGGCTTGTCGATCACCTGCGCTTCGGGGCCCGCGTTGATCAGCCCCATGATCTGGTCTTGCAGCACCGCCCGGTAGCCCGAAAAATCCTCGTTCACGATCACCAGATCCGCAGCCAGACCCTTCATGCGCCAATAGGCATGGGCCTGCAACGCCTGCTTGACCAGGTCGATGCGGTTCAGGTCGCCGATGTTCAGCAGCACGATCGGCAGGTCGCCCGAGATGGCAAAGCGCCACAATCCGGACTGCCCAAGCTGGTTGCGGGCGATGATGCCGGGGGCGGCGCGGCGCAAGGCATGGGCGTGAACGACGGAGGAGGCCAGGCGGCCATAGATCTGTGCATCGGCTTCGCTTGCGTTGAGGTGGCGCAGCACCTCCTGGCTATGGAACCAGGCCATTTCGAAGGCGCGCTCGACGAAGTGCCGGTCGCCATACTCCTCAAGCAAAGCCAATGCGGCCTCGCGCGTATCCGCGACACCGGAGATGATCTGCACGGTCACCGACTCGTCGGGGGACAAGGTGAGGGTGCGGCGGATCGCCACGATGGGGTCGAGCACCGATCCCTCCGTGTTCGACAGTGCCGACGGGCTGCCGGGGCCGTCCAGCGCCGCGGGGTTGGCCGCCGTTCGACCGCGTCCGATGAAGCGGGTGCGGTCGGTCTCGTAAGACTGCGCGCCGGCAACGACACCTGGCGCCGCCAACAGATGAAACATCCACGGCACCTGCTCGCCCGGCGTGCGGCGACGCCGCGTGCAGAGGATCGCCTGCCGGCCGGGCAGGATTTCGGTCTGGACGAACAGGTTGCTGAAGGTGCGGTGGGCGAGGTCGGCATTCAACGACGCCAGCACCACCTCCGCGTAGCTCGTCACCTCGATTTGGCGGGTGCGGGACGAATGGTTGCTGAGCGTGACGCGGCGGATCTCGACGTCATCCTCTGGCGAAACGCTGATCTCGGTGTGCGCTTCGATTCCCTGATCGCGCCGCCGGTATTCAGCGCGCCCCTGCACGAAGATCGCCTCGTAGCGGTCGGCGCGGCGCAAGGTCGGCTGATACGCGGTCGACCAGTAGCGTCCCGTGTCGCGGTCGCGCAAGTAGATGAAGGTGCCCCAGCCATCGGACGTGGCGTCCTCGCGCCAGCGGGTGACGGCGAGGTCGCGCCAGCGGCTGTACCCGCCGCCGGCATGGGTCGCCATGACGTGATAACTGCCGTTGGACAGCAGGTGGACTTCGGGTATCAGCGTATTCGGGTCGGTGAACACGCGCATGATCGTGCCCGCTTCGGCGGCGGGGGGTCGCGCGGCGGCGCTCACTTCAGCCGCGTGCGGGTGCAGGGTCGCGCCCTTCTTCGGCACCCGTTCCTGCAACAGCAATTCGGTCGCCTGGATGAGGGGGACGGACATGAACCGGCGCTGCATCGGCTGGTCGAGCAATACATGCTCGAAGGCCAACAGGCTCATGCCTTGATGATGCGCCATGAAGGCGCGCACGATGGCGTGATTCTTGCCCCGCGGCACACGCGATGGCGTGTAGTCGATCGCCTCGAAGAACCCATAGTTGCCGCGGAAACCCTGGTCGGCCAGCGTCTGCAGGTTGCGGCACGCTTCCTGCGGCATCACCGTCAGCGCCAGCGCGCTGGCGTAGGGTGCGATGACCAGGTCGTCCCCCAGACCGCGCTTGAAGCCCAGCCCGGGCACGCCGAACGCACGGTATTGATAGACCTGGTGCATGTCGGTGGCGTTGTAGCAGGATTCGGAAATGCCCCATGGCACTGCGCGTTGCCGGCCGTATTCGATCTGGCGCGACACCGCTGCCTTGCAGGTCTGCTCCAGCAGGGTGTTCGCGTAGCTCGGCATGATCAGCTGCGGCATCAGGTACTCGAACATCGAGCCGCTCCATGAAATCAGGCTCACGTCGCCGCCATGGCTGGTCAGCAGGCGGCCGAGCGAGAACCAGTGCTTCTGCGGCACCTGTCCCTGCGCGATGAGCAGGAAACTGGCCAGGCGCGCTTCCGATGCCAGCAGGTCGTAGCAGGTCGGATCGCGGCGCCGTTCGCTGACGTCGTAGCCGATGGCCAGCAGGCCGCACAAGGCGTCGTAGAGAAACTCGAAATCCATCGCCGCCAGTTCGCGGCAACGCTCGGCCAAAGCGTCGATGGTTCCGCGCCGTTCCGCTGCATGCGCGCCGGCCAATTCAGCCAGCGTCGGAATGCCGCTGAAGTGCCGCGGCTCGGGCACCAGCAATCCGAGCTCATCGCGCAGCGCGCGGGATTGCCGGTCGAATGCCTGCGCCCAGTAATACAGCTCGCCATCGATATCGATATCCGCCGGCAGCCATGCAACGAGCCCGCCGCCGGTGCGGTGGATCTCGTCCAGCACGCTTTCGGCGGCAGCCAGTGTCCGGGGCTGCCCGTCCAGAGTGAGCGCGTGCAGCATGTCCTGCAGCAACCTGATCTTCTTCGCAAGATCCGGGGCGGGTAACGCGGGCACGTGCTCGGCCAGGACCTGCAAGGTGTCCTGCAGGCCCTGAAACGCGTTGGCCGACAGTACCGGCCGATCTTTCAGTTCGGTCAGCCCCGCCTGCAGGGTGAGCAGGCTGCCGACCAGGTTGCCGCTGTCCACCGAAGAGACGTATTTCGGGTGGAGCGGCTGCAGCGTGCGGGTGTCGTACCAGTTGTAAAAATGGCCGCGGTAGCGTTCCAGCTTTTCCATGGTGGCCAGGGTGGCTTCGGTGCGCCGCAGGAATTCGCCGGCGCAAATGTAGCCGAAATCGTACGCGGCCAGGTCCGCCAGCAGCGACATGCCGATGTTCGTCGGCGAGGTGCGCGAAGCGATGCCCGCAGCCGGGTATTCCTGGAAGTTGTCGGGCGGCAGCCAGTTGTCCCCGGGGCCGACGAAATCAGCGAAGAAGCGCCAGGTTCGCCGCGCCGACGTCCGCAGGAAAGCCCGTTGCTCGACGCTCAGGTCCGGCGCGGGGGGCACCAGCGGCCGGCTGATCCACCAGCCGACGACGGGCGACACCAGCCACAGCGACAGGATGGGGAAAGCGTAGAACCACGCCGCCGTTGGCGCCCCTCCCCGCATGGCCAACGCCGCGCCCAGCGCAACCGCCACCACAGGCGCGATCCACATCTCCCTGAAAAAATCGCCCAGCGACCGGCGCCGGTTGCGAACCGCATAGGAAGGCAGTTGCCATAGCAGCAGTCCGCGTTGCGTAAACAGCATGCGCACCCCCGAGCGCAGGATCGCATCCAGGCAAATCCAGGTGTCGTAGGGCAACAGGATCAAGGTCAGCAAGGCGATCGCCAACGAGCGCCCCACGGTTTTGCTGGTCAGGACCAGGTGCACCTGCCAATCCCGTTCTTCAGGCTTGCGGACAAGCTCGATCACCGATCCCAGCAAGGCGGGCAGGAACACCACCGCCGCGACCAGCAGGCTCCAGAACCACGCCGACCCCGGCCCGAACAGCCAGCCTCCTGCCAGCAAGACAAGCAGCGACGGCGACACCAGGCTGCGCCGCAGGTTATCGAGGATTTTCCACCTCGACAGGCTGGTGAGCGGATTCGGTTGCCGCTTCGCCCGCCGCCCGGTCGAGCCAGCCGGGCCGGGCACCCGCGGCAGCAGCCAGCCTGCCAGCTGCCAGTCGCCGCGTATCCAGCGGTGACGCCGGCTGGCCTCGATCGCGTAGCTGGCCGGATGCTCTTCGATGAGGTCGACATCGGTCACCAGGGCCGAGCGCGCATACCCGCTTTCCAGCAGGTCGTGGCTGAGAATGAGGTTCTCCGGAAAGCGGCCGTCGACAGCCTGACGAAAGGCGTCCACATCGTAGATGCCCTTGCCGATGAACGAGCCCTCCCCGAAAACGTCCTGGTAGACGTCCGATACTTCGCGCGTGTAGGGATCGATGCCGGATTCGCCCGCGAACAGCTTGGTAAACCGCGAACGGCCTGCGCTGGTCAGGCTGATCGAAGCGCGCGGCTGCAGGATCGCGTAGCCTTCGACGATGCGCCCCTTGCCCGCATCGTAGACCGGCCGGTTGAGCGGATGGGCGAGGTTGCCTATCAGCGCGCGTGCCGCATCGCGGGGCAGTTGCGTGTCGGTATCCAGGGTGATGACGTACTTGATCGATTCGAGGATGGAGGCATCGCCGACCACCTCCGAGAACGCCGTCTGCGCCTCCCCCCTGAGCCGGGCATTGAACTGTTCCAGCTTGCCGCGCTTGCGCTCATGGCCCATCCACACCCGCTCGACCGGATTCCACACGCGCGGCCGATGAAACAGGTAGAAGATGCACGGGCGGTCCTCGCGATAGGTCTCGTTGAGCGTCTGCACCGATGCGCGCGCGTAGGACAGCAATGCGTCATCATCGGGCAGCGACTGCTCGGGCGCGTCGTGGAAATCCGTCAGCAGGGCAAAGAACAGATTGGGGTCGCGATTGCCGAGATAACGGATCTCCAGGGCTTCGACCAGATCATCGATCTCCTGCCGTCCGCCCAGCAAGGTGGGGACGATCACCATGGTGCGGTGAGCGAATGGAATGCCTTTCGAAAAATCCATGCGTGGCAGCGCACGCGGCGGCAGGAGCAGCGTGACCAGCAGGTTCACCAGCGGGACAGCCAGCGCCGAGACGCCAGTCACGCCGGCGACCGCAAAAAACCAGTAGCGCCAGTCATCCGGCGCGAATCTGTCGAAAGCGGAAAGCACGACCGCCGCCGCCAGCGCGGTGAGCAGCAGAATGGGGGCAAGGTAAAGGCTCAGGCGGAAATGCCTGCCCGCCCGGATGGCCCGCAATTTCCACGGCAAGCGGCAGCCGACCGCGCGCTCCAGGTCCTGCCGCCCGCGATCGATCAGGTAGTAACCGACATGCGCGCTGCGATCCTGCGCCCCCAACTGCCCCGCGGCAGTCTGCGCGAGAACGATGGCTGCGCGCGCCACGGCCGACTCGCTGCACGAACTGCCCCGCGCCACGTCTTCGACGACATGGCGGTAGCGGTCGCGGGTGACGAAATCCTGGCCGGCATGCATCCCGGCCGGGTCTTCACGCAAGGCCTGTTCGACGACACTGAGCGACTCGACGAAATGCTTCCAGTCCATTGCGCCGATGAAGCGCAGACTGCCGATACTGTTTGCGATGGAGATCTGATTGGCCGCAGCCGTTCGGCCGGCCGCCTCCGACAGCTGCGTGGCGGTCACGCCCTGGTCGAACAGTTTCTGCTCGACCCAGGTTTGGACGAAGGCCATGGCGGGGCCCTGAGACTGGAGTCTGGCGTAAAACTCCTCCACGAACGGCGCGGTCAGCGGCACATCGGCATTGGCAAACTCGGCCAGCAGCTGGATCAGCTGTTTCGGCTCGGTTTCGGCCGTCGCGAGCATGCGGTCTGCCCAGCTGATGGCCGCGTCGCGCTCCTCGCGCCGGTGGGCGATGCGCAAGCCGACGCGGCGCAGATTTTCCAGCAGCGCCAGCTGCAGCATGATCGGAAACGCCCACAGTTCGCCCAGCTTCAACGGCTCGACGGCCTGGTAGGCGGCGACGAACTGGGTGACGTTGTCGCTGTCGACCCGGCCGTCCATGTGGGAGATCAACTCCAGCGCCAGGTCATAGATGCGGGGAAAGCCGGCTGACGGCCCCTCAGCCAGGCGCGGCAGCTGCCGGCTGTACCCGTGCGGAAGATGCCGGCGCGCCAGCGTGACCTGCTGCTCGATCAGATAGTAGTTGTCGAGCAACCAGGCCTCTGCCGGCACGATCCGCTGTCCCTGCGTCGCGGCCGTGGTCACGACGTCGTACGCTGCCAGCAGAACGCGCGCATTGTCCGCCAGCCGTGACAGCAGCCGGTCCGGCCCCGGACGCGAATCGATTCGATGCTGGCCCGCCAGCGTGGCCGCGTGACGCTTCAGTTGCTCGATGCTGAACAGCTCCGAGCGCAGCAACTCGGTATCCTGGTCGTTGCGCAGCGCATTCCGGGTGCGCGCCGACGATCCGAACTCTTTGATGACTATGACATTCTCCTTGCTCGAATCCGAGGCGGTCAGCGCAGTATGGGGCTTATGCGCGCTGGGCGTTGGCCTGCATGATCATGGGGACGTGGTTCCGCAGCGCCAGGGCCGCCATGGCTACGGCGGGAGTTCCGGCCCCGGGATGCCCGTTTTCGCCGCCGGCAGCGCTATCCATAGCCGCACCAGAATCAGGCCGACCGCAAGCAGCGGCGGGCCGATGAAGATGCCGATGAAACCGAAGGCGAGAACCCCGCCAAACACACCAAGCACGATCAACAGCAGAGGCAAGCCGCTGCCCAGGCTGATCAGGTAGGGCTTGACGAAGTTGTCGATGCCGCTGATCACCAGGAAGCCCCACAGGGCCATGAAAACCGCCCAGCCAATGGACCCCTGGTTGACGAGCCAGAAAGTGGCACCGCCCCAGATCAGGGGCGGGCCGATCGGCACCAGGGAGAGGAAAAAGGTGCTTATGCCGAGCAGGAAGGCGCCCGGCACGCCTGCAATGAGAAAGCCGATCCAGGCGGCCAGGGCCTGGGCCAGCGCCATGCCGAAAATGCCGTGCACGATGCCCGCCACGGTGTCGTGGATGGAGGTCAACAACTCCGCGCCGATATTCCCGGCAAACTTCTCCAGTCCGATTCTGAGGGCCTGTACCAGGGCGTCGCCATCGCGAAAGAAGAAGAAACCGATGAATACGGCGAACGTCATCTGCAACAGGCTCTGGCCGACGGCCTTGCCGGCGACGACAAGGAAATCCTTGGCCGGGTCCAACAGCCCCTTGAGCAGCGCCACCGCTTCTTCCCGGCCGGCAGCCAGCCCCTGCCAGTAGCCATCAAGCTGCGTACCGACGATGGGTATTTCTTTGAGCCATGCAGGCGACTGGATCGGACCGTGGTTCAGCCACGTCCGGGCCGTCTCGACGATGGCCGTCACGTTGTCCGTGAGGCTGACCGCAAGCAGTGCCGACGGCCCGATCACCAGCACGAGCAACAGCGCCACCATCACCAGTGCCGCCAGCGTCGACTTGCCCCGCAACGCCCGGCGCAGCCGCACATACAGCGGCCAGGTCGCAATGCACACCACCACGGCGAACAGGATGGCGGGAATGAAGGGAAGCAGGACTTGGTAGCAGCCGACGATGACGACGGAGATCGCGGCCAGTTGCATGAATTGTAGGAGACGTTGTTCCATCGGCATCACGGCCTCCATGCCTGCGGTCGTTGTTTGTTTGGGCCGTGCGTGGCGCGTCGGGCCGCCCTCGATGGGGCGCAACGCACAGACCGGTTTTCGATTCATGCCACAGCGCATTCCGGCGTTTTCGGTAACAGGCCCCAGCACCAACCATCTTAGTCGCTCGCGTGGGAGGCTGCTGAGCCCAGGCCTGACCATCCGGCACAGCCGTCGGATTGCCGGCCAACGAAGCGCAGTCTGCCTTGGCAACTTGTATTCGGCCGCAATCCTGTCCTTGCCGGATTTCTAGTCGCTCTGCGACAGGTTTTGCGCCATTGCGCCGGCGCTAAACGCAAGCCCGACCGCAAGCGCGATCACGTTGAAGTTGAGTTTGTTCACTATCGCTCCTTTAGGGAGTGGGTGCGGGAATGCGGCTTCGGCAAGCCGGCCTTGCAGACATAACGCTTCGCCAGGCGCACGCTGTTGGCTCCGAGGCCCAACCCTATGGAACGCCCCTTTCGCCGTCTGTCTGCTGGCGCACATAGGCCAGGCGAGGCGCCTATACTGGAAACGCATCGAACACCCGGCCCCGTCCCGCCGGCGGGTCCGTGCAGTCGCGGCCAACCATCAGGAAATCACCCATGCCTCACCGCTCCCGCGTATGAGTTCCTCTCTCGACCCGCGCCATAACCACCTTCTCGCCGCCCTGCCGGAGGCGGAATACGCACGCCTCCTGCCCAATCTGGAACCGGTTTCGATGCCGCTCGGCGAAGTGCTTTGCGAGCCCGGCAACCAGATGCGCCACGTCTATTTCCCCACCACATGCATCGTGTCCCTGCTCTACGTCATGGAGGATGGCGCATCGGCCGAAATCGCCGTGGTCGGAAACGAGGGCATCGTCGGCGTTTCCCTTTTCATGGGCGGCGAAACCACGACCAGCCGGGCCGTCGTGCAAAGCGCCGGCCACGCCTACCGGCTGAAGGGGCAGCTGCTGAAAGACGCGTTCCTTCACGCCGGGCCGATGCAGCGTCTGTTGCTGCGCTACACGCAGGCGCTGCTGACGCAGATGGCGCAGACAGCGGTGTGCAACCGGCATCATTCGGTGGATCAGCAGCTCTGTCGCTGGCTTTTGCTCAGCCTCGACCGCCTGGACTCGAACGAGTTGAACATGACCCAGGAACTGATCGCCAACATGCTCGGGGTGCGCCGCGAAGGCGTCACCGAGGCTGCCGGCAAATTACAGCATGCCGGCTTGATCCACTACAGCCGCGGCAAGATCACCGTGGTCGATCGGCCCGGGCTGGAAGCGCGTGTCTGCGAGTGCTACGCAGTGGTGAAGAAAGAATTCGATCGCCTGCTCCCTTATGCAGTCGTTACGTAATCCGCTTGCCCGGGTGCGCGTGCACTCAACCCCATGGCGATGGGCCGCATAGGCAGGAAGACGCGTTATGTGCGCCACCGCCCAGACATTCGCCAGGCTTCGCCCGATACTTCGCAAGTCGAATCTCCATTCCGGGGCAAGGGTTCGCCCTTGCCCCGTACCCCGACAGTGAAATAGCGCTGCAGCTTCTCCGTGTGGCGCTTGCCGGGTTTATCCCACGCCAGGAGAGTCCGCGTGCCCAACATCCAGTCCGCCCCTGCCGCCAATCGTCTGCTTGCGGCCTTGCCGCGCAAGGACCGCAAGCGCTTTCTGGCGGGATGCGAAGCGGTCGATCTGGTGTTTGCCGAGATCCTGGCCGAGCCGGGCGAGCGCATTCTTCACGTTTATTTTCCAACGCAAAGTTTTATTTCCCTGGTGTCGCCGATCGGCGGATGCAGCAGCCTGGAAGTGGGGTTGGTCGGCGACGAGGGCATGCTCGGAATCGCCCTCATCCTCGGGGTGGACGTGTCGCCGCTGCATGCCGTGGTACAGGGCGCAGGCCAGGCGCTGCGGATGAACGCGGCGCTGTTTCGCCACGAGCTTGGGGCGAGCCCCGCGTTGCAACGCGGGCTGCAGCGCTACCTCTATGCGGTGATGGGCCAGCTCGCCCAAACGGCGGCTTGCACCCGCTTCCACGTGGTGGAGGCGCGGCTCGCCCGCTGGCTTCTGATGACGCAGGACCGGGCGCATTCGGACGCGTTTCATGTCACGCACGAATTCCTGGCCTACATGCTCGGCGTGCGCCGGGTCGGCGTCACCAAGGCCGCCACGTCGCTGCAAAACCGCAAGCTGATCAGTTATCACCGCGGGGATATCACGGTTCTCGACCGCAACGGCCTGAAAGCCGCCTCTTGCGGATGCTACGAGGCAGACAAGGCGACCTATGCCCGGATGATGGGTTGACCGGGCAATCCCCCGCCGCCGCAAACCGTGCCGATAAAGAAAACGGGCGGCGAGGTGAATACGGCGCTGCGCAAACGCGGCAGTTCAATGAACCGCTGCTAACGGCATGAACGACATGCAGATCAAGTGACGCCGAACGGCTCGTTGTCCGCGGCTCCCCCCGCAGCAGGGAACGTCCGGTACAGGTTGACCGTGCTTCTTGCAATGGCCCCGCTCCTGCCAGGGCCGCGGCCAAACAATTTCAAGGGTGGGTTACGCGTACTACGAACACATGTCGTGGCTCGATGCATTTCTGAATTCGGCCATGCTTCTCGGCGGCATGGGGCCGGTCAAGACCGCAGGCTTGAGCGCGCCGGGAAAGCTCTTCGCGGGCGCTTATGCGCTGTACGCCGGACTGGTGGTGATCGCCGTGATGAGCATCATCCTCGCACCGGTCATTCATCGGGTGCTTCACCGTTTTCATTGGGCCGAGCAGCGGCCGCCCCGCTAAGCCCCCTCAGTCTGCTCGTACGCCGCCGCAGCCACGTCTTGCGCGCCTCCTCCGCGAACCCCATCAATACCGCCAGCGCCGCCGCGAACAGCCAGACCTCCGCACCCACCGGCGCCGTGCCGAACAGCCAATGGCCGGTCGGGGTATAGGCGATGAACAGCAGCAGGCCCAGTTCCGCTGCGATGCCGAGCAGGATGAGCGGGTTGCCGAAAAGGCTGAACGCGAAGACGGAACGCCGCGGGTGGCGGCACAGGAAGACGTTGACCACCTGCATCATCACGATGGTCGCGAGGCAGGCGGTGGTCGCCTCGAGGTAAAGCGGCGCGGTTCGCGCCAACGGCTCCCCGTAGTGCCAGCCGGCGGCGTCGAGAACGCAGAAGAACACCGTCATCGCGGCAGCCGCTTCCAGCACGCCGAGAAACAGGTAGGCGCGGGCGATCAGGCCCCACGACAACAATCTTTCGCCGCGCGCGCGCGGCGGGCGCCGCATCACGTCGGGGTCGGGCTTTTCGGCGCCGAGCGCGAGCGCCGGCAGCATGTCGGTGCCGAGGTCGACCGCCAGGATCTGGATGATGGTGAGCGGCAGCGGAATGCGGAACAGCACGAAGGCGAGATAGGGCACCAGCTCGGGAATGTTGGAGGAAAGGATGTAGGTGAGGAACTTGCGCAGGTTGTCGAACACCGCGCGCCCTTCCTCGATGGCCGAGACGATGCTGGCGAAGTTGTCGTCGAGCAGGATCAGGTCGGCCGCTTCCTTGGCGACGTCGGTGCCGGCAATGCCCATGGCGATGCCGATGTCGGCGACCTTCAGCGCCGGCGCATCGTTGACGCCGTCGCCGGTGACGGCGACGATCTCGCCCTTCTTCTGCAGCGCCTCGGCGAGGTGCATCTTCTGCACGGCGGCGACGCGGGCGAACAGGATTTCCGGCGCATCCAGCGCCAGCTGCAGCTGCGCCGGCGACAGGCGGCCCAGATCGTCGCCGCTGATGACGACCGGCTGCGCGCTCTTCGTCAGGCCGATTTCGCGGGCGATGGCCTGCGCCGTATGCGGATGGTCGCCGGTGACCATGATGACGCGGATGCCGGCCGCGGCGCAGCGCGCCATGGCCTCCGGCACTTCCGGCCGCGGCGGATCTTCCAGCCCGACCAAGCCCGACAGGACGAGGCCGCGCTCCTCGGCGGGCAGGCCGCCGTCGACCGGGCCATGGGCAAAAGCCAGCACGCGCAGACCGGCCTCCGCCAACTCGTCCTGCGCCGCGAGCAGGCGGGTTTTCATGGCGCCATCGAGCGGCGCAACCATGGCGTCGAGCTGCGCGAAATCGCAGGCCTCAAGCACCGTTTCCAGCGCCCCCTTGCAGTAAAGCATGCGCCCCTGCGGGGTTTCGCACAGCACCGACATGCGCTTGCGGTCGGTGTCGAAGGGAATCTCGTCGATGCGCGCGTAGCCGTCGAGCGCGCCGGCCGCCTGCCGGCCCATGTCGGCCAGCGCCGCCTCCATCGGGTCGCCCAGCCAGGCCTGCTTGCCCTGATTGCCTGTTTCTTTCAGGTTGTGGCAGAGCGCGGCATTCACGAACAGCGCGCGGTGATCCGCGGCCAGACGCGGCTGCGCCGCGATGGCGTCCGCCGCGACAAATCCGCCTCCCAGCCATAGACGCCGCACCGACATCCGGTTCTGCGTCAGCGTGCCGGTCTTGTCGGAAAGGATCACCGTGGTCGAGCCGAGCGCCTCCACCGCGGGCAGGTGCCGCACCAGCGCGTTGCGCTTCGCCATGCGCTGCGTCGCCATCGCCAGCGACAGCGTCACCGTCGGCAGCAGGCCTTCCGGCACGTTGGCGACGATGATGCCGATGGCGAACAGCAGGTTTTCCCAGAACGGCAGGCCGAGCGCCTGGCCGACCAGGAAGAACGCGCCGCCGACGCCGCTGGCAAGCATGGCCACCATGCGGGAAAGCCGCTTGATCTCGCGCTGCAACGGCGATATGGCTGCGCCTGCCGTCTGCGTCAGATGGGCGATGCGGCCAAATTCGGTGCGCATGCCGGTGGCATAGACCACCGCGCGCGCCTGGCCCGACACCACCGCGGTGCCGGCCAGCACGATGTTTCTGGCAAAGAGCGGCGAGCTCTCCGGATGGGGGCCGGCGCTGCGTGCCTCGGGCAGCGACTCGCCGGTGATCGTCGCGGTGTTGACGCGCAGGCCGAACGCCTCGACCACCCGGCAGTCGGCCGGCACGAAGTCGCCCTCCTCCAGCAGCACGATGTCGCCGGGCACCAGTTCGCCGGCAAGCTGCCGCACCGCTTCGCCGCCGCGCAACAGCGTCGCCTGCTGCGGCAGCAA
This sequence comes from Hydrogenophilales bacterium 17-64-11, assembly GCA_002281975.1. Taxonomy (GTDB): domain Bacteria; phylum Pseudomonadota; class Gammaproteobacteria; order Burkholderiales; family Thiobacillaceae; genus Thiobacillus. Next base: position 61,391 of record NCIH01000001.1, on the reverse strand, counting down.
CTGGCGCAGCGCGTCGACCGCGCGTTCGGCCTTGTATTCCTGCCAGAAGGAAAAAACGCCGTTGACTAGGATGACGCCGACAATGGCGATCCCCAGCCGGGCCATGCCCTGGCCGGGCTGGAAATACTCGGCGAAAAACGCCAGCGCCGCGCCCAGCCACAGGATGACGGCGAAGAAGTGGGTGAACTCGCGGGCGAAGCGCAGCAGCAGGGACTCGCGCCTCACCTCCTCGACGCGGTTGGGGCCGAATTCCGCCAGCCGGCGCCGCGCCTCGGACGCAGTCAGCCCCGCAGCCGAGGTATGCAGGCTGGCGAAGGACTGCTCGACAGTAAGGGTTTGAATGTGCACGAGGGGCCCGGCGACGCATCCTGTTTGTTCAACATAGACACAACGGCCCCGCTGCGGACAGCAGCGGTACGGCGGAGGCGACGGCTTCCCTCCGACATGCCTGAATCCGGTGCCCCGACCCGGCCTCCGATCAGGCCGGCCCGCGCAACACGGTCTACGCTTCGATTTGGGCGGCGAATGCCGGCCTGCTCCCATCAAACCCTACTGGATCATCCATGGAAATCCTGTTCTTGACCGCCCTGATCGTTCTCAACGGCGCGTTCGCCATGTCGGAAATCGCCTTGGTGACGGCGCGCCGCGCCCGCCTGGCGCGGCTGGCCGAGGACGGCGATGCCGCGGCAGCGGTCGCGATGAAACTGCACGACGACCCGACGCGCTTCCTGTCGACGGTGCAGATCGGCATCACCTCGATCGGCATCCTCAGCGGGATCGTCGGCGAGGCGGCGCTGGCGCAGCCGCTGGCACTGTGGCTGCAGTCGCTCGGGCTGGAAACGGAAGCCAGCCGCATCGCCTCGACCGCGCTGGTGGTCGTCGTCATCACCTATGTCTCGATCGTGGTCGGCGAACTGGTGCCGAAGCGCATCGGCCAGTTCAATCCCGAGGGCATCGCCCGCCGGGTGGCGCGCCCGATGCACCTGCTGGCGATTCTGGCGCGCCCCTTCGTGCGCCTGCTGGCGGGGTCGACCGATGCGATCCTGCGCTTGCTGGGCAAGCAGCCGTCCAGCCAGGAGGGCGTGATCGAGGAGGAAATCCACGCCCTGCTGGAGGAAGGCTCGGAAAGCGGCGCGATCGAGCAGCAGGAACGCGACATGGTGCGCAACGTGTTCCGCCTCGACGAACGGCACATCAACTCGCTGATGATCCCGCGCGCCGACATCGTCTATCTCGATACCAGCCTGCCGCCGGAAGAAAACCTGCGGCGCGTCGCCGAATCGGAACACTCGCGTTTTCCGGTCTGCCGCGGCGGGCTCGACGAGGTGCTGGGCATCGTCACCGCCAAGCAGTTGCTCAACCAGAGGCTGCGCGGCGGCAACGCCGACGACCTGACCGCGCGGCTGACGCCGGCGGTGTATGTGCCGGAAAGCCTCACCGGGATGGACCTGCTGGAGCACTTCCGCGCATCCGACACCCAGATGGTGCTGATCATCGACGAATACGGCGAGATCAACGGCCTGGTCACGCTGCAGGACGTGCTGGAAGCGGTGACCGGCGAATTCAAGCCGCACAACCAGGAAGACGCCTGGGCGGTGCCGCGCGAGGACGGCTCCTGGCTCCTCGACGGCCTGATCCCGATCCCCGAACTCAAGGACAGGCTCGGCCTGAAAGCCGTGCCCGAGGAAGGCAAAGGCCGCTACCACACGCTGAGCGGGCTGGTGATGTGGCTGTCCGGACGGCTGCCGCAGACCGGCGACATTCTGGTCTGGGAAAACTGGCGGCTGGAAGTGGTCGACCTCGACGGCAAGCGCATCGACAAGATCCTCGCCACGCCGATTTCGCCCGCAGAAGGCACGCCGCCCGACGCGCCGGCCTGACGCCTTGGCGGGCGCCCTCGCGCCCGCAGCGAATCAGGCCTTCTCGCCGGCCGCCAGCAGCATGCCGCCCCACGGCAGCGCGCCGGGGATGCGCTGTTCCAGCGCCCTCGCCCAGCGCGTTCCCGCCGGCAGATAAATCGCCGCGCGCAATGTCAGCTTGCGCACCGGCAAGCCGGAAAACAGCGCGCGCACCTCGTCGGCGCCGTGCCAGCGGGCGCCGCGATAGGCGCCGCTGCCGCCGTCCCGTCCCTTTTGCCGATACAGCAGGCTGTTCCGGTTGAGCCAGCCGATGGCGAAGCGGCGGCGCGCCACCCGCACGGCCTCGGCCACGGCCTGCCGCTCGCCGTCGACGAAGCAGAGCGCGGCGATGGACAGCACATGGTCGAAACCGGCGTCGGCGAACGGCAGGGCGCGCGCATCCCCCTCCACCCAGTTCACAGCATCGGGACTGCGGGCGCGGGCGTAGTCCAGCCACGCGGAATCGGGATCGAGGCCGGTCGCGGCGAGACCGTCGGCCGCGGCGCGGCGCGTGAACCAGCCGGTGCCGCAGCCGACGTCGAGCAGGCTGTCGCCGGCCTGCGGCGCGAGCAGCCGCATCGCCAACGCGTATTCCGTGTCGCCGACCCAGCGGCCGCGCGGCGTGGCGTACCAGCTGTCGTAGTCGGCGGGATTCAGGATCATGCTGCCGCCGGCCGGCACAAGTGGCGCTCGATGCCGACAACCGCGATCAGCGCAGCGACCAGCAGCGGCGCCACCGCGAGATTCAGCGTGATCCAGCCGAAACGGTCGTAGAGCCAGCCCGCCGAAAGGGTAGCCAGCGCCACCAGACCGAAGACGATGAACTCGTTCACCGCCTGCACCTTCAATTGTTCGGCTGGCCGGTAAGCCTGGGTCAGCAGCGTGGTGCCGCCGATGAAGGCGAAATTCCAGCCGACGCCGAGCAGCACCAGCGCCGACAGAAAATGCAGGAATTCGACGCCGGATAACGCCACTGCGACATGGCCGAGCAGCAGGATGAATCCGGCCTGCATGATGCGCGGCGCGCCATAGCGCTGGATCAGCGAGCCGGTGAAGAAGGAAGGCGCGAACATGCCCACCACGTGCCACTGGATCACCGGCGTCACGCTCGTTTCCGGCAGGCCGCAGCCCAATATCGCCAACGGCGTCGCCGTCATCACCATGATCATCACGGCATAGCCGACGGCGGTGCCGAAGATCGCAACCCGCAGCACGGGCTGGCCCAGGATTTCGCGCAGCGGGCGGACGGAGCCGGCGTGCGCGGCGGCCATCCCGGGGAGCCGAAGGCGGGAGAGCAGCGCCAGGGCGATGAGGCTCAGGACGCCCTGCGCCAGATAGGAGCCGACGAAGATCTGCCCGCCGATCCAGTCGCGCCCCCATTGGCCGAGCTGGGGGCCAAGGAAGGCCGCCACCACGCCGCCGGCCACCACCAGGGAAACGGCCTTGCCGGCACGCTGCGGCCCGGCCGCCTCGACGGCGGCGAAGCGGTAGTAATTGGCGAATCCCTGGTAGCTGCCCAGCAGGAAATGGCCGACGACAAAACCGGCAAAGCTGCCCTGCCGGAGCGCGAGCGCGCACAGCAGGCTGCCGCCGACGCCCAGCAGCGCGCCAAGCAGGAAACCCGGCCGGCGGCCATGCCGACGCATCAGCATGGCCGCCGGCAGCGAGGCGATGGCGGTACCGATCACCATCGCCGCCACCGGCAGCGTCGCCAGCCCCTGGTCGGGCGCGAGCATGCTGCCAAGGATCGCGGCGAGCGCCATCGACAGAACGACCGCGGAAAGCGTCAAGGCCTGGCTCAGCGCCAGGATCAGGATGTTGCTGCGGAAGGAAGTCTGCATCGGGTTGCGCTCAAGGGTTCAAAGCCGGAGGCCTATGAACCTTCCAGCATGCGTTCCAGCGGGGCTTCCATGGCCTCGGCCAAGCCGGCCAGAATCTCTTCATCCAGCCCGGCCGCAGCCAGTATCGCGCACAGGTCGGCCGGCATCAGGATCACCCCATCCGCCGGCTGAATCGCCAGATCGTTCACCAGCAGGGAAGGGAAACCCATGCCATGAGCGTCGCGCTCGGTGCTGAATACAACCTCGGTCTGGACGCCCAGACGCGCGGCTAGCACCTCGGCGTAGCCGGCGTAGAGCGTGCATCGCCCGCCGGGGGGATGCTGGGAGACAACGCGAACTTGCAAATCCATGCTTACCCTCCGATGACGCTTTTCAGCAGGATATAGGTAGCGACGAACAACAGGAATACAGCGAAGGCGAGCTTCAGCGTGTCCTGCGAGAAACGGTGGGCGATCCGGGTGCCGGCGAAGCTGGCCGCCACGGTGACGGCGGTGAACCCGCCCATCAGCGCCCAGTCGATGGGAACCGCGCCCATGTAGCCCGCGAAGCCCGCATAGGACTTGGCGGCGACGACGGCCAGCGACGTGCCGACTGCGACCTTCATGGGGATGCGCGAAAGCAGCACCAGGGCCGGAACGATGAGGAAGCCGCCGCCCACGCCGACGAAGCCGGTGAGCACACCCACGCCGATGCCGTGCAGGGCCATGTGCGCCATGCAGGGGGAGAACAGGCCGGTGCAGGGGAGCGCCGCCGCACCACCCGATGCGGACACGGAGCCCCCTCCCGATGCGGGAACGGCGAGCCGGGCTGGCTTGAGCATGCGCCAGGCCGCCGCATACATCACCAGGGCGAACACCACGAGTTGGATGACGACGGGGGTCACCACGCCCAGGCGCGCTCCGGCGTAGGTGCCGGCCACACCGAACAAGCCGAACACCGCCGCGACCGATAGATCGACATTGCCGCGTTTCCAGTTGTCCAGCGCGGCAATCGTGGCCGTCACCGCGACGATGCCCAGGCTCATGGCGATGGCCGACTTGGGTTCCACGTCGAGCAGGTAGAGCAGTGCCGGGGTGGCGATGATCGAGCCGCCGCTGCCGAACAGACCCAACACGATGCCGGTGGCCGCACCGGCAAGGATTGCAAGAATGCCCATGTCCGCCCTTTTTAAACTATTCAAATGAATATTTGAATAGTGCGCACGACAAGGCTCCATGTCAATGAAAACTTTTTGGTGAGGCGACGCCCCTAATCCGGCCTTCCTCTATCGATGGGGCGGCTTTCTGCCTTCCACTCGGGAAACCCGTCTTCCAGGCGCCGCGCCCGATAGCCCGCTTCCCGCAACTGTGCCACGGCCTCGAAGGCCAGCATGCAGTAGGGGCCACGGCAATAGGCGACGATTTCCTGCTGGTGCGGCAGGGACGCCAGATGTTGCGGTAGCTCATCCACAGGAATATTGATTGCACCCGGAATGTGGCCTGCCTCGTACTCCTCTGCAGGCCGCACGTCGATGACCATGGCTCCACCCTCCTTCACCCGGGTCATCAATTCATTGCGTCCGACCGGCGTCAAGGCGTCACGCGCATCGAAATGCTCCCGAACGATGCGCTCAACCTCCGCCAGATGTTTCTCCGCAATGCGGCTGATGCCGCCCAACAAGACCGGAATCTGGTCGTCCGAAAGGCGGTAGATCACTTGCAGACCTTCCTTGCGGGATTCGGCCAGGCCCGAGTCACGCAGGATCTGCAGGTGGTGCGAGGTGTTGGCAACCGACATGCCCGTCGCCTGCGCCAGGGCATCCACACTCCTCTCGCCCTGCGCCAGCGTCTCCAGCAACTCCAGCCGATTGGGGCTGGCCAGCGACTTGGCGACACGGGCGAATTGCTCGAACAGCTTTTTCTTGGGACTCATTGGATCATTATCCCGTAGATCAGCACCGTCCGCGCCGCATCACCAGACGGGGACCCCGTTCAGGACAGCGGACCGGAAGACAGCCGTGTCACTTTTTTCCCGACTACCAGTCGGGCAGCAACATCACACCCGAGAAGCTCGATCATCCCAGCTCATTCGCCCAGCGAACCCCATTCCTTGAACTGGCGCTCCATGTCCTTTTCCTCTGCCTCGATCGAGTCCGGCCCGGTGCCCGGACACTCGGTTTCCGGGGCTGCGCTGTGCGATACCGCAGCATTTTCCAGGGGGCTTGGCGAGGCGCCGTTCCTGGCGAACGGGTTGCGGAAAACCGGCGGGTCCGGCAGACAGTCGTTCTTGTAGATCGGCGGCCAGCCCGTTTCGAAGGGCAGGAGGGCGATGGTCTTCTCGAACACCAGCGGCTTGCCGGTCGGCGTCGGCGGCAGCGACGGCATCGCGCGAATCGCCTGCAAGGCCAGCTTCTCGACAAGCTCCGACGTCGACCACAGCACGTCCGCCCGGGCGAGTGTGCCGTCGGGCGCGACCTCGATGCGGAATCGCACCAGACCCTGTCGCTCGCCCTCCACCGCCGTACCCATCATGCTGCGTACCTGCTGACCCCAGTTGTAGCGGTAGCGCTTGCTGTTCTTGAGCGTGTAGGCCGCGGCGTGTTGCCATTCCTCCGCCGTGGGCGCGGACGGCGCGGCCATCGTGGCGGGCGTCCTCTCGGGCACGGGCGGCGCGGGCGCATCCGGCACGCGAACGGATTTCGGCTTCTCCACACTTGGCTGCATCTGCATGGCAGGGCGAGCGGGCTTCACCAGCTGGGCAGGCGCAAGCGTGAGATCGACCTGTAAGGACTCCGGGACTGCCGATGTCGGAGCTGGCGTCTGGATCTTCCCCAGCGCCAGCAGGCCGGCGTGCACTCCGAGCGAAAGCGCGAGGGCCAAGAGAAACCTGCTCCGGACGGCGGGCATGTCGCAGTGAGAGATGGCGTTGACTCGAACGGACGCTGAAACCAAGTGGCAGCCAGCCCAAGTCAGCATCCGCGCCTAACGGGCAGTTGGGCAAGGACGATGCGGAATCGTCGCTGGCCCGCTGCGAAATCAGCCACGGGCTCTCGTTCGCCAGGACAAACCTTCACCATGCATCCAACAGAAGCTTGGCCTGGTGTCATAGCGGCCGGCCGTTCAGTGCCCGGCCGGCCGGCTGGCGCACGCGTGGGCGTCGAAGCCGCCCTTCTTCCTCCAGCCTTCGAGGCCGTCCTGCAGCACCTTGACGTTGTCGTGGCCGAGCAGGCGCAGCGCGAACACGGCTTGCGCCGAGAGCGACGAGGATTTTGCTCATGGCAACTTCCTCCAGTGAAAAGGCTCAGTCCGCAGGATTCAGCCGCGGGTGGGTCTCGGCGCAGGCCAGCAGCACGATGAGCCCGGAGACGAACATGGCGGCGGCGGTGAACCAGAATCCCGCCTCGATGCCGCCGGCCAGCGCCGCCACCGCGCCCAGCAGCAGCGCGCCGATGCCGTAGCCCAGATCGCGCCAGAAGCGGTAGATGCCGATGGCCGAGCCGCGCCAGTTGGGGTGGGCGATGTCGGACACCGCCGCCGACAGCGTGGGATACAGCAGCGCCATGCCGAAGCCCATGACGGCGGCGGCGAACGACCACCACAGCTCGCCTTCGCCCAGCAGCACCAGCGCGACGCCGGCGCCGCATAGCCACATGCCGGCGACGATCGGCTTCTTGCGGCCGACGCGGTCGGACCAGTGGCCGGTGAAGAACTGCGAGATGCCCCAGACGAAGCCGTAGACGCCGACCACCCAGCCGATGCCGGCAAGACTCAAGCCGTGCTGATAGAGATAGACCGGGAAGAACACCCACACCAGCGCGTCGACGAATTTCTCCACCAGACCGGCCTGGCTGATCGACGCCATGCGCGCGTCGCGCCACGACATCAGGGTGAAGACCTCCCAGGTGCCGGGCCGGTCGGAAATATGGGTCGGGTAGCGCGGCCTGAAGTCCGCCATTGAGCCAGTGCCGCTCATCTGCCCGGCGGCGTGCTTTTTGCCTTCGGCGTGCGCCCACGGCAGGGTGTCCTTCACCCACAGCAGGGTCAGCAGGCCGGCCAGCGCTACCACCGTGAGGCCGAAAATCATCAGCCCTTCGCGCGGCCCGTAGGCGGTGGCGAGGTAGCCGGTGACGATGCCCGCCACCGCGACGCCGAAGTAGCCGGCGAACTCGTTGAGGCCGATGGTCAGCCCGCGCTGGTCGGCGCTGGTGAGGTCGAGCTTGGAGGTCTGCGTCATCGACCAGGCGAGGCCCTGGTTCACCCCCAGCAGCACGGTCGCCGCGACGATCCAGCCCCAGCTCGGCGCGTACAGGATCATGAACGGGATCGGCAGCGCGGCCAGCCAGCCGATGAACAACACCTTCTTGCGGCCGATGCGCTCGGACAGCCGGCCCGCCACGAAATTGAGCGTGCCCTTGACGAAGCCGAAGGCGGTGACGAAGGCCATCAGCATCATGAATGAACCCTTGGCCACGCCGAATTCGGTTTCGGCGAGCGCCGGCACCACGGTGCGGAACATGCCGATGGCGAGGCCGACGAAGAACACCTGCACCAGCTGGTGCGAGAACTGGGCCAAGTTGTGGCGGATGCCGTAGCGGTAGTCCGCCGCGTTCTGGGCGAGCGACATGTTCAGTTGCCGAGGTTGAAGGCGACCATGCGGTCCATTTCCGCAGGGCGCGGCGGAATCGACTGCGTCAGCGCGGCGACGAATTCGTCGCGGCTCATCGCCAGCATGGGGTTCCAGCGTTTCTCGAAGCCGATGGTCGACATCGGCTTGCCCGACATGCCGGCGCCGCAGGCGCTGCCCGAAGTGTGGCCGGGATACAGTTCGACCTCGGCCGGCAGCGTCAGCAAGCGCTGGTGCAGGCTGTCGTGGATCTGCCCCGCCATCTCGGTTTCGCGGCCGGCGAGGTCGGGCCGGCCAGCGCTGCCGACGAACAGGGTGTCGCCGGTGAGCACGAACCACGGCGCTTCGGCGCGGCGCTTGTCGGTGACGACCAGGCAGATCGAGTCCGGCGTATGGCCGGGGGTGTGCAGCACGTCGACGAAGACGTTGCCGACCACGATGCGCTGGCCGTCCTTGAGCGCGTCGAAGGGATAGTTCACGCGGCCGGCATTGGCTTCGTGCAGGCAGTAGGCCGCGCCGCTCAGCTCGGCCAGCTTGCGGCCGCCGGAAAAGTGGTCGGCGTGGACATGGGTGTCGATCACGTGGGTGATCTTGACGTCCTGCTTGGCGGCTTCGTCGATGAACCAGTCCTCGTCGCCGAGCACCGGATCGACGGCGACGCCGACATGGCAGGAGCCGCAGCCGAAGAAGTAGGAAAGCGTGGCGTCCTTCGCCAGCAGTTGACGGAAAAACATGGCAGTCTCCTTGGTATTAATTCAGGGCAGGCAGGGTGTTCGGGGCCGGGCACATCAGGGTCATGCCAGCGGCAGACCGGCCGCCTGCCATTCGGGGATGCCGTCGGCGATCTTCTGCGCGCGGTAGCCGTGCTCTTTCAGCAGCGCCACCGCCTCGGCGGACATCATGCAGAACGGCCCGCGGCAATAGGCGACGATGTCGCGGTCGGCGGGCAGCTCCTTGATGCGCTGGCGGATCTCGTCGAGCGGCATCGAGCGCGCAAACGGCAGGTGGCCACTGGCGTATTCGGCCGACGGGCGCACGTCGATCACCACCACCTCGCCGCGACGCGCCTTCTCCATCAGCGAGCGCCGCGTTTCGGCGTCGAGCTTTTCCGGTGCGGCGAAGATCTGGTCCATCGCCACTTTCAGCTCGACCAGGTGTTCTTCCGCCACCGTGCGCAGGTTGACCCACAGCGCACCAACGTCCGCCCCGGACAGCCGGTAGGCGATGAAACGGCCGTCGCGCTGCGTCTCGACCAGGCGCGCCTCTTTCAGCACCTTGAGATGCGCGCTCGCCAGCTTGATGTCGATGCCGGCTTCGGCCGCCAAGGCGTCGACGGTCTTCTCGCCCTGCGCGAGGATTTCCAGCAGTTCCAGCCGCTTGGGGCTGGAAACTGCCTTGCCGATGCGGGCGACTTGTTCGTAGAGCAGGTCCTTGGTTTTGCGTTTATCCATGAAGATAATGTTCGCGCGATCATTAGAATATTGCAAGCGATGTTTTCACCATCCCGCTGCGCGCGACGAAACCGCAGCCGGCACCGGGATAGCGCGCGCGATCGCGCCTCCCCGCAGGCGCTCAGGCCGGCCCGCTGTAGATGCAGCCCGAATCGTGCGTTTCCATCACCTTTATCCGCGACAATCCGGGCAGCGCGGGCCTGAGCTGCTGCCACAGCCACTGCGCCAGATTTTCGCTGGTGGGATTGTCCAGCCCGGCAATATCGTTGAGGCAGCGGTGATCGAGCGCGGAATGAATCGGCTGCCAGGCCGCTTCGATGTCGGCGAAGTCGAGCACCCAGCCAAGCACGGGGTCGACGTCGCCGCTGACGGTCAGTTCGACCTCGAACGAATGGCCGTGCAGGCGCGAACAGGGATGCGATGCGGGCAGCGCGGGAAGCCGCCGCGCGCATTGCAGGTGGAAGATGCGGAAGATGTCCATGCGGCATTTTCGCGCATGCGGCCGGTGCTGGCTATGCGGCCTTTGCCGTCCCGGATAAACTCATGGCGTCCTGTCCCGTTACGGAGCGACCATGCTGGTGCCACGCCTGGCGGTTGCGGCGATTGCCGCGCTCATGCTGCTGTCGACCCCTGCCTGTTCGCGCAATGACGGGCCCACCTTGAGCGCGCCCGACGCCTATGGCCAGGCGCAAGCCGGCCGGCTGACGCTGATCGACGTGCGGCGCCCCGACGAATGGCGCAAAACCGGCGTCGCCCCGGGCGCGCTGCGCATCAGCCTGGCGGCCGCGCAGCGCGAAGGCGGCTTCGCCCGCCAGGTGGCCGCCGAACTGGGCGGCGACAAGCACGCCCCGATCGGCCTCCTCTGCCGCGCCGGCAACCGCACCACGCATGTCCAGCGGATGCTGCGCGAAGCCGGCTTCACGCGGGTCTACAACATCAAGGAAGGCATGACGGGAAGCAGCGCCGGGCCGGGTTGGATCGCCCGCGGCCTGCCGGTGCAGGCCTGCCCGCGCTGCTGACGGGCGACGGCCGCGCCGCCTTGCCGCAAGCGAAGAAGGCTCCGCAATTCAGCCCGCCACCTCCTTCAGCAGCGCGCTACGGCGGCCGGTTTCGCCGCCGGTCAGCACAAAGCCCTGCAGACGGCCGCTGCCATCGGTATGCAGCGCGCAGACGCCGGTGTCGCCGCATTCCACCTGCCAGCCGCCCGCCGCGCCGGCCGGGGGCGGCAGCGCCGCCACCGGATGCGCCGGTGTTTTCACCACCACCGGCATCGCCGGATAGACAACCGGTGTCGGCGTCCCGGCGAATGTGGCGGCGAGCGCGCGCGCCTGCAGCATCAACGGCTGCACATAGGGCAGGTTGAGTCCCTCGACTTCGGCGCAGTCGCCCATTGCGTACACGTTCGGCGCGCCGGTTTGCAGCAGGCGATCGGTCCGGATGCCGCGCCCCACCGGAATGCCCGCCGCCTGCGCCAGCCCGGTGCGCGGCTTGAGGCCGATCGCCGACAGCACCACGTCGGCTTCGAGGATTTCGCCGTTGTCGAGCGCCACTTGATAGCCGGCCGCCGGCCGCTCGACGCTTGTTGCGGTGCGCCCGAAATGCCAGTTCACTCCCAGCGCGGCGAGGCTGCCGGCCAGGCGCTGGCCGGCCTCGACCGGCAGCAGGCGCTCCAAGGGCCACTCGCCCAAATGCACCACGTCGACCGCGAACCCGGCGTGCGCCAGGTCGTTGGCGAATTCGCAGCCGATGAGGCCGCCGCCGAGCACGGCGATGCGCTGTCTGCCGGCGATGGCGCTGCGGAACGCGGCGTAATCGGCCAGATCGTTCACCGCCAGCACGCTCGCCGCGCCGCTGCCGGCGAGGCCATGCGGCAACGGGTCGGCGCCGAGCGCGAGCACCAGCTTGCCGTATTCGAGTTCGCCGGCGTCGCTGCGGATGCGCTGCCTCTGCGTGTCGATTGCGGTGATGCGGGTATGCGTCAGCACCGTCGCGTTCTGCTCGGCCGCCATCTTCTCCGCGCTGGCGCTCGCCAGAGACGCCGCCGTCCTGCCTGCGGCGAGCGCGTTCGACAGGTTGGGCTTGGAATAGAAGGCGCCGTCGTCCGCGGTCACGAGCGTGACCGGCGTGGCGGTGTCGCGTTTGCGGATTTCCTTCAGCAGCGTGTAGCCGGCGAGGCCGGAACCGACGATGACGATGGGATGCATGGGATTCTCCTGGGTCGGCGAGGCCGCGGCGGACGCGGCCTCGGGGATGATGGCGAGGCTCAGGCGGCGCTGACTTCAGCCATCTCGAAATCCGCTTTCGCGACGCCGCAGTCCGGGCATTCCCAGCTTTCCGGCACATCCTCCCAGCGGGTGCCGGGAGCGATGCCGTGCTCCGGGTCGCCCTGGGCTTCGTCGTAGATGTAACCGCAAACAATGCATTGCCAAGCTTTCATGATGGGTCCTTTCAGTTGAATGATTTCGGTTGATCCGTTCTCAGGCGCCGATCGCGTCCTTCTGCGCCTGGTAGTGCTTCGCGTGCCTCTCTTCCACCTTGGCCAGCGCGGCGAAGCGCTTGGCGGCCTTGTCCAGCACGCTCCGGAACATCTCGGCGTGCTCCTTCGATTCGGCGATCTGCTCGTCCATCTCGGCCGCGGCGGCGGTGTTGCCCTCGATCATCGCCTCGTGGCGGAACTTCGGATACATCTCCGCGTATTCGTAGGTTTCGCCTTCGATTGCGTACTGCAGGCATTTTTCCGGAGTCATCGTCTCGCTGGCGAACAGCAGTTCGGCATGGCCGAAGGCGTGCAGGATCTCCTGCGCCGCGGTGTCCTCGAACACCTTGGCGGTCGCCTCGTCGCCGGCCTTGCGGCACTGGCGGGCGAACCACAGGTACTTGATGTGGGCCATCGACTCGCCGGCGAAGGCGGCTTCCAGGTTCTGGATGGTCGGGGATTTCGTGTTCTGCATGATGCGCTCCTGTGCGGTTGATTTACGTTGTCAATCAAGACAGGAACGATGTTATGGCTTATCGATAAATCGATCCAACGGATAATATGGATGACAACGATTGAAGATATCAATCGTTATTGCCTTTCCTCGCGCCGGCTGTGCCACACTTGCCGGCCCGCCATACACCGGAACCGCCATGCCTCGCCCGCCGCTCCCCGTCCGATCCGCCACCGCGCCTGAATCCAGGGCAGCCGACTGCTGATGGACTGGACCCTGTTCGGATCGGCGCTGCTGTCGTCCACCCTGCTTCCCGGCGGTTCCGAAGCGCTGCTGCTGTATCGCCTGCACCAAGGGGCAGACCCGCTGGCCAGCGTGGCGACTGCCACCGCCGGCAACGTACTCGGCAGCCTCATCACCTACGGCATCGGGCGGTTCGGCCGGCGGACGGTGCGGCAGCGCAGCGAAAAAACCGAACGCCGCATGGCCCGTGCCGAGCGCTGGTTCAGCCGCTTCGGCCGCCCCAGCCTGCTGCTGGCGTGGCTGCCGCTGATCGGCGACCCGCTGTGCCTGGTCGCCGGGGTATTGCGTGTCGGGGTGGGAAGTTTTCTGTTGCTGGTGACGCTGGGCAAGCTGGCGCGCTATGCCGCGCTGGCCTGGCTGATGTGATCAGGCGAGGCGGGCTCGCCAGCGGGTCAAGGCCGCTTCCAGCCGCGCCATGCTGACGTAGAAGGTAGGGGTGATGTAGAGCGTGAGGAACTGCGAGAACAGCAGTCCGCCGACCACCGCGATGCCGAGCGGACGGCGCGCCTCGCCGCCGGCACCGAGGCCGACCGCGATCGGCAGCGTGGCGAAGATGGCGGCGAAGGTGGTCATCATGATCGGCCGCAGACGCACCAGGCAGGCCTCGACGATGGCGTCCTCGGCGCCCATCCCGGCGCGCTGCCGTGTCAGCGCGAAGTCGATCATCATGATGCCGTTCTTCTTCACCAGGCCGACCAGCAGGATGATGCCGACGAAGCTGAAGATGTTGAGTTCCTCGTCCATCAGCAGCAGCACCAGCAGCGCACCGAAACCGGCGAGCGGCAGCGCGGTGAGGATGGTGAGCGGATGCCCGAGGTGCTCGTACAGAACCGCCAGCACCATGTAGATGACGACGACGGTGAACAGCAGCAGCAGAGGCAGTTGCAGCGTGGATTCCTGGAATTTCTGCGCGGCGCCGGTGAATTCCAGCGCCACCTCGGCCGGCACGACTTCCCTTGCCGCCTCGTATGCGGCCGCCAGCGCGGCGTCGAGCGAGACGCCCGGCGCGAGGTTGAACGACAGCGTGACGGCGGGCTGCTGGCCGTAGTGATGCACCGCGATCGGCCCGACTCCGGCTTCCACCCGCGCCACCGCATCGAGCCGGGTGAGCGTGCCGGCCGCGGTCTTCAGCGGCAACTGGCCGATCACCGCCGGGTCGAGCTGGGCTTCCGGCAGCGCCTTGACACTCACCACGTACTGGTCGCTGGCGCCGTAGATTTCGCTGATGCGGCGTCCCCCCAGCGCGTCGTACAGGGTTTGCTGGACCTGTTGCGCGGTCACGCCGAGGCGCGCTGCCTCGATCTGATCGAGGCTGACGCGCAGCTCCGGGTTGCGCAGTTCCAGGTTGCTGTTGACGTCCTCGATCTGCGGCAGCGCGTCCAGCCGCTTTTCGACCGCGGCGGAGGCGGCTTTCAGCGCCTCGAAGTCGCCCGAGGTCAGCGTCAGCTGATAGTCGCTGCTCGACGCCAGCGCTCCGACGTTGATCGAGGCCGGGTTTTGCAGCGTGACGTTGACGCCGCTCACCTTGCGGGTCTGCGCGCGCAGCTCCTCGATCACCTGGTCCGCGCCGGGGCGGCCGCCGCGCGGCGTCAGCCGGATCACCAGCCGGCCGACGTTGCCGCCGGTCACGCCGCCGCCGCCCTGGCCGGCCGAGGACGTCAGGCCTTCGACCGCGGGATGCCGCTGCACGATGGCGGCGATTTTCTGCTGGCGCGCGCTCAATTCCTCGAACGGGATGCCCTCGGGATACTGGATGCTGGCGAAAATCATGCCCGAGTCGACCCGCGGAATGAAGCCCTGCTTGACCTGTCCGGCCAGCCACAGCATCGCGCCCAGCACCGCCAGCGACGCCAGCAGCATCGCGCCGCGATGGCGCATGCTGGCGCGCAGGGTGGCGCCGTAAAAATCGCGGAAACGGTTGAAGCCGGCGTCGAACATGCGCGACAGCGGATTGCCGGGCGGCGCGTGCGCCAGCCCGCGCGCGCACAGCATCGGCGTGAGCGTCAGCGCGACCACGCCGGACAGCAGCACGGCGACGCCGATGCTGACCGCGAACTCCTGGAACAGCCGGCCGATCATGCCGCCCATGAACAGGATCGGCAGGAACACCGCGGCGAGCGAGATCGTCATCGACAGCACGGTGAAGCCGATCTCCTGCGCGCCGTCGAGCGCGGCCTGCATGCGCGGCTTGCCCATCTCCAGATGGCGCGCGATGTTCTCGATCACCACCACGGCGTCGTCGACCACGAAGCCGATCGCCAGCGTGATCGCCATCAGGCTCAGGTTGTTGAGGCTGTAGCCCAGCAGGTGCATGAAAGCGAAAGTGCCGAGCAGCGAACTCGGCAGCACCAGCGCGGCGATCAGCGTGGCGCGCAGGTTGTGCAGGAAGGCGAAGATGACCAGGATCACCAGCGCCAGCGCGAGGACCAGGGTGAAGTTGACCTCGTGCAGCGAGTCCTTGACGAAACGCGAGCGGTCGAAATGCACCTGCAGGCGCACGCCGTCCGGCAACTCGGCCTCGATCTGCGGCAGCATCGCGCGGATGCGGTCGGCGACCTCGACCGTGTTCGCCCCCGGCTGGCGCTGCACCGCCAGCACGATGGCGCGGGTGCCGTTGTACCAGGTGCGCGCCTTGTCGTTTTCCACGCTGTCGACCGCGCGGCCGAGGTCTTTCACCCGCAGCGCGGCGCCGTCGCGATAGGCCACCACGATGTCGCCGAAGTCAGCCGCGTTGGCGAGCGCCACCGGCGCCTTCACCGTGTAGGCGCGGGTGGCGCCGTCGAGGGTGCCGGACGGCAGGTTGGCGTTGGCGCCCTGCACGGCGCCGATGACATCGGCAAAGGTCAGGCCGCGCTGTTGCAGCCTGGCGGGGTCGAGATACAGCCGCAGCGCGTATTTCTGCGAACCGAACACCAGCACCTGCGCCACCCCGCTCAAGCCGGACAAGCGCTGCGCCACCCGCGAATCGGCGATGGCGTCGAGTTCGGTCAGCGGCAGCCGTTCGGCCGACAGCGCCAGATACAGAATCGGCGAATCGGCCGGGTTGATCTTGCGCAACTGCGGCGGGTCCATGCCCTGGGGCAGATTGCGCGCCGCCTGCGCGATCGCGGTCTGCACGTCCTGCGCGGCGGCGTCGATGTCGCGCCCGAGTTCGAATTGCAGGGTGATATTGGTCGATCCCTGGCTCGACTGCGAGCTCATCGACTCGATTCCCGCCACCGTCGCCAGTTGCCGCTCCAGCGGCGTCGCCACGGTGTTGCCCATGGTCTCCGGATTGGCTCCGGGCAGCGAAGCCGAGATGCGCAGCGTGGGGAAATCCACCTGCGGCAGATCGTTCACCGGCAGCATCCTGTAGGCGAGCGCGCCGAACAGCGCCAGCGCCAGCACCAGCATCAGGGTGGCGACCGGGCGTTCGATGAACAGCCGCGACAGATTCATCGGGGCGCGCTTTCGAGCTTGACCTTGCCGCCCGCCTTGAGCCGCTGCGGGATCTCGATCAGCACCGGCTCGCCGGCGGCGAGTTCGCCCTCCACCACATGCTCGCCGTCGAGGCTGCGGATCAGCTTCACCGGCTGCACCACGGCCTTGCCACCGCGCACCACATAGACATAGGTGCCTTCCTGCGCGTGCTGCAGCGCCGCTTCCGGCACCACCTTGGCGTCCGGCTCAACGCCCAGCAGCAGGCGCACCCGCACCCCCTGCCCCGACAGCAGCGCGGGCGGCGTCGCGGCCAGCCGCACCTTGACCGGCACCGCGCCGGTGGCGGCATCGATCTGCGCGTCGACGAAGACGAGTTCGCCGCGGGCCTGCACCGACGCGTCCGCGTCGAGCGCGATCGCGGCCGTCACCTTGCCCTGCGCGCGCGCCGCCGCCAGCTCGGGCCAGTCCTGCTGCGCCACGCTGGCGCGCACGTCGAGCGTTCCGGGGGCCAGGAGCGTGGTGAGCGGCTCGCCCCCCACCTGCACCAGGCTGCCCGGCCGCACCATGATGCGGCCGACGCGCCCGGCAATCGGCGCGCGGATCTGCGCATACGCCACCTCCAGCCGCGCCGATTCCAGTTCGGCGCGGACGCTGCCGGCGCGGGCGCGGGCGGCTTCCAGCGCCAGCTGTGCGTCGTCGAACTCCTGGCGGCTGATGTAGCCCGACTGCAGCAACGGGCTCAAGCGCTCGCGCTTTTTTTCCGCCTCGGCGGTCTCGGCGCGCGCGCCCGTCAGCGCCGCCTGGCTTTGCGCGATGCGCGCCTGCGCCGGCCGCGCATCCAGGCTGAACAGGACTTGCCCGGCGCGCACGCTGTCGCCTTCCTGTACATGCTGCTGCAGCACGCTGCCGCCGGCCTGGGCGACGATGGCCACCTGATGGGCGGCTTCCAGCGTGCCGGGCAGATCGATCACCCGGGGGAAATCGCGCACCGCCACCGGCACGGTTTTCACGCTGAGCGCGTGATCTCCGCCGGCCTGCCGGTCGCTGCCAGCCTGATTCTGGATGCGATACGCCACGCCCGCAACCAGCGCCAGCACGACAAGGATGACAAGAATGCGGAGTTTCATGGCGGGTTCGCAGTAGAGGCGGCGGGCAGACGGCCCACGGCATGGTTCAAACGGGAAAAGGCCGCCAGCCAGTCGGCGTCGGCCTGCGCGGCGCTTTGCCGGGCGCGCGCCAGGTCGGCCTGCGCGGTCAGCAGTTCGAGCAGGCTGCCGACCCCGGCGGCGTAGCGCGCCTCGGCGGCGCGCGCCGATTCGCTGGCGCTGTCGAACTGCACCGCCACGCCGTCGCGCCGGCCCTGCGCGTGGCGCACGTCGTGGTACGCCTCGGTCACGCTCAGTGCCACCTGGCTGCGCTGGCCGTCGGCCTCGGCCTGCAGCCGCTCGGCGTCGCGCTCGGCGGCGCGCGCCTGCGCCGCCAGCCGGCCGCCGTCGAACAGGGGCACGGACAGACTCAGGCCGACGCTGTAGGTGGTGGACGGCGTCCGCTCGTCTTCCAGGAAAAAGGTGCGGCCGCTGCTGGCGGCCAGCGACAGACTCGGCCAGCGCGCCGCGCGCGCACGTTCGGCCTCGGCACGCGCGCTGGCCGCGGCGGCCTGCAAGGCTTGCAGGTCGGGGCGATTGCGCTGCGCCTCCTGCAGCAAATCGGCCAGCAGGGTGCCGGCTGCCAGCGTATCCGGCAGCGCGGTTTCCCAGTCCAGTTCCAGCGTCTGCGTCTGCGCGATGCCGGCGGCCCGCTTCAATGCGGCCATGGCCTTGGCGTGATCGCGCCCAGCGGTCTGGCGCGCAAGCTGCGCCTCGCTCAGGGCGGCACGCGCGCGCAGCTGGTCGGCGCGCGCCGCCAGGCCGCCGCGCAATCTGACCTCGACCGCATCGAGGCTGGCGCGCAGGGCGGCCTCCTGCTGCGCTTGCGCGGCCTCCTGCGCGCGCGCGGCAAGCACCGCAAAATAGGCGGCCTCGACCTCGGCGACGGTGTCCTGCAGGGTGCGGTTGTTGTTCAGCAGGCTGGCGATGAGCTGGTAGCGCTGGGCATCGATGCCGGCTGCGCGCGCGCCAAAGTCGACCAGCAGGTAGGCCAGACTGAGGCTGGGGCCGTAGCGATGGAGCGCGGGCACCGACGCCCCCGAACTGGACAGCGCGCGGCTCTGGGTGAAGTTGAACTGGCCGCTGAGCGTGGGCCAGTTGGCGGCCGCGGCGGCATCCAGCCGCGCCGCCTCAGCCTGGATGCCGAACCAGGCGGCGCGCGATTCCGTGCGTTCGCGCAGCGCATGCTCGGTCAGCGCGGCCAGGCTGGCAAAGCGCACGGCATCGGTTTGCGCGGCCGCAACGGCAGCGGGCAGCGCGCCGGGCTGCCGCCAGAAGGTGCCGGCGCGCGCGGGCAGATCGAGTTCTACCGCACGCCCCCATGACGGCAGCAGCGCAAGCGACGCGCACAACAAGAGGCGATACGGAACGGGTTTCAAGGTGGCAAGATTCTAAACGAGTCCCGCTGCGGACTGCGAAAGGCAGGCGCAAGTTCCGCGCCGCGCGGGCAGGATAGGATTGGCTTCATGCGGCAGGTGAAATAGGCATGACACATCGGCCCGCCAGGATGCCCGTGCACTGAATCGATCGAGCGCACGTTGCAGGCGGCGAATCGAACGGATGCCAGTGCGGCCTTCACTCAACGATCAAGGGAAACCAACATGACGCTCAAGCAACGCTCGCTCGCAATCGGCCTGGCCCTGGCAGCTTCGCCGGCTTTCGCCGCAGGCATGCCGTTCAGCCATTTCACGCCCCTGGCCGGCGATGTCGGCGCCGGCACCCTGCCCGAGGCGGCGCCCTACAGGCTGTCCTCGCCCCATTTCAGCCAGACGACCATCGTTGCCCGCGACGTCGCCCAGGCCCAACGCTTCGACAGCGGCAGCTACGACATGCATACCGCAAACGAGACCGGCCCCGACGCCGGCCGTTACTTGTTCACCGTGTTCGAAACCGGCCAGGCCGGCATCCAGCGCACCGACCTGCGCACCATGATCACCGCCACCATCTGGTCCAGCCCGGCCGCAGCCCCCGCGCTGAACAGCCACGTGGCGTTCGATGCATCGCGCTGGACCCCGTGGGACAGCTTCCTCACCGCCGAAGAATCGTGGAGCGATCCGGCCGGCCCGACCAGCCTCTACGGCCGCCTGTTCGAAGTGACCCATCCGCTTGCCGACCCGGCCGACATCGACATCGTCCACCGCGCCATTCTGCCGCGCGTCTCGCACGAAGGCCTGGCGTTCGACAAGAATAACAACCTGTACTTCGTCGACGAGCGCAACGACAGCCACATCTTCAAGTTCGCCTCCGCCAATCCGAATGCAACCAGCGGCAACGACTATTTTGCCGCCGGCCAGACCTTCGTGCTGCGTGTGGGCGACGGCGCGGTTGAAGAAGCCACCGGCGCCGCCGCCTGGATTCCGCTCACCGACGTCAACGGCGTTGCCCTGCCCGGCGCCGTCGTCGTCACCGACCCCAACGGCCTGGCCGCGATCGACGGCCGCGCCACGCCGAAGCTGCCGGCTTTCCGCGGCACCAGGTTCGACCGCCCGGAGGATCTGGAAATCAAGAGCCTGAAGAACGGCAGGCAGATGCTGTTCGTCGCCGCCACCACCAACCACAAGGTGTTCTCCATCGACCTGTCGCGCGACACGGTCCAACTGTTCGCCAGCCAGGACACGCTGGACATGGCCACCGGCCAGCCCGCCGGCAGCGCCTTCAAGAGCCCGGACAACCTGGCGATCGACGCCGAAGGCAATATCTATATCGTGGAAGACCAGCCGGGCGGCGTGGCAGACATCTGGTTCGCCAAGGACGAGAACCATGACGGCGTCGCCGAGGCCATCGGCAAGTGGGCCAGCCTGTCGACCGCCGGCGCCGAAAGCAGCGGCCTGTACTTCGACAGGTTCAAGCCGAATGTCGCCTACGTCAACGTGCAGCATCCCGCCAGCGGCGTCGATCGCACCATCATGATCAGCGCGCCTTGCCCGGCGAAAACGAACCATGGCCATCACCGCGGCCACGACAAAGGTCATGACAAGAACTGAACGGGCCGGCTGCGCTGCGGCGGTCTTGTTCCGCCCAGATTCGACGGCAGCCGGAGGAGTCCGGCAGGATTGCGCGTGCGGGGTGCCCTCAGCGCGCCGCCGCCTCCCTCCGGTGCGCCTGCCGCAAGCTTCGGGCCGCCGCCACCATCTGCGAGAGCGCCGCCTCGGTTTCAGCCCAGCCGCGCGTTTTCAGTCCGCAGTCGGGGTTGACCCAGAGCTTGTCGGGCGCGATCACCTGCGCGGCCTTTTCCAGCAGACGGACCATTTCCTCGGCACCGGGAATGCGCGGGCTGTGAATGTCGTAGACGCCGGGGCCGATTTCGTTGGGATAGTCGAAATCGCCGAAGCCGCGCAACAGTTCCATGTCCGAACGGCTGGTTTCGATGGTGATGACGTCCGCATCCATCGCCGCAATCGCGGGCAGGATGTCGTTGAATTCCGAATAGCACATGTGGGTGTGGATCTGGGTGGCGTCGTTCACCCCGGATGCGCTGATGCGGAACGCGCGGCTGGCCCAGTCGAGATAGGCCGGCCAGTCGGCGCGCCGAAGCGGCAGGCCTTCGCGGTAGGCGGGCTCGTCGATCTGGATGATGCCGATGCCGGCCGCCTCGAGATCGACCGCCTCGTCGCGGATCGCCAGCGCAATCTGCAGGGCGGTGGCCGCGCGCGGCTGGTCGTCGCGCACGAACGACCATTGCAGCAGCGTCACCGGGCCGGTCAGCATGCCTTTCATCGGCTTCCCGGTGAGCGACTGCGCATAGCGCGTCCAGCCCACCGTCATCGGCTGCGGGCGCGACACGTCGCCGTATATGAGCGGCGGTTTCACGCAGCGGCTGCCGTAGGACTGCACCCAGCCGTTCTGCGAAAACGCGAAGCCGGCCAGCTGCTCGCCGAAATATTCGACCATGTCGTTGCGCTCGGCTTCGCCGTGCACCAGGACATCGATCCCCAGGGCCTCCTGTTTTTCGACGGCGTGACGGATCTCGCGCTGCATCGCCGCCGCGTAGTCGGCGGCGTCGATTTCGCCCTTCCTGAAGCGCGCGCGGGCATGGCGGATCGCCGCCGTCTGCGGGAACGAGCCGATGGTCGTGGTGGGGAAGGCCGGCAGCCTGAAGCGCTCGCGCTGCAGCGCCTGGCGCACCGCGAACGCGTTGTTGCGCGCGTCGTGCAAGGACGTCAGCGCAGCCATCCGCGCGGCCACCGCCGCATCGTGCACCCGCTGCGAGGCATGGCGCGAAGCCAGCGCCCGGGCATTGTCGGACAGCGCCGCGGCCGCCGCCTGGCGGCCCTCGTTGAATGCGGTTTTGAGCGTGGCCAGCGCGGCGATTTTTTCGTCGGCGAACGCCAGCCAGCTCTTCAGTTCCGCATCCAGCCGGTCTTCCCCCGCCAGGCTCGCCGGCACATGCAGCAGCGAGCACGAAGGGGCAAGCCAGAGCCGCTCGGCCAGCCGCAGATGCAGGCCTTCGAAGCGCTCGAATACGGCATTCAGATCGCTCTTCCAGATATTGCGGCCGTCGATCACGCCTGCCGACAGCACCTTGGTGGCGGGCAGCCAGTCGATCACCTGGGCCAGCTCGTCGCCGCCGCGCACGCAATCGACGTGCACCCCGGCCACCGGCAGCTTCAGCGCCACCAGCAGGTTCTCGCGCAACGGCCCGAAATAACTGGCGAGCAGCAGCTTCATGCCCGCCGCATTCAGATGGTGGTAGGCACGTTCGAACGCGGCGCGCCAGGCGGACGGCAAATCCAGGCTCAGAATCGGCTCGTCGATCTGCACCCATTCCACCCCCTGCGCCTTCAGCCGCGCCAGAATCTGCGCATAGACCGGCAGCAGCCGGTCGAGCAGGTCGAGGCGGTCGAAGCCGGCTACCTTTTCCTTGGCCAGCCACAGGAAGCTGAGCGGGCCGATCAGCACGGGCTTGGCGTTGAACCCGGCGGTCTGCGCCTCCGCCACTTCGTCGAACAGCCAGCCGGTGTCCAGCGCAAAGCGGGTGTCCGGTTTGAGTTCGGGCACCAGATAGTGATAGTTGGTGTCGAACCACTTGGTCATTTCCATCGCATGGCAGTCGGCGTTGCCGCGCGCCAGCTGGAAATACTGCGCAAGATCGAGCGTCTCGCCGAAACCGAAGCGCGCCGGCGCGCAACCCAGCAGCGCGACGTGGTTCAGCATCTGGTCGTAAAACGCAAAATCCCCCACCGTGACGAAGTCCAGTCCGGCCGCATGCTGCCGCTGCCAGTTGGCCTGGCGAATGCCGCTGCCGACCGCCTTGAGCGCGGCTGCGTCGATTTCACCGCGCCAGAAGGCTTCCTGTGAAAATTTCAGTTCGCGGTTCGGACCGATGCGCGGAACCCCCAGTACGTGTGCCAGTGCCATATGTGTGCTCCCAATGAACGATGGACGCCATGATGCCGATGCGGCTACCATGAGACAAACGAATGTTTTTCATTTCTTACATGAACAATCATCATATTGAACTGCGCCACCTGCGCCTATTGCAGGCGGTGGCGCAAACCGGCGGGCTGACGGCCGCCGCCGAGCGCCTGCATCTCACCCAATCGGCGGTGTCGCACCAGCTGAAGGCGCTGGAGGAAGCCCTGGGACTGCCGCTGGTCGAACGTGCCGTGCGCCCGCTGCAGTTCAGTGCCGCCGGGCGGCGCCTGCTGACCCTGGCGCATGCCACGCTGCCGCTGGCGGACGCCGCGCTGCGCGACCTCGCCAAGCTGAAGGACGGCGACGCCGGCGAACTGCGTATCGCGGTGGAATGCCACACCTGCTACGACTGGCTGATGCCGGCGATGGACCATTACCGCGACGTCTGGCCGGGGGTGGAGCTCGACCTGCTGGGCGGCTTTCAGGCCGATCCGGTAGGGCTGCTGCTGGACGGCCGCGCCGACCTCGTCATCACCTCCGAGGCCGCACCGCGCCCGGGCATTTTCCATGCGCCGCTGTTCGGTTTCGAGATGCTGGCGCTGCTGCCGCCGGCGCATCCGCTTGCCGCCAGGAAATGGCTGGTCCCGGGCGACTTCGCCGACCACACCCTGATCACCTATCCGGTGCCGGAAGACCGTCTCGACCTGATCCGCCGCGTGCTCGCCCCCGCCGGGATCAAGCCGCCGCGCCGCGAGGCGCAGCTGACGGTGGCGATACTGCAATTGGTCGCCAGCCGCAGAGGGCTGGCCGCGCTGCCCGCCTGGGCGGTCGCGCCCTATCTCGAACGCGGCTACGTCGCCGCGCGCGGCATCGGCAAACACGGCCTGTGGGCCGAGCTTTACGCCGCGGTGCGCGAAGCCGATGCCGCGCGCGCCTACGTCGCCGACTTCATCGAAACCGTGAAGCGCGACAGCTTTGCCCGCCTGCCCGGCATCCGCCCGGCGGTTAGCGCAGCATGACGCCGCGCCTCGCCTTTCGCCTCATCCTCGGCGACGACATCGCGCTCGGCCCCGGCAAGGTGCAGTTGCTCGAAACCATCCGCGACAGCGGCTCCATCGCCGCCGCCGGCCGCGCCATGGGCATGAGCTACAAGCGCGCCTGGCATCTGGTCGACACCATGAACCGCTGTTTCGCCCAGCCGCTGGTCGAAGCCAGCAAGGGCGGCGCGCACGGCGGCGGCGCGCAGCTCACGCCGCTGGCCGGCGAAGTGATCGCCCTGTACCGCCGCCTGGAAACCCGTGCCCGCAAGGCCACCGAAGCGGACCTGGCCGAGCTGGCCCGGCATCTGCGGGCGGACGGCTGAACCGCTGCGGCACGCCCATGCCGGCGCTCGACAAGCCCAAGGCCTGTCGACGCTTCGATGGCGACCGGGACGGCTGGGCACGGACCGCGGACATGCAGCGCTTGTTATTTCCCCATTCGATATGACACACTGAATATATCGAAACAAGCAGCTTGCCCGGGAGGCTTTCATGACGCGCGTATTCAAGAAACTGGCTTCCGCCCTGGTGCTGTCCGCATCCGCCAACCTCCCCGCCGCCGCAGACACGGCGCATATCGCCGTCGCCGCCAACTTCGCCGCGCCGATGAAGGCGCTGAGCGCCCGCTTCGAACGGGCAAGCGGCCACAGGCTCACCCTGTCGCCGGGCTCGACCGGCAAGTTCTACGCGCAGATCAAGAACGGCGCGCCGTTCGACGTGCTGCTCGCCGCCGACGACGAGACGCCGGCACGGCTGATGCGCGAAGGCGATGCGGTGCGCATGCAGACCTATGCGGTCGGCAAGCTCGTCCTCTGGAGCGCCGACGCGTCCAAGCTCGACGGCAGCGACGCGCCGCTGCGCAGTGGCGCCTACAACAGGCTCGCGGTGGCCAACCCCAGGCTCGCGCCCTACGGCGCCGCCGCCATGCAGGCGCTGGAAAAACTCGGGCTCGCCGAGCAGGCGAAGGCAAAGCTCGTGATGGGCGAGAACATCGGCCAGACGCACCAGTTCGTCGCCAGCGGCAACGCCGAGCTCGGCTTCGTCGCGCTGTCGCAGGTCTGGCAGGACGGCAAGCTCACCGGCGGCTCGGCGTGGCTCGTGCCGTCCACCCTGCATGCGCCGATCCGCCAGGACGCCGCCCTGCTGAAGCGCGGCGAAACCAATGCGGCGGCGCGCGCCCTGCTCGATTTCCTCAAGAGTCACGAGGCGCAAGCCGTGATCCGCAGCTACGGTTACGCGCTCTAGGCCATGGCACTCGCCGCCGGCGATCTTGCGGCCATCGCGCTGACGCTGAAGCTGGCGGCAGTCGCCACCGGGCTGCTGCTGGCGATCGCCACCCCGCTGGCGTGGTGGCTCACGCACACGCACGCGCGCCTGCGCGCTGCCGCGACGGCGCTGGTGTCGCTGCCGCTGGTGCTGCCGCCGACGGTACTCGGCTTCTACCTGCTGGTCCTGCTCGGCCCCCAGGGCCTGGTCGGCGGCTGGATGCAGGCGGCCGGGCTCGACACCCTGCCCTTCACTTTCGGCGGCCTGGTGGTCGGCTCGGTGGTGTTCTCGCTGCCGTTCGCGGTGCAGCCGCTCGCCAATGCGTTTGCTGCCATCGGCGCGCGCCCGCTGGAAGTCGCCGCCACCCTGCGCGCCTCGCCATGGGACCGCTTCCGCAGCGTGGCGATGCCGCTGGCGCGCCCGGGTTTCATCACCGCAACGGTGCTGGCATTTGCCCACACGGTAGGCGAATTCGGCGTGGTGCTGATGCTGGGCGGCAACATTCCGGGCGAGACGCGGGTGCTGTCGGTGGCGATCTACGACCATGTCGAGGCGCTCGAATACGCCGATGCGCACCTGCTGTCGGCCGGGCTGGTGGCTTTTTCCTTCCTCGTGCTGCTGATGCTGGGCCGCTACAGCGGGCATTGGCAGCGAACCCCGACATGAGCCGGATCGAAGGGCGGTTCCGCGCCACGCTCGGCGAATTTTCGCTCGATGCGGATTTCAGCGTGCCATCGCAAGGCGTCACCGCCCTGTTCGGCCAGTCCGGCTCGGGCAAGACGACGCTGCTGCGGCTGATCGCCGGGCTTTCCCGCGCGCCCGGGCGTCTCGTCGTCGATGGCGAAGTCTGGCAGGACGACTCGGTCTTCGTTCCCACCCATCGCCGCGCACTCGGCTATGTCTTCCAGGAGGCCAGCCTGTTCCCGCACCTGTCGGTGCGCGCCAACCTGGAATATGGCTGGCAACGCGTGCCGCCCGGTGAGCGCACCCTCAAGCGGGATGAAGTGATCGACTGGCTGGAACTGGCGCCGCTGATCGCGTTGCAGCCGCACCAGCTGTCGGGCGGTCAGCGCCAGCGCGTGGCGATCGGCCGCGCGCTGCTGTCGTGCCCGCGGCTGCTGCTGATGGACGAGCCGCTGGCCGCGCTCGACGCCGGCGCACGCGCCGACATCCTGCCGTATCTCGACCGGCTGCATCGCGCCCTGGCAATCCCGCTGCTGTACGTCAGCCATGCGGCGGAAGAGGTCGCCCGGCTGGCCGACCATCTGCTGTGCCTGGAGGCCGGGCGTGTCGTCTGGCAGGGCAAGGCGGCGGATGGACTGGCGCGCCTGGGGATCGCACCGGCCCATCGCGCGCGCGTGCTTGCGCACGAAGCGGGGCTGACCGTTCTGGACATTGCCGGACAGACCCTGCGCCTGCCCGGCGTGCATGCCGCGCCGGGCGACAGCGTGCGCTTGCGCATCGAAACCGCCGGCTGACTGACAGCGCTTACAGTTCGGAAAACAGGTAGGCCAGCAGCGCCACGCCCAGCACCACCACCGCCAGGTTCATCGCCATGCCCGACCAGGTGCAGTAGTGCGCGGGAATCTCGATCGGCTTCAAGGTCCGCAGCACGCGCCGGAACTGCACGATGGAAAAGCCGATCGCCAGCAACGCCAGGCCGATGAAGGCGATGCCGATCCAGAACGACAGGTCGCGCCCGGCATGGCTCGGATCCTGGCGCAGCATGTGCAGGAACAGGCCGAAGCGCTCGAGCACGAAGCCGAACGCCATCAGCGTGAGGCCGGTGCGGTTCCACGCCATCAGCGTGCGTTCGGCGGCGAAGAATACGCGCGGATCGTCGAGGCCGGACATGTTCAGACAGGCTCCACCCCGCCGGGCAGCGCGCTTTTCAGCAGCAGTGCCAGACGTTCGAAGGTTTCGGGAAACGGCGCGCGGCGGCGCCACACCAGGCCAATCGTGCGGCCGGGCGGCGGCGCCCTGAACGGACGGATCTCGACCGCCTTTTTGCTTGCGCGCGGCGCAGCGTCCACCGCCAGCGCCGGCAGCAGCGTCAACCCCAATCCCAGGCCCACCATCTGGCGCAGGGTTTCCAGGCTGGTGGCGCGCACCTCCTCGCGGCCGCGCGACCCGCCGCCGCAGACATCGAGCGCCTGGTCGCGCAGGCAGTGGCCTTCATCCAGCAGCAGCAGTTTCTCGGCCATGATGTCGTTCACCTTCAGGACATCGCGTTTTGCCAGCGGGTGGCCCGCCGGCAGGGCGGCAAAAAAGGGCTCGTAAAACAGCGGCTCGACGCGCAGGCCGTCGTCGGCGACCGGCAGCGCCAGCAAGGCCGCGTCGAGCGTGCCCGCGTTCAGGCGCTCCAGGATCTGCTGCGTCATCTCCTCGCGCAGCAGCAGCCGCAGGCCGGGATATTTCCTGTGCACCAGGGTCAACGCATGCGGCAGGTAATACGGCCCCAGGGTGGGGATCACGCCGAGGTGGACGGTGCGCGCCATCGGATCCTGCGCGTGCCTGGCCAGCTCCTTGATCCGTTCCGACTCCTCGACGATGCGGCGCGCCGCCTGCAGGATTTCACGGCCGATCGGCGTCGGCGCGACGCGCTTGAGGCTGCGGTCGAACAGGGTCACGCCGAGAAAGTCTTCCAGCTTCTTGATCTGGGTCGACAAGGTCGACTGGGTGATGAAACAGGACTCGGCCGCACGTCCGAAGTGACCGTGATCGGCCAGCGCCACCAGATACTTGAGCTCTTGCAGGGTCATGCCGCTTATTCGGTTTTATCAATCGATTGATTCTAGACTATTCACGGGACAACTTTTCGTTTGTGGTCTTAAATGCAATTCATCCGCTGCTCGATCGCCGGCCAAACGAAGGAGACCCCCATGTTTCAATGCCCTTGCAGGACCAGCGCCGTCGGCGAGGCGAACAGGCATGATTGCGATGAACGTGGCGAGCACGTATGACGAAACGCAGGGCGCGCCAGCGCGGCCGGGCTTGAACGCATGAATCCAGCCGCCCGCAGCCTGCAGGATTTCCTCGCCGACCCGCGCCGTGCCCGCGCGGCAAGGCACGGCGGCAGCGCGCTGGCGGTTGCCCTGGTGAGCGGGCTGGCGTGGGTGGCCGTGGCGCAGGGCGGCGCCCGCATCGATACCCCGATGGGGCAAGCGCTGGCCGGCTCGGCCATAGCGGCGCTCGCCACCGCCGCGGGCGCCCTGCCCGCCCTGTTCGTTCGCCGCATCTCGGCACGCTGGGAAGACGTCATGCTCGGCTTCGGGGCGGGCGTGATGGCGGCAGCCTCGTGTTTCTCGCTGATCCTTCCGGGGGTCGCCGCCGGCACCGCCATTCTCGGCAGCAAGCCGGCCGGTGCGGCGATCGTTGCCGTGGGGCTGGTGCTGGGCGCGCTGTTCCTGCTGCTGGCAGACAAGGCGGTGCCGCACGAACATCCTGGCGCCGGTCGCCACGGCCCCGACTGGATGCAGTTGCGCCGTGTCTGGCTGATGGTGTTCGCCATCGCCCTGCACAACTTCCCCGAGGGCATGGCGATCGGCGTCGGCTTCGCCGGGGGAGACGCCTCGGTAGGCATCCCGCTGACCGCTGCGATCGCCATTCAGGATATTCCGGAAGGACTGGTGGTGGCGGTAGCGCTGCGCACCGTGGCGTATACGCCCTGGAAGGCCGCCGGCGCGGCCGCGTTGACCGGGCTGGCCGAACCGCTCGGCGCCATTGTCGGTGTCGCTTTGACCTCCGGCTTCGCGCCGCTCTATCCGGCCGGCCTGGGTTTTGCCGCCGGCGCGATGATCTGGGTGGTGTCGCACGAAATCATTCCGGAAACCCATCGCAAGGGGCACGAGCAGGCCGCCACGCTGGGAATCATCGGCGGCTTTGTTGTCATGATGCTGCTGGACACTGCTCTGGGGTAAGTACTCAACGAACCGAAAGGAATCCACCATGGCCAAGACTTCATCCGCAACCCAACAACCGTTCCTGACCGACATCAAGACCCTGCGCGCCCGCGCGCGCAAGCACATCGAGGACGGCGCGGTCACGGCCGGCTACCGTGCCGATCGCGCCATCGTGATCAAGCTGCTGAACGAGGCGCTGGCCACCGAGCTGGTCTGCGTCCTGCGCTACAAGCGGCATTACTTCATGGCCGGCGGCATCAATGCCGACATGGTGGCGCAGGAATTCCTCCAGCACGCCACCGAAGAGCAGGGCCATGCCGACCTGATCGCCACGCGCATCGTGCAGCTGAATGGCGAGCCCAACTTCAGCCCCGACGGGCTGGCGATGCGCTCGCATGCCGAGTACGTCGAAGGCGGCAGCCTGATCGAGATGATCAAGGAAGACCTGGTCGCCGAACGCATCGCGATCGAGAGCTACGGCGAGATGATCCGTTACATCGGCGACAAGGACATCACCACCGGGCGGATGCTGGAGACCATCCTGGCGATGGAAGAGGAGCACGCCAACGATTTGTCGAGCCTGCTGGAGGACCTCAACCGCTGAGTTGCGCAGGATCAGCCCGGCAGGGCGATGTGGACCATTTCCGGCATCGGCAGGTCACACCGACCCTGCCAGCTGAATTGCAGGCGGCTGTGCCCTGCCAGCCGGGCCGCGTCCAGCCATAACCCGTGCAGGCCCAAGCCGCAAGCAGCGGTTGCCTGATCGGCCGGCGTGCTTGCGTCGTCCAGCCACAGCTGAAGCGCTGCCGCCTGCGGCAGCACGATCCACAGCGCCTGGCCTTGCGCCACCCGGCGCACCGGGGCGCCGGGGGTCCAGATGGTGGCCGCCGCACTGGGCCGCTCGCCGCCGTAGCGCCGCCACACCGCAGCCGGGCGATCGAAGGGGTATCCCTGGATGCGCGAGGCGGCAAGCTTGATGAACTCGGCGTGCGCCCACGCCAGCGGCATGGCGCTGCCGGTCGGCCGCCCCGGCCGGAACCGGCCGAGTGCCGGGGCATCCCATACCTGTTCGGGGATCAGGCCATGGCTGGCCATGGCATTCATCACCGCCAGATACGGCAATGCGTCACGGCCGGCGGCGAGCTCGTAATGACCGCGTTCGCCACTGAGCAGCGGCCAGCCGCGCCCGCGTCCAGTCCCGTCGAATGCGCGGCCATCGTCATGTTCGCCATAGCCGTCGCCGTTGTAACGGTGCCATACCGGCCCCAGCGGCGTTTCGGTTTTCAGCAGCGCATCGGCGAGCGCCAGGGTATCGACGATCAGGGCGTCATCGGCACGGCGCAGGCCGAGCCGCACCAATTGCAGGAAATCGGTGGCGATCTGCGCGTCGGCTGCAAGCCGGAGGTCGTCACTCTGGTTCTTGATCGACAATACACGCTGCATGGCATAGTCGTTGCCCAGAATGTCCGGCGGCGCTTCGCGCACGTAATACGCAGGCACGCCGTGGCGCGCGCCCAAGGCGGTACCGCGTGCCACACACCAATCTTCCAGCCGTGCATTCCAGAAATCGGCTACCGCCAGCGGCAAGCCACGTTCGGCCTCGGGCAGCAAGCCGGCGCCGGCCACCAGCGCGGCAATGCACACCGCGAGCGTAAACGGGCTGACGCCGGCGTCTTCCTCCCAGCGATCCTGCGGACTGGCGGGTCCCGCCTGCACCAGGAATGCCAACGCGCGGCGCATGCTGGCTGCCACCACCATGTCGCCCAGCGCATCGCGTTCGGCCAGGCTCGCGGCGAGCAACACGGGAAATGCCGTCTCGTCGAGCTGGATCCCTGCCCAGTACGGCTTGCCGCCGAGCCACTGATTCTGGTTCCAGTGGCCGTCGGCATTCTGCGTTGCCAGCAGATAGCCCAGCACCGCCTGCGCTTCGCCCACACTGCCGAGCGCCAGCAGCGCCTGCGCCGATTCGACCAGATCGCGCGGCCATACCAGGTGGTAACCGCCGCGCTCTTCGCCATGATTGCCCCACGGCACCGACAGGCTCGCCACCATCGCTCCGAGAAAAGTCTTGTCGCTGTGGGTTTTGAGCACCTGCGCCGAACAGGCGAGCTGCGCCCGCAGTTCGTCCGGCAAGCCGGCCGACAGGGCTGCGCTATGACACCCCTGGTGCCATCCCGTCCAGGCCGCATGCTGCAGCTCCAGCATGCGGGAAAAAGGCTGCATCAATGCCGCGCGTGCCAGTGCGGCGGCGGCCTGCATCGATGTCGCCAATCCCAGCGCCAGCGTTGCGCGCGGCGCGACTTCCGCCATCAGCGCCACATTGCCCGGCCCGGCTGCGGCGTAATGCCAGGCCATGCGGCCATTGGCGGCGAAATCCTGCCAGCCGTCGGAAACGCCAACGTAGCCCGCCGACGCCGCGCCCAGCGCATCCGCGCCATCCGCCATGCGCGCCAGCAGCGCCGCCCCGAACGGCCCCTGCTCCGCCCACAGCACCCCTTGCCCCAGATGGCTCGCCGCCCATGCGCAATTGTTCCCGCCGGCGCCGCCCAGGTGCGGCGCGAGCAGGGCATAGACGCGCAAGCCCGCCTCGCCATCGAGCGCCAGATCGATCAGCAGCACATCGCGCGCCGCATCCGGACAGAAACGCAGGCTGAGGGTGAAGCGTGGGTGGCGGTGCACGACGGTCGGCAGCGGCACCCCCGGCGCGGGCACGGCCAGCGTGTAATCGGCGCCGCGCTTGACCTCGACCCAGAAACCGGCATCGTCGGCGACGATGAAGCCGAGGTCGCGAATCTGCGGAATGTCGATGCGCGGGCAATAGATCTCGTTGACGATGCCGTGGCCGAGGGTAAACCACAGCCGCGACGAGCCGATCGCGGTGCCGACCAGATCCTTGTCGGACGACGTCCAGCTGGGTGCGATCCCGGGCGCGCCGGGGGCGTGTCCGGCTGCGGCATGCGGGGGAGAAATCCAGGGCGTATCCACTCGCGGCCCCTTCGTGGCGGTGTCATGACGACACCTTCACTTTACTGCAAACATCTCCTCACCGCAGTGCCGCCCGGCAGCGGGGTCATGTCGATTCGACGGCCGGCACCGGGGCCGGTCCCGTTGTCTCGGGCGCCAGATGCTGGTGCCCCAGCGCCAGCGCATAAATCTTCTGCAAATCCTCTTCGCTGACGTCGACGAAGGTATCGATCTGGCTCAATGCGTAAACCAGGTCGCTGTGCGGGATCATGCACTTTTCCTCGGAACCGGCAGAATTCGCCGCTGCAGGCGCGCACACCGCCGGCTGGCGCCACCACGCCTGCGGATAACGTCGCCAGGCAAACGGGTAGTTGAACGCCACCGCCACGATCAGCAGTACGACAACGTTCAGCAGGACAGGACTGAGCACATAATCGTAACCCAGCGCATGCAGGGCTTCGCCTCCCAGCACGGCATTCAGCGCGGTAGCCCCGCCCGGGGGATGCAGGCAGCGCAGGCTGTA
Organism: Hydrogenophilales bacterium 17-64-11; assembly: GCA_002281975.1. Lineage (GTDB taxonomy): Bacteria > Pseudomonadota > Gammaproteobacteria > Burkholderiales > Thiobacillaceae > Thiobacillus. Next base: position 28,751 of record NCIH01000001.1, on the reverse strand, counting down.
CATGGCCGCGATCGACAAGGCCACCGCCAGCGATGCGGCCAGCATGGGATCGGACAACCAGCGTGCGCAGGTGACGCCGACCAGCGCCGACACCAGATGGCCGCCGAACACCGACCATGGCTGCGACATCGCGCCGTGCGGGGCGGCGAACAGCAGAACGGCGGAAGCCCCCATCGACGCAATGGTCAGCACGCCCGCATTGCCATGCTCGGCCACCCAGAAGTTGCCGGCCCACAGCACCGCGAGCAGGCCCAGCAAGCCGCCGGCAGCCGACACCCAATGCTCGCGCTCCGAAACCGTGTAAGCGATCTTCAGCCCGCTCCAGCCCCGCATCAGGCTGACCTTTTTTCTGAGCGCGCGCTCCGACATCCTGTAAGCAGCCTTCATCGTGTCGATCTCTCCGCTTTACACATCGAGCATCAGCTTCAGCGGCTTGCGCATGCCGGCGATGCGGCAGGCCTGCTGCCCGTAGCCATGCGGAAACAGTTCGTACAAGGCCTGCTTGGCGGCGCGTTTGTCGCCGCCCCGCGCAGCCAGATGCTGAATGACCCGGCGCGCTTCGGGCACGCTCTCGTTCTCGGCGTACCAGGCGCGGATGAAATCGAGCACCTGCCAATGGGCTGCGCTCAAGGTCAGGCCATCCTCGGCCGCCAGCAACGGCGCAAGCGTCCGGCTCCACTCGGCGGGATTCAGCAAAAAGCCCTCGTTGTCGCGTTCGGGCAACAGGACGGCAAGGTCGGCACGGCTGTTCATCGCAGGCTCCCGGTTTGAAGAGGGGCCTAGTTTAGAGATCTCTTATATATCCATCTAACGATAAATTTTGGTATCTAATATCGAAAAAGCCGATATCTGAAAAATGGACACCGAACTCGCCCGTACTTTTCTCATGGTCGCCGCCAACGGCAACTTCGTCGCCGCCGCCAGCCGCCTGCACATCACCCAATCGACCGTAAGCGCGCGCATCCACACACTGGAAACCACACTCGGCGTGCGCCTGTTCCAGCGCGGACGCAACGGTGCGGAATTGACACCCGCAGGCAAGCGTTTCCTGCGCCATGCCAAGCACCTGGTACGCACGGTGGAACAGGCGCGCCACGATGTGGGATTGCCCGAAGGTTTTCACGATGTACTGACGCTGAGCGGACGGATCGCGGTATGGGAGGGGTTTCTGCCGCACTGGGTGGCGTGGATGCGCGGGGCGGCACCGGACGTGTCGCTGCGCCTGGAAATCGGCTTCGAGCCCGACATCATGCAGGGACTGATCGAGGGCACGGTGGATATCGGCGTCATGTACACGCCAACCTCGCGCCCCGGGCTGGTGGTGGAGCCGCTGTTCGATGAAACCCTGTTGCTGGTGACCAACGACCCCACCCGCCCCTGGCCGGACCCAGACTATATCCACATCGACTGGGGGTCGGAATTCCACGCCTTGTTCAGCGAGCATTATCCCGAGATGGGCGCCCCCACCCTGGTTGCCAATATCGGCTGGCTAGGCGTGCAGCAGCTGCTCACTTATGGCGGCAGCGGATATTTCCCGCTGCGGCTGGTGCGGCACCACCTCGAAACCGGACAGCTATGGCGCGTCCCGCAAAGCCCGCAGTTCAAATTGACGGCCTACATGGTGTTTCCGCGCGACAGCGACAGTGCCACGCTCAAAAACGCCCTCGAAGGTTTGCGCACCCTTGCGCGCGAAGAGTAGCCGCCGCACCCCGGACTGAACATCATTCAGGGTCCAGCTCTGGATATCTCGACGGATAGCCGCAGTCCCGGCTGACGCAACTTCAGGATTTTCCGGCCACCGGGGCGGCCAGCGCCGGCATGCCACGCGTTTCAGAAACAGGCGTTCATGCCTATTTGGCGTTGGTGGCGAACAGGCGTTCCAGTTGCGCCGCCGGCACCATGCCGGGTACCCGCTGGCCGTTCTCGAAAAAGATCGTGGGCGTGCCCTCCACTCTCAGCTTGCTGCCCAGCGCGATGGTGGCATCCACCGGATTGCTGCACTTGCCGTCATTCTTGGGCACGCTGCCATTGGCGATGTATTCATCCCACGCCTTGTTGCGGTCGGGTGCGCACCAGATCTGTTTCGAGATCTGCACCGCCTTGGGGTGCAGGCCTTCGATCGGGTAGAGAAAGGTGTAGACGGTGATGTTGTCGACCTTGGCGAGTTCGGCCTCGAACTTGCGGCAGTAAGGGCAATCAACGTCGGAAAATACTGCCAGCTTGCGCGCGCCGTTACCCTTCACCGTCTTGAGCGCGTTGCCGAGCGGCAGGCTGTCCCACTTCACGGCCTGCAGTTGATTCAGCCGCGCCTGGGTCAGATTGCTGCCGCTCTTCAGCTCGATCACCTTGCCGGCAAACACATATTGCGCCTTGGCGTCCACATAAATCAGCTGGCCGTCGAGATAGACCTCGAACAGCCCGCTGTAGGGGGTCTTCTGCACCGAGGCGATGTTGGCCCCCGGAAACTGCTGCGTCAGCGCCTTGCGGATGAGCGGCTCGTTTGCCTGCGCGGATCCCGCGAACAACAGGGCAGCGGCCAGCGCCAGGGATGTGAATTTCATGCGTTGCTCCAAAAAATAAAAAAAGCTCAGGACATTGCTTCGCGCACCAGCATTGCTTTCAGCGGCGGCAGGCGGTCGACGAGTTTCATGCCGCTGTTGCGCAGCCAGGCCGCGCGGTCGTCGGCAAACAGGTGATGCAGGCCATGCGTGACAGCCTGCATGCGCTGCACCGGCTCGGCGCGCTCGCGCGCATAGCGTTGCAGCACGCGCATATCGCCGCAATTGCCCCGGCGCTGCCGCGCCAGCACGGCGGCCAGCGCTTCGGCATCGCCGAACCCCAGGTTGACGCCCTGTCCCGCCAGCGGATGCACGCCGTGGGCGGCATCGCCGATCAGCGCCACGCCGGGGGCAACGGCAGCCGCCACCCGGATCAGGCGCAGCGGAAACGCGGCCGCGGGCGTCAGCAAGCGCAATTCCCCCAGCCGCTCATGGCCGGCCGCCCGTACCTTTTCGGCGAGCGCCGCGGGCTCCAGCATGAGCAACGCGTCGGCATGCGCCGACCGGGTTGACCAGACCATCGACACGCAGTTCCCGCTCAACGGCAGCCAGGCCAGGATGTCGCTGTCGAAAAACCACTGGAACGCGGTTCCGCGATGCGCGCGTCCGCATTCGAAATTCGCCACCACCCCGCTCTGGCCGTAGGGCGCCAGCGTCGCGGCGAGCCCCGCCCAATCGCGGATGCGCGAGGCGGCACCATCGGCGCCGACGATGAGCTCGGCCTTGATGGCCGTTCCGTCGGCCAGCGTCAGCTGCGTGGACGCGCCATCCCTGACGAGCGATTCGATCGTCGCCGGGCAGCGCAGCGCCACGTTGCCGTCGGCCTCGATCGCCTGCCACAAGGCAGATTGCAGGTGCCCGCTTTCGAGGATGGTCGCGAGGCGCGGGACGCCGGCCTCGTAAGCGTCGAGACGGACCGCGCCGCCGTCGTCGCCCGCCACATCCATGCGGAAAACCGGCTGGATGCGTCCGCCATCGAGACGGTGCCAGGCACCGATGCGTTCGAGGAAGCGCTGGCTGGCCGGGCTGATGGCGTAGATGCGGGTATCCCAGGCGGCGCCCGGCGGCGACGGCAGCCGGCGCTCGACCAGCGCCACCCGCACCCCCTGCCGGCCGAGCGCCAGCGCAGCGGCGGCGCCCACCAGGCCGGCACCGACGATGACGACCTGATAGCGCTCGCCGCTCACCCGCGCGCCCCGAACATCATCCGCCGGGCGACGAAGGCTTTCAGCGGCGGCAGTGCTTCCAGCGCCAGCAGCCCCAGTCCGCGCGCGTGGCGCAGCGGCGCGCTGTCGTTGGAGAACACGCGCACCAGGAAATCGGTGAAGCCGACCCCGCCCAGCACGTCCAGACGCCGCCCGCGCGCGTAGGCGGCCAGCATGGCGGCATCGCCGATCCCGTTCGCGGGGGTGTCGCCGCACAGGCTTGCCAGTTCCCAGGCGTCGCGCAGGCCGATATTGAAGCCCTGGCCCGCGACCGGATGCAGCGTCTGCGCCGCGTTGCCGATGCGCACCACGCGGGCGGCAGCCTCGCTGCCGGTCCAGGCGAGTTTCAGCGGGAAGGTCTTGCGCGGGCTGGCTTGCAGAAACAGCCCCTGGCGCCCGCCGAAATGGCGGTACAAGGCGGCGAGAAATTCATCGTCCGGCAACGCGGCAATGCGCTCGGCGTCTTCCCTGCTAGCAGTCCATACCAGGGCGTAGCGATCGCCCTTCGGCAGCAGGGCTGCCGGCCCTTCCGGCGTGAAGCGCTCGAACGCCTGGCTGGCGTGCGGCAGTTCGGTCTGCACCTCGCACACCACCGCCGTCTGGTCGTAGTCGCGTTCGAATCTGGGCACGGGGGCCGTGTCGCCGCGCCCGCCATCGGCCACCACCACCAGCGGTGCGGTATGGACCCGACCGTCTGCCGCATGCAGGCTTGCCATCTCGCTGCCGGATTCGATGCGCGTCACCGCCACGCCATAATCGACTGCGATGCCGGCATCGGCCAGCGCCCGCTTCAGCGCCACGGTGAGCGATGCATAGGGCAGCACGTAGCCGAGTGCCGGCACGTTCACCTCCTCTGCCGACAGCCGCGCCACCCCGAGCGCGCCGCGCTGGGAAACGTGAATGCGGGTGATCGGGGTGGCATCGTCGAGCCGCGCCCACACGCCGAGGCGCTCGAGGATCAGGCGCGAGCCATGCGACAGCGCCAGCGTGCGGGTGTCGGCGCGCGCGTCTCCCGGCTGCGCTTCCAGCACCTGCGCGGCGACCCCCTGCTGCTGCAGCGCCAGCGCGCACACCGCGCCGACCGGGCCGGCGCCGACGATCAGCACAGGCTTCATCCGTTCATCCACGCTTCGATTTCATCCACGGTTTTCGGCGGCGAGGTCAGCACCTCGCAGCCGGACTCGGTCACCGCGACATCGTCCTCGATGCGGATGCCGATGTTCCAGAAGGCCTCGGGCACGTCGTCCGCCGGACGGATGTACAGGCCCGGCTCGACGGTCAGCGTCATGCCCGGCACCAGCGGGCGCCATTCGCCCTTGATCTTGTATTCGCCGGCATCATGCACGTCCATGCCCAGCCAATGGCCGGTGCGGTGCATGTAGAAGCGGTTGTAGGCATTCGACTCGATCAGGCCGTCGACGCTGCCGGCAAGCAGCTTGAGATCGACCATGCCCTGCGTCAGCACGCGCACTGCCGCCTCGTGCGGTGAATTCCAGTGGCGGCCCGGACGGACCTCGTTGATGGCCGCTTCCTGCGCCGCCAGCACCAGTTCGTAGGCGTCCTTCTGTGCCGCCGAGAAGCGGCCGTTCACCGGAAAGGTGCGGGTGATGTCGGCGGCATAGCTGCCGAACTCGGCGGCGGCGTCGATCAGCAGCAGGTCGCCGTCGGCGAGCGGCTGGTTGTTGAAGACGTAGTGCAGCACGCAGGCGTTGGCGCCGCTGGCGACGATGGACGTGTAGGCCGGCGCCTCGGCGCCGCCGCTGCGGAAGGCGCAGAGCAGCTCGGCCTCGATCTCGTATTCGTGGCGGCCGGGCCGGGTCGCGCGCATCGCGATGCCGTGCGCGCGCGTGGAGATCGCCGCGGCGCGGCGCATCAGGGCCAGTTCGTGGCCATCCTTGATGAGGCGCATCTCGTCGAGCGCATGCCGCACGTCGATGATCTCACCCGGCGCGACGATGCCCTGCCGCGTCTTCGCGCGCACCGTGTTGAGCCAGCCGATCACCCGCGCATCCCACACCGGGTCCTGCCCCACCGCGTAGGCGAGGCGCGCGCGGTTGCCCATCAACTCGGGCAGCCTGGCGTCGAGTTCAGTGACCGAGTGGGCGGCATCGAAACCGAATTGCTGCTGCGCCGCCGCCGGGCCATGGCGGAAACCGTCCCAGATCTCGCGCGTCTCGTCCTTGTCGCGGCAGAACAGGATCGATTGCGGCTCCGCGCCGCCGACGAGCACCACCACCGCCTCGGGCTCGGCGAAGCCGGTCAGCCAGTAGAAATAGCTGTCGTGCCGGTAGGGATAGTGGGTGTCGCGGTTGCGCGGCACCTCGGGGGCGGTGGCGACGATGGCAATGCCCTCGCCGAGGGCGGCGGCCAGCCGCGCGCGGCGGCTGGCGTAAACAGAGGCGTCAAACATGGGTGCGCAGGCTTTGGTCGAGTTGGTGCAAACGTTCGGGCGTCCCCACATCGACCCAGCGGCCGGCGAAACGTTCGCCGGAGACGCGTCGGGCGTCGATCGCCAGCCGCAGCAGCGGCGCCAGCGGCGCTTTCTCGCCCGCCCGGGTGTGGGCGAACAGCGCGCGGTGATAGACGCCGATGCCGGAGAAGGTGAGCGGAGAGTCGTGTGCCGAAAGTTGAGAGCCGGGGGTGCGCAGCCGGCCGGCATCCAGCACGAAGTCGCCCCTGGGATGATGCGGCGGATTGTCGACCAGCACCAGATGCGCCTGGTCATGTCCCGCAGCGAGCCGCGCCATCGGTTCGGCCAGACGGCTGAAATCGTATTCGCAGTAGATATCGCCGTTCACGACGGGAAAAACGTCACTTTCGATCAAGGGCAGCGCGGTGGCGATGCCGCCTGCGGTTTCCAGCGTGCTGATTTCACGCGAATACTCGATGGCCACACCCAAGTCAGCGCCGTTCCCCAGCGCGGCCTCGATCTGCTGGCCGAGATGAGCGTGGTTGATGACGATGTGGCTGAAGCCCGCCGCACGCAGACGTTCGATGTGCCACACGATGAGCGGTTTGCCGCCGACCGGCAGCAAGGGCTTCGGCACGTGATCCGTGAGCGGGCGCATGCGCTCGCCGCGGCCGGCGGCGAGGATCATGGCGGTTTTTGGCAACGCGATTGTCAAAGCAAGGAACTCAAAAGGTGAAGGTATTCGGCTCAATTCGCTATCGGATTCTTGTCTCGATGAAACTCAAACGTTCGCATAAATCTAATGGCATCACTACCGGGGAAATACTCTATAGGCATTGGAGCGAACGGTGCAGCTGATTCGATTATTTTAATCGCAGCTTCAGCAAGCAATTGGTCAGCGCTGTCAGCCAAACCACCAGCCCCCGCCTCAATATTCATGAGGGCTCCATTCTTATGAATCGTGATCGCAACTTTTACAGAGCCATAGATCCTTTCACCCGAGTTAGAGCGAGGCCTCGGGACAAACACAGCCGAACTCTCAATTCTTTTCACAATTTGCTCGATCACGAACGAAGTGGCTGGTGTACGGTCATTAAAATCTATCGAGAATATTCTTAGCTCAGTTTTAAGGTCATCTTTAGGTAAGGTTAAGTTGAGTGGTTCCGCAAAAACGAAAGCCGAAGGCGGTAGTAAATTCACGCACAGGAAAACAGCAATAATTTTTAGATGACCCCGCTTCTTCACCCCCCCCACCTCCCTTATAAATAAAGTACTGGACATGAAACTCAAATGGAAATCGCAGGCGCCCGGTCATCGCCGCCCTGGTTTTGACTTTATCTCCCCTTACAGCCCTGCCGAAAATCGGGTCTGCCGGGCGGATCAGCGGCGAAGGTGTTTGAGCCCCGCCCACAAAAAAAGCAATTCAAAACAGCAAGGCGGGGCGAGTTCTTCGCCGCCCGTCCGGCAGGCCCGATTTTCGGGAACTCGGGGCTGTCGGGGTCGCCTTTCTTTGGTTACTTTCTTTGGCGAGACAAAGAAAGTAACTAGCCGCCGGGCTACCCCGGCCACCGGACAGCAGGCAAAAGAAGGTTGAATTATGCTTCGTTCCGAGCGAACCCCTAAAACGTATACCCCACCTGCGGCTGCCTGTCCTGCAACCCATCCAGCAAAAACAACAACGGCTTCAGTTCGTCGTAACGTTCGCACACCTTCCTCAGGTAATGCATCACCAGCGGCATGTCCTTCAGATAGCCGTCCTTGCCGTCGCGGTGATACAGCCGCGCGAAGATGCCGAGCACCTTGATCTGGCGCTGCGCGCCCATCCATTCGAAGTCGCGCCAGAACGCGCCGAAGTCCTCGCGCACCGGCAGGTGGGCGGCGCGCGCCTTTTCCCAGTAGCGAATCACCCAGTCGAGCTGCATCTCCTCGTCCCACTGGACGTAGGCGTCACGGTAGATCGAGGCGAGGTCGTAGGTGATGGGGCCGTACACCGCGTCCTGGAAGTCGAGGATGCCGGGGTTGGGGTCGCTCACCATCAGGTTGCGCGAATGCCAGTCGCGGTGGACGTAAACCTGCGGCTGTGCCAGGTTGTTGACGAGCAGGCGCTCGAACACGGTGTCGAGGATGGTTTTCTGTTCGTCCTTCATGGCGACGCCCAGGTGCTTCGCCACATACCACTCGGGGAACAGCATCAGTTCGCGGGTCAGCAGCGCGCGGTCGTATTCCGCCAGCACGCCCGGGCGGCTCGCCTGCTGGATGCGGATCAGCGCGTCGTTCGACGCCAGATACAGTTCGTTCGCCACGCCTTGATTGAGCGCGGCTTCATTCAAGGCCGACAGATAGGTGGCATTGCCCAGATCGGTCAGAAGCAGAAAGCCCTGTTGCAGATCCTGCGCCAGCACTTGCGGCACATGCACCCCGGCTTCATCGAACAGCCGGGCGACGGCGATAAAGGGACGGCAATCCTCGTGCGCCGGCGGCGCGTCCATCACGATATAATCGCGGCCTTTGGCAGTAACGCGAAAATAACGGCGAAAGCTGGCGTCCGCCGACGCCGGGGCGATATCGAGCGAGTCTCCCCCCAGCTGTCGGGCGGCCCAGTCCTGTATTGCTTGCAAACGTTCCACAGCCACACTGCTCCGAATAACGAACTTCCGGATTTTACATCGCTTGTACACCCTGCCCGGCTTTGCGTTTGTCGTGTTGTTGCTGACCGCTGCTTCTGCGGCAGCGAACGGACTCGCGCTGAAAAAAGACGTCGAGCTCGCCGGTTCGGCTGCGGCAGGCAAGGCGGGGCCGCTGTTCGTGACGGCCGACCGCATCGAATCGACCGCCCCCAACGTCATCGAAGCCAGCGGCCGCGTGGAAGCCCGCCAGGCCGGGCAGAACTTCTTCGCCAACTGGCTGCGCTACGACACCACGCTGAGTCTGGTGGAAGCGCGCGGCCAGGTGCGGCTGGAGCAGGCCGCGCTGCTGGTAACTGGAGACGCCCTCAAGCTCAACCTCAACGACTACAGCGGCGGGCTCACCCAGCCGGTATACCGGTTTCCGTCGCAGCAGGGACGCGGCGGCGCCGACTACATCGAGTTCATCGACGAAAACCACTTCAAGCTGCAGGACGCCACCTATACCACCTGTCCGACGGACAACGACGATTGGTTCCTCAAGGTGAGCGATCTCGACATCGACAGGACCCGCAACGTGGGCACGGCGCGCCACGCTTCCCTGCAGTTTCTCGGCGTGCCCATCCTGTATACGCCGTGGGCGGATTTCCCGCTCAACGATGCACGCAAGACCGGCGTGCTGGCGCCCACTCTCGGCACCACCGAGCGCAGCGGCCTCGATATCCTGGTGCCGTATTACCTCAACCTCGCACCGAACTACGACGCGACGCTGTATCCACGCCTGCTGTCCAAACGGGGCGTTCAGCTGGGCGGAGAATTCCGCTATCTGCTGAACGACATGCACGGCGAGAACCGCCTCGAATACCTGCCCAACGACAATGAAGCCAATCGTTCGCGCTGGAGCGTCGCACTCAACAACACCTACCGTCTGAGCGCGAATACCCAGGCCGGCATGCTGTTCAATCAAGTATCCGATGACGATTATTTTCGCGATCTGTCCAACCTGATTTCCATTACTTCGCTCAGCCACCTCAACCGTGAAGCCTGGGTGACGACGCAGCATGCCGCCTGGAACGCCGAGCTGCGCGCACAAAGCTTTCAGACCCTGCAGGATTCCACGGCCATACCCATAGCCGAGCCGTATGCGCGGCTGCCCCAGGCGCGCCTGGGCATGCTCCAGACGTTCGGCCGCGGGCTGGAATTCCGACTGGACAGCGAAGCCACGCGCTTCGCCCATTCCGACCCGGCCAAAACCGAAGGCACGCGCGTACTGGCCTACCCCACGCTGCGCCTGCCGCTCTCCAACTCGTTCGGTTTCCTGACCCCGCAGGTCGGCTGGCACAGCAGCTATTACGCGCTGGACGACGACACGCTGACCAAGCAGCGCATCACGCGCAACGTGCCCATCTTCAGCCTCGATTCCGGTGTCGCCTTCGACCGTCCGTTCCGCTTTGCCGGCCAGGATTACGAGCAGACGCTCGAACCGCGCGCCTACTACGTCTACGCTCCCTACCGCGACCAGGATAACATCCCGGTATTCGACACCGCGCTGCAGGATTTCAGCTACGCGCAGATGTTCACAGAGAACCAGTTCATCGGCGGCGACCGCGTCAACGACGCCAACCAGCTGACGCTCGCCATCACCAGTCGCTTCATCGAAGCGGCCAGCGGACTGGAACGCCTGCAGATCACCCTCGGCCAGCGCTATTACTTCAGCACGCAGCAGGTCAAGCTGCCCGGCGCGACGTTGCGCACCAGCAACGCCACCGACCTGCTCGCCGCCGTCAGCGGACAGATCACGCGCGCCTGGCGCATCGACACCGCCTGGCAGTACGACACCCAGAACGGCACCACCATCCGCCAGAATCTCGGCGCCTCCTACCGCCCCGGCCCGGGCCGTTCGTTGAACTTCGGCTACCGTTTCATTGACCAAACCACCGAGCAGGTCGATCTGTCCGCGCAATGGCCGCTGGCCAGGCGCTGGTACGGCATGTTCCGCTACAACTATTCGTTCCAGGACGACAAGCTGGTCGAAGGACTGGCGGGGCTTGAATACAATGGCGGCTGCTGGGCGGTGCGCGGCGTGCTCCAGCGCCTGGCCACCAAGGAAAACCAGTCCACCGATGCGTTTTTCATCCAACTCGAGTTGAGCGGCATGGGACGCATCGGCGCCAACCCGCTCGACGTTTTGAAACAAAGTGTTCCCGGATACAGGCCAAGCAATGAAATTCTTCAAACGCCCTGAATGGCACCGCCCGCACTGGGCGCTGGCGCTACTGATCGCCGCCTCGACCCTGCTGCCGGCCCACGCCGCGGTGCAGCCGCTCGACCATATCGTTGCCGTCGTCAACGACGAAGTCATCACCCGCCAGGAACTCGTCAAGCGTTACGACGAAGTCGTGCGCAACCTGTCGCGGCAGAACACCCCGCTGCCGTCGCGCGAGATACTGGAAAAACAGCTGCTCGAGCGCATGGTCACCGAACTCGCCTTGCAGCAGCACGCCCGCAGCACCGGCGTGCGGGTCGACCCGACGCAGGTCGAACGCGCCCTGCAGCGCATCGCCGCGCAGAACAAGCTCGACATGGCCGGGTTGCAGGCCGCGCTGGAAAAGGACGGCCAGAGCCTCGACAGCATGCGCACCACCATCCGCAATGAGCTCCTCATTGCACGCGCCCGCGAACGCGACGTCGACAACCGCATCTCCGTCAGCGACGCCGAGATCGAAGGCTATCTGCAAACCCAGGCACAGCAGGGCGTGGAGACGGAATACAACTTCGCCCACATCCTCGTCACCGTGCCGGAGAACGCCTCGCCCGAGCAGATCCAGGCGCGCCGCGACCGCGCCGAGGACATCCTCGCCCAGCTCGCCAGAGGCGCCGATTTCGCTCAGCTGTCGGCCAGCCATTCCGATGCCCCCAACGCGCTGCAGGGCGGCGCTTTCGGCTGGCGCGCCAGCGGCAAGATGCCGGCCCTGTTCGCCGATGCGCTGAAGCCGCTGCAACCGGGCCAGGTCGCCCCGCTGCTGAAAAGCAGCAACGGCTTCCACATCCTCAAGCTCAACGACAAGCGCGGGCTGGACGTGGCACTCAACGTCACGCAGACGCATGCCCGCCACATCCTCATCAAGACCAACGAGCTCACCTCGGAATCGGATGCCCGCAACCGCCTGTTGCAGCTGAAAGAGCGCATCGACAACGGCGTGAAATTCGACGAGCTCGCACGCCTGCACTCCGAGGACGCCAGCGCCTCCAAGGGCGGCGACCTCGGCTGGATCAATCCCGGCGACACCGTGCCCGATTTCGAGAAAGCGATGAACGCCCTGCAGCCGGGCGAGGTCAGCGCGCCGATCCAGTCGCCCTTTGGCTGGCACCTGATCCAGGTGCTGGAGCGCCGCGAGCAGGACGTCACGCAGGAACGCCAGAAACTGCTGGCGCGCCAGGCCATCCGCGAGCGCAAAGGGGAAGAAGCCTTCCAGGACTGGGTGCGGCAGATCCGCGACTCGGCCTACGTCGAACTGCGCCCGCTCGACTGATCCGGGTATCCCGAGGGTGAGCGAAGCCGCGAATCTGCCCGTTCTCGCCCTCACTGCCGGCGAACCCGCCGGAATCGGGCCCGACCTCTGCATCGCGCTGTCGCAGCAGGCGCTGCCGTGCCGGCTTTCGGTGCTGGGCGATGTCGAAGTGCTGCGCGCGCGCGCAGCCCGGCTCGGCATCGCGCTCGATTTCGTCGGCGGCGACGCCGTTCCCGCGCACCGGCCGGGCCGTCTGCATGTGCGCCACATTCCGGCCGCAGCCGCCGTCGCCGCAGGCGTGCTCGACCCCGCCAACAGCGCCCACGTGCTCGCCCTGCTCGACGCTGCCCTCGCCGGCTGCATGAACGGCATGTATGGCGCCGTCGTCACCGCGCCGGTGCACAAGGGCGTCATCAACGATGCCGGCTTTGCCTTCACCGGCCACACCGAATACCTGGCCGACCGCAGCGGCACCAAAAAAGTCGTGATGATGCTCGCCGGCGGCGGCCTGCGCGTCGCCCTCGCCACCACCCATCTGCCTTTGCGCGAGGTGGCCGACGCCATCACGCCCGCGCTGCTCGATGAGGTGATCCGCATCCTGCACGCCGACCTGCAAAGCAAATTCGGCATCGCCCGGCCGCGTATCCTGGTGGCCGGGCTCAATCCGCATGCCGGCGAATCCGGCCACCTCGGGCGCGAGGAGATCGACGTCATCGGACCCGCGCTCGATCGCCTGCGCGGCGAAGGCATCAAGCTCGTCGGCCCGCTGCCCGCCGACACCCTGTTCTCGCGCATCCGCCACGACCGCTGCGACGCCGTGCTGGCGATGTATCACGACCAGGGCCTGCCGGTGCTCAAATACGCCAGCTTCGGCGCCGGCGTGAACATTACCTTGGGCCTGCCGTTCATCCGCACCTCGGTCGACCACGGCACCGCGCTCGACCTCGCCGGCACGGGACGCGCGGAAGCGGGCAGCCTGCTTGCCGCGATTGAAATGGCCTTGGAGATGGCGAGCGGCAAACGGTAAGCCGCGAGCGCCAGGGCGTACGCCCGCCCCTTGCATCTTGAAACTTGCCCCTTGAGCCCTGCCCCCTGACATGCACACGCCCCGCAAACGCTTCGGCCAGAACTTCCTCATCGACGACGGCATCGTCCATGCCATCGTCAACGCCATCCACCCGCAGGCGCCGGACACCGTGGTCGAGATCGGCCCCGGCCTCGGCGCGCTGACCCGGCCCCTGCTCGAGCGCCTGCCGCATCTGCACGCCGTCGAACTCGACCGCGACATCGTCGCGCGCCTGCAAAGAACCTGGCCGGCCGAGCGGCTCAGCGTGCACGGCTGCGATGCGCTGAAATTCGATTTCGCCGCACTGGGCCATGATCTGCGCATCGTCGGCAACCTCCCCTACAACATATCCACGCCGCTGCTGTTCCACTTGATGGCGTTCGCCGGGCACATCCGCGACATGACCTTCATGCTGCAGAAGGAAGTCGTCGAACGCATGGTCGCCGAGCCTTCGACCCCCGATTACGGTCGCCTGTCGATCATGCTGCAGCGCCGTTTTCACCTGGAATGGCTGCTCGACGTCCCGCCTGCCGCCTTCAACCCGCCGCCCAAGGTCGATTCCGCAGTCGTCCGCCTGATCCCCAAAACACCGGCCGAAATCGTCCCGCTCGACGAGGCGCTGTTCGCGCGCGTCGTCGCCGCCGCGTTTTCGCAGCGCCGCAAAACCCTGAAGAACACGCTCGGCAGCCTGCTCAAGCCCGGGGACTTCGCCGCGCTCGGCATCGACGCCGGCAGGCGTGCGGAAAATCTTGCCGTCGCCGACTACGAAGCCATCACCCGGCATCTGGCCGGACAAAACCGCCCGGCGTAAAACCCTGCACACGGCAAGGCAAGATGGGCGAAATGGACTGACGGCTCAAGCTTGACAACCGAAACCCGACACTCCGGCAGTCCCATCCCCGAACCTTATGGACACACGCTCCCAGCACCCACCATCGGCCCATCCGCCGGGCCTGGAACCCGAAATCGAGCGGGAGTTGCTGCGCGCCTATATCGACAGCGCCAACGACGGTATTTTTGTCGTGTGCGACGAGATGAAATTCCATGTGGCCAACCCGCTCATGGCCACCTGGCTCGGGATCGGCGAAACCGAGCTCACCGCGCATGGGCGGCGCATGCCGATTACCGAGCTATTTGGCCTGGCCGAGACCGAGGCCCTGTTCCGCGAGCATTTCCGCGCCGTGCTCGAAGGACAGGCAAGGCGTTTCGAAGCGGAGATCAATCCGCCGCGCGGCGAGCCGCGCTGGGTTGAAATCAGCATGAACCGGGTGCGCCTGGATGCCGGCGAGCTGGTGATCGGCATCCTGCGCGACGTCACCGAGCGCAGGCTGCTGCAAACCACATTGCAGCACCATGCCAGCCACGACGACCTGACCGGGCTGGTCAACCGCCGCGAATTCCAGCAACGCCTGCATGCGCTGGTCGACAGCGTGAAAACCAACCGCGGATCGCATGTCCTGGTCTATCTCGGCCTCGACCAGTTCAAGGTGATCAACGACACCTGCGGCCAACTGGCCGGCGACGAGTTGCTGCGTCAACTGGGGCAGCGGCTGCAGCGGCTGGCGAACCGGCACGATGCGGTCGCGCGTCTGGGGGGCGATGAATTCGGGCTGCTGCTGTACGACCAGTCGATTGAAGAAGGCATGCGGGCGGCGGAAGCCTTACGTGCCGCCATGGCCGGCTATCGTTTCGTCTGGGATGGGCGCGGCTTCGAGGTGACCGCCAGCGTCGGCCTGTGTGCCATCAACGCCGACACGGTTTCCGCGGAAGACGTGTTGAGCGCGGCCGATGCCGCCTGTTGCGTTGCCAAGGATCGGGGACGCAACCGCGTGCAGTTGTATTTCGGCGGCACCGCCTGCACCAGCAAGCGCCAGGAAATGCAATGGGTGGCCCGCTTGCAGAAGGCGCTGGACGAAAACCGCTTCCAGATCTGGCAACAGCGGATTCTCGACCTGAAACGCGCTCCAGGCGGGCATTTCGAAATACTGCTGCGCCTGATCGACGAGGGCGGTGCGATCGTTACGCCGGACCGCTTCTTCCCGGCGGCCGAACGCTACGGCCTGATGCCCGCCATCGACCGCTGGGTCATCCAGCACCTGCTGCTGGACGGGCAAGGCGGACGCCTGCAAGCGGAAATGGCGCGCACCTCGGCCACGCATTGCGCCATCAACCTGTCCGGCGCCAGCCTCAACGACGACACCTTCATGGACTTTCTGGAAGACGCGCTGCGCCGCACAATGCTGGCGGGGGACCGGCTGTGCTTCGAAATCACCGAGACCGTGGCGGTGACCCATTTCGGGCGCACCCGCGAAGTGATGCACGCCATCAAGCGGTTCGGCTGCCAGTTCGCCCTGGATGATTTTGGCAGTGGCATGTCTTCATTCAGCTACCTGAAGAACCTGCCGGTGGACTATCTCAAGATCGACGGCGGCCTGGTGCGACATATCGCCGAGGATGCCGCCGATTTCGCCATGGTCGAGGCCATCAACCGCGTCGGCGCTGCGCTCGGGCTGAAGACGATCGCCGAATTTGTCGAGAGCGAGGCGGCGTTGCGGCGGCTGCGCGAAATCGGCGTCGACTATGCCCAGGGCTACGCCATCCACCGTCCCCAGCCATTGTTCGGCGAATCGGGCTCCGCCTGAAGCCGGAACCGTACGCTCCGCCGCGGCAAGTGAAAACGGTTCAGTCCGGCAGAAAGGGATAGTCGGTATACCCCTTCTCTTCCCCGGTGTAGAACGTTGCGTAATCGGGCGGATTCAAGGCCGCGCCGCGGCGGAATCGTTCCACCAGATCGGGATTGGCCAGCAGCAGGCGGCCAAACGCAATCGCGTCGGCGGCGCCCGACGTCACCGCAGCCTGTGCCGCTGCGAAGTCGTAGCCGTTGTTGAGGATCAGGTTGCCCGAATACAGCGCACGCAGCCTGTCGTAATCGAATGGCGGCCACTGTTCCCGGGGCGCGCCGCCGGCTCCCTGCAACACGTCCAGAAAAGCCAGCTGCAGCGGATTGAGCTGGCCGACAACGTAATCGAACGTCTCCTGCGGATGGTCGTCGCTGATGTCGTTGAATGGCGTCACCGGAGACAGCCGCAGACCGGTGCGGTCGCTGCCGATTTCCCGGCACACGGCATCCAGCACTTCCAGCAGCAGGCGTGCCCGGTTTTCCTTGCTGCCGCCGTAGGCATCGGTGCGCCGGTTGGTGGACGAGCGCAGGAACTGATCCAGCAGATAGCCATTGCCGGCGTGGATTTCCACGCCGTCGAAACCCGCGTCGGCGGCATTGCGCGCGGCCTGCCCGAAGTCGGCGACCAGGGCAGGGATTTCCGCAAGTTCGAGTGCGCGCGGCATGACGAAATCCTTCATTTCCTGCCCGGTGAACACCTGGCCGGCCGGCCGGATCGCCGACGGCGCGACCGGCAGGGCGCTGCCCGGCTGCAGATCGGGATGCGAAATCCGCCCCACATGCCACAGTTGCAGCGCGATCTTCCCGCCGGCGCCATGCACCGCATCGGTCACCTGCTTCCAGCCCGCGATCTGTTCGGGCGTATGGATGCCGGGTGTGCGGGGATAGCCGTGGCCCGCCGCGCAGATCGGCGAAGCCTCGGTCAGGATGAGCCCGGCCGAGGCGCGCTGGCGATAGTATTCGGCCACCAGCGGCGTCGGCACGTTGCCCGCGCCAGCGCGGTTGCGCGTCAGCGACGACATCACCACGCGGTTGGCAAGTTCGATGGCGCCGAAGCGGGCGGGGGAAAAGAGATCGGTCACGTCGGGATTCCTCTGGGTTGAGCTTGCAGGCAGGATAAAACGCGCTTGGCGTATCTTGGGGCACGCGATCCGGAAATGCAAGCTTGGCTGGCCGTTGACGGATGCCTCGCTGCCGTCGATCGACGGAATGGCCCGGGTCGATGGCGCGGATGTTTGAGATAATGGGAAATGGAAGCCGATCCTGGTCGTGCGGCTTGCGGAACTATTCCGGCACATCCAGGAAAGGACCATGGATAGCCTACCCCCCAACCCAGGAATTGAATGATGATCGAGAATCAGGAACGCTTCAGTCGAGCGCTGGCACTGTTTGATGCCGCCAATGCGGAAGACCCCAATCTGGATGAAGGCCAGCCCAAGGAACTGCTTTACGGCCGCCGCATGTCGGACATGATCGCCCGCTTTGCACCGGAAGCCTCCGAGGTGGCGCAACTGGCAGTGCGCGCCCAGCACATCCAGCGCTGGAAGGTGCCGCGCAGCAGCTATCCGATGAACAAGGATGGCTATCACGCGTGGCGCACCGGGCTTTACACGTTTCACGCCGACACGGCAGGCGAGCTGATGCGCCAGGCCGGCTATGACGACGCAACCATCGAACGCGTCAAGAAGGCGGTGAGCAAGCGCGGTATCAAGAGCAATCCGGAAACGCAACTGCTGGAAGACATCGCCGATCTTGTCTTCATCGAGCATTACATACTGGCCTTCGCCCAGAGCAAACCCGACTACGATGAGGCGAAATGGCTGGATATCATCCGCAAGACATGGCAGAAGATGTCCAAGACCGCCCAGGCCTTCGCACTGTCCGGAAAAATCAAGCTGCCCGAGCCGCTGCTACCGCTGATCACCAAGGCAATCAGTTAGTACGCGCTGCGGCCCGGGCGAATGCCTGTTACTCCGCCCATTCCTTCACCCACCCGGCGGTTCCCTTCTGGATGAATTCGATCGGGTAGCCGTCGGGGTCTTCGATGAACGCGATCACCGTGGTGCCATGCGACATCGGCCCGGCCGGGCGCAGCACCTTGCCGCCCCTGGCTGCGACGGCGTCGCACGCGGCGTAGGCGTCGTCGACCTCGATGGCGATGTGGCCGTAGCCGCTGCCGGCTTCGTATTGGTCGACGCCCCAGTTGTAAGTCAGCTCAAGCACTGCCGTACGGTCTTCCGTGTCGTAGCCGACGAAGGCGAGCGTGAACTTTCCGCCCGGGTAATCCTTGCGGCGCAGCAGTTTCATGCCGAGCACGCCGGTGTAGAAATCGATCGAACGGTCGAGGTCGCCGACGCGCAGCATGGTGTGCAGGATTCGCATGGTTTCAGACCCGAAAAAGAGAAGCTCCCATTGTGCGCAACTCGGCGCGCCGCGCAAGCGCGTCCGGACACAGCGCCGCGACCTGCGCCCAGAAGCGCGGCGAATGGTCGAGGTGGACGAGGTGGGCGAGCTCATGCGCGGCAACGTAGTCGATATGCGCGAGCGGCGCCTGCACCAGCCGCCAGTTGAGGCGGATGTGGCCGTGCCGGGTGCAGCTGCCCCATTGGGTTTGCGCGTCGGACAGGGCAAAACGGCGGGGCGCGCGTCCCAGTTTGCGGGCGATGCGCGCGAGCCGCCAGGCCAGCAGCCGTTCGGCGCGAAGTTGCAGCCAATCGCGGATCAAGGATCCGGCGTCGGCATCGTGCGGCGCATGGATGCGCAGCGTGCCGCCATGGCGGCGCACCTCGCTGAATAATGAAGGCCGGATATCGAGCGCAAGGACGCGTCCCAGATAACGCACCTCGTTCGCGGCGAGCGCCCCGGGTTGCGCTGTGCGCGCCTGCATCCGTGCCCAGGCGCGGGCGAGCCAGCCGCGCTGCAGCACGATATAACGTTCGATCTCGGCGCGCGGCGTCCAGCTCGGCGCATGAATGCGCACTTCGCACGAAGTCACGGTCAGGCCGAGGGTGCGGCGGCGGCGCGAGCGCTTGAGCGCAAACGGCACCGTGATGCCGCCGAGCTGCAACACCCCGTTATTGGCGTGCGGCAGCAGGGGGCAGCCTCGCCATTTCGGCCTCGATCCAGGCCTCGACCGCGCGGGTGAGTTCGGCCGCACTTTTGCCCGCCGTGGCAATGGCGGGGCCGATGCTGACGGTGATGGTGCCGGGACATTTGATGAAGGCATTTTTCGGCCACACCTCGCCCGCGTTGTGCGCCACCGGCACGATGGGCGCGCCGCTTTCCGCCGCCAGCCAGCCGCCGCCTATGCCATAGCGGCCTTTTTCGCCGGGGGCGACGCGCGTGCCTTCGGGAAACACCAGCACCCAGAATCCCTGCGCGATTTTTTCCTTGCCCCGGGCGACGATCTGCTTGAGCGCTTCGCGCCCGGCACCGCGGTCGATGGCGATGGGCGAGAGCATCCGGAATGCCCAGCCAAAAAACGGCACGTTCAGCAGCTCCTGCTTGATGACCGGCGAGACCGGCGGAAACAGGAACAGAAACGCCACGGTTTCCCACGCCGACTGGTGCTTGGCGAGAATGACGGCAGGCTGATCCGGCAGGTTTTCAGCGCCCTTCACCACATAGCGGATGCCGAGCACCCAGCGCGCCAGCCAGATCACGATGCGGTTATAGCCGGTAATCATCCGGTAACGCGTATGCGCCGAAAACGGAAAACTGAGCAAGGCAATGGTGCTGAAAAAAACCGTCAGCGCGGTTTGCAAAACCATGAAAACCAGCGAACGGAGCAGATTCATGCCGCCGCCTTGAGCAGGTGGTCGACGGCCTCGCTGAGGTCGGCAAATACCGGTGTGTTCTCCGGCAGGCTGCCCGCCGCCAGGGTTTTTTCGCCCTTGCCGGTTCGCACCAGCAACGGACGGGCGCCCACGCTGGCCGCGGCCAGCAGGTCGCGCAGCGAATCGCCGATGGCGGGCACATCCTGCAGGTCCTGGCCGTAGCGCGCGGCGATCTCGTTGAACAAGCCCGGCTTGGGCTTGCGGCAGCCGCAGTTCGTCTCGGCCGCATGCGGGCAATAAAACACCGCCTCGATGCGTCCCCCCGCCTGCGCCGCCGCCTTGTGCATCTTGGCGTGGATGGCGTTGAGCGTCGCCATCTCGAACAGCCCGCGCGCCAGCCCCGACTGGTTGGTCGCCACCACCACGCGCCAGCCCTCGCGCGTCAGCCGCGCGATCGCTTCCAGGCTGCCGGGAATGGGCTTCCATTCGTCGGGTGACTTGATGAAACGGTCGGAGTCGAAATTGATGACGCCGTCGCGGTCGAGAATGATGAGCTTCATGGTCCAACCCCTGCCTTTACCGGACCCATATTACGCCGCCAGGCGCGACAAGTCCGCCACCCGGTTCATGGTCCGGTGCAACTGGTTCAGCAGCGCCAGCCGGTTGGCTTTGAGCGCGGGATCGTCGGCGTTGACCATGACATGGTCGAAGAAGGCGTCGACCGGGGCTTTCAGCGCGGCGAGCGCCTGCAGCGAGGCAGTGTAGTCGCCCGAATCGAAGGCCGCGTCGGCACGCGGCGCGATCTCGCCGAGCGCCGCAAACAACGCCATTTCCGCCGCCTCGACGAAGCGGGATGGATCGGCCGCCGCACCCACTTCGCCCTCGGCTTTCTTCAGGATGTTGCCGACGCGTTTGTTGGCGGCGGCCAGGCTTTCAGACTCGGATAATGCCGCGAACGCACGCACTGCGTTGAGTTGTTTGGGAACCAGCATGATCTGCACGGGGCGCATGGAAATCACCGCATCCACCTCGTTCACGCTGTAGCCCTGGTCTCGCATCATGCCGCTCAGGCGGTCGAACACGAAGGTCTCCACATCGGTGTGCGCATCGCCCAGCATGCCCTGCGGGAAAGCGGCAAAGGCAACATTGATCAGCTCGAACAGGCTCAGCGGCAGCGACTTGTCGATGAGAATGCGCAGGATGCCAAGCGCATGCCGGCGCAGCGCGAACGGGTCCTTGTCGCCGGTCGGGATCTGCCCGATGCCGAACATCCCCGCCAGCGTTTCCAGCTTGTCCGCCAGCGCCACGCAGACGCCGACATCGCTGCGCGGCAGCTCGTCGCCGGCGAAGCGCGGCTTGTAATGGTCCTCGATGGCGAAGGCGATGTCGTCGGCGAGGCCGTCGTGCTGCGCGTAATAGCGCCCCATGATGCCCTGCAGTTCGGGGAATTCGCCGACCATGTCGGTGAGCAGGTCAGCCTTGGCCAGCAAAGCGGCCTGATCGGCCTTCAGCGCCAGCGCCTCGCCGCCGAGTTTCTCGCCGATGGCGCGGGCGATCGCCTGCACCCGCGTCACCCGCTCGCCCTGGGTGCCGAGCTTGTTGTGATACACCACCTTGGCCAGCCCCAGCACGCGCGAATCGAGTGCCTTCTTGCGGTCCTGATCGAAGAAGAACTTGGCATCGGCGAGGCGCGGACGCACCACGCGCTCGTTGCCCTGGATCACGGCAGAGGCATCGGCAGGCGAGATGTTGGAAACGATGAGGAACCGGTTGGTCAGCTTGCCCGCCGCATCCAGCAGCGGGAAATACTTCTGGTTCGCCTTCATGGTGAGGATCAGGCATTCCTGCGGCACTTCGAGGAAGGCTTCCTCGAACTGGCCGAGCAGCACGTTGGGGCGCTCGACCAGCGCGGCGACCTCGTCCAGCAGGGCGGCATCCTCGACCGGCACCAGGCCCAGCGGGGCGGCTGCGGCCTGCAACTGGCGGACGATCTCGGCGCGGCGTTCGGCAAAGCCGGCGATCACGGCGCCGTCATCTTTCAATTGCACGGCGTAACTGTCCGCACTTTGAATGGACACCGGGCTGACGCGCGCTTCGAAACGATGGCCCTGCGTCTCGCGCCCGGCCGCAAGGCCCAGCACCGACACCGGCACGACGTCGGCACCGTGCAGCGCGATCAGCCCATGCACCGGGCGCACGAAGTTGACGCTGCTCCAGCCGTCGGCCAGCTGGTACTGCATCACCTTCGGGATAGGCAGCTTCGCCATCGAGGCTTCGAGCGCGCGCTGCAGACCGTCCGCCAGCGTGGCGCCGGGCGCGATGCTGTCATGGAAAAGCGCCTCGTTCTTGCCTTCGCCCTCGCGCCGCAGCTTGGTCGCTGCGGATTCGTCCGCACCCAGCGCGGCCAGGCGTTTCAGCAGCGCGGGCGTGGCCCTGCCGTCCGCGTCGAGGCCGACCGAAACCGGCATCAGCTTGGTCGACACCGGCTTGTCGGCTGCACGCGCCAGCACGCTTGCCACCCGCACGCCGAGGCGGCGCGGCGACGCGAAGTTGACGACCGAGGCGTTCGCCTCGGCCAAGCCTTGCGCGACCAGGCTTTCGGCAAGCGCAGCGGCGAAGGCCTCGCCCAGCTTTTTCAGCGCCTTGGGCGGCAGCTCTTCGACGAACAGTTCAACCAGCAGATTCTGTGCGCTCATGCTGCCGCCTTCTTGTCGAGTTGTGCGGTGACTTCATCCGCCCATGCCTTGGGCGCCATCGGGAAGCCGAGCCGCGCACGGCTGTCGAGGTAGCTTCTCGCCACCGTCCGCGCCAGATTGCGGATGCGCCCGATGTAGGCGGCGCGCTCGGTCACCGAAATCGCGCCGCGCGCGTCGAGCAGGTTGAAAGTGTGCGCGGCCTTCAGCACCTGTTCGTAGGCAGGCAGCGCGAGCTGCGCCGCCATCAGTTCCTGCGCCTTCTTCTCGTGCGCGGCAAACGCGGTGAGCAGGAAGTCGACGTCGCTGTGCTCGAAGTTGTAGGCCGACTGCTCGACCTCGTTCTGGTGGTAGACGTCGCGGTAGCTCAGCCCTTCCGTCCACACAAGATCGAACACGCTTTCCACGCCCTGCAGATACATCGCGAGGCGCTCCAGGCCGTAGGTGATTTCGCCGGTGATCGGCTTGCAGTCGATGCCGCCGACCTGCTGAAAGTAGGTGAACTGGGTCACCTCCATGCCGTTCAGCCACACCTCCCAGCCCAGCCCCCAGGCGCCGAGCGTGGGGTTCTCCCAGTCGTCCTCGACGAAGCGCACGTCGTTCTTCTTCAGATCGAACCCCAGCGCCTCAAGCGAGCCGAGATACAGCTCAAGAATGTCCGCCGGCGCCGGCTTCAGCACCACCTGGAACTGGTAGTAATGCTGCAGCCGGTTGGGGTTGTCACCGTAACGGCCGTCCTTGGGTCGGCGGCTCGGCTGCACGTAGGCAGCCTTCCACGGCTCGGGTCCGAGCGCGCGCAGAAACGTCGCGGTGTGCGAGGTGCCGGCGCCGACTTCCATGTCGTAGGGCTGCAAGAGCGCGCAGCCGCGCTCGCCCCAGTAGCGTTGCAGGGTGAGGATGATGTCCTGAAAGGTGGATTTCACGGGGAATAAACGGCTTTTCGGGAAAGGCGCATTTTAACGTGGTTGGTGGAGGTTTCGTTGCTGGTTGCAAGTCGGGATCGACTGCGCTGCTGACCGTTGGCCGGGGGTAGCCCGGCGGCTAGTCACTTTCTTTTGTCTCGCCAAAAGAAAGTAACCCAAGAAAAGGCGACCCCGACAGTCCCGAATTCCCGAAGATCAAGCGCGTCGGGTGGGCGGCAAAGAACTCGCCCCGCCTTGTTGCTTTTGATTTTGTTTTTTGTGAGCGGGGCTCAAACACCTTTGCCGCTGATCCACCCGACGCGCTTGATCTTCGGCGGGTCTGTAAGGGGAAGAACGTCAAAACCAGGGCGGTGATGACGGGACGGTTTGTGTACTTGGGTGAGCCTCACTGCGAGGCACTCGATCAGGTTCACGACGGCTGCGCATAGCCAAACTGGTTTTGACTTTCTCCCCTTACAGCCACGCCGAGAATCGGCCCTGCCGGGCGGATCAGCGGCAAAGGTGTTGAGCCCCGCTCACAAAAATTAAATCAACCCAGCAAAAGCGGGACGAGTTCTTCGCCGCCCGTCCGGCAGGGCCGATTCTCGGCGTGGCTGTTGGGGTCGCCTTCTTTTGGTTACTTTTCTTGGCGAGACAAGAAAAGTAACTAGCCGCCGGGCTACCCCCGGCCAACGGTCAGTAGTCCTGCGAAATCCTTCACTACAATTAACAGCCCTTCGACAAGCTCAGGGCGAACAGCGCCGAGGGAAGCATGCCAACCCTAAGCACTCGCCGCTTCCAGCGCCTCGATCTCCCCCGACAATTCCAGCCACTCCCCCTCTTCAATCGCCAACTCGTCAATGACGTGCTGAAGCTGCTTGCCCGTTTCGGTAATTTCCTCGACAGAAAGCGTTCCGCCCAAACGGGCTTCGAACGCCGCCTTTTCCGCCTGCAGCGCAGCCATGCTTTTGTCGAGCTTTTCCAGCTTCTGTTTCAACGACTTGATCTTGCCAGAGGACACAGGCTTCTTCGCCGCCACCGGCGCAGGTTCCGCCTTGGCCACCGGCGCGTCTGCCGCCTTGTCCGCCTGCTTCAGGCTTTCGCGCACGCGCTTCGCCTCCTCCAGCAGATAGCGCTGGTAATCGTCCAGATCGCCGTCGAACGGCTCCACCCCGCCGCGCGTGACCAGCCAGAACTCGTCGCACACCGAGCGCAGCAGGGCACGGTCGTGGCTGACCAGCATCAGGGTGCCTTCGAATTCGTTGAGCGCCATCGCCAGCGCCTCGCGGGTGGCCAGATCGAGGTGGTTGGTCGGTTCGTCCAGCAGCAGCAGGTTGGGGCGCTGCCACACGATCATGCACAGCACCAGCCGCGCCTTCTCGCCGCCGCTCATGGTGCCGACTGGCTGCTTGACCATGTCGCCGCTGAAGTTGAAGGTGCCGAGGAAATTGCGCAGATCCTGCTCGCGGCTGCTGAACTGGCCGGCGCCGCCGTTGGCAATGGTGTCGCGGGCAAGGCGGATCATGTGCTCCAGCGGGGTGTCGGCCGGGCGCAGCACGTCGAGTTCCTGCTGCGCGAAGTAGCCGATGTTGAGCCCCTTGCCCTCGGTCACCGCGCCGGCAACGACCGCGAGGTCGCGCGCGACGGTCTTCACCAGCGTCGACTTGCCCTGGCCGTTGGCGCCGAGGATGCCGATGCGCTGGCCGGCAAACACCGATTTGCTGACGTGCTGCACGATCACCGTTGGCGGGGTGTCGGCTGGCGCGTCGGCGGGCGGCGGATAGCCGAAGCTGGCGTCGTCGAGGGTCAGCATGGGGTTGGGCAGGTTCTGCGGCTCCTTGAACTCGAAGGTGAAATCCGCGCTCGCCAGCATCGGCGCCAGCTTTTCCATGCGGTCCAGCGCCTTGACCCGGCTTTGCGCCTGCTTGGCCTTGCTGGCCTTGGCCTTGAAGCGGTCGATGAAGGCCTGCAGGTGGGCGATCTTGTCCTGTTGCTTGGCGAACGCCGCCTGCTGCAGCGCCATCTGCTCGGCGCGCATGTCCTCGAAGGTGCTGTAGTTGCCGCCGTAGCGGGTGAGCTGGCCGTTTTCGATGTGGATGGTGACGTTGGTCACGGCGTCGAGAAACTCGCGGTCGTGGCTGATCACCAGCATGGTGCCGGGGTATTTCTTGAGCCAGGCTTCCAGCCATACCAGCGCATCGAGATCCAGGTGGTTGGTGGGCTCGTCGAGCAGCAGCAGGTCGGACGGGCACATCAGCGCGCGCGCCAATTGGAGCCTCATGCGCCAGCCGCCGGAAAAGCTGTTGACCGGCTGGTTGAGTTCGCGCACCTGGAAGCCCAGGCCGAGGATCAAAGCCTGCGCGCGCGACTGCGCGTCGTGGGCGCCGGCGTCGTGCAGCGCCATGTAGGCGTGCGCCATGCGCTCGCCGTCGTCGCTTGCCTCGGCGGCGGCGACCTCGGCCTGCGCCCCGGCCAGCTGGGTGTCGCCGGCGATGACGAAGTCGGTCGCGGATTC
The DNA here is from genome assembly GCA_002281975.1 of Hydrogenophilales bacterium 17-64-11. GTDB lineage: Bacteria > Pseudomonadota > Gammaproteobacteria > Burkholderiales > Thiobacillaceae > Thiobacillus. The sequence goes on along the minus strand of NCIH01000001.1, from coordinate 2,810 downwards.
GGCAGTCTCCGGCATGTCCTGCGCCACCTGCGCCATGCGCCACTGCGAGGGCATGGAAAAGTCGCCGCGGTCCTCGTGCAGGGTGCCGTTCAAGAGCGCGAACAGGCTGGATTTGCCGGCGCCGTTGCGGCCCACCAGGCCGACCTTTTCGCCCGGATTGATCGACACCGACGCGTTGTCGAGCAGCACCTTGGCGCTGCGCCGCAGGCTGAGATTCTTGAGGATGATCATGCAGAAGACGCGGCACGCAGGATGCGCCCCGCCCAAATCGAAAGCCGGATTCTACCCTGACGCCGCCCTCCCCCTGGCGGGTGTCGACTGTTGGCCGCCTCGACACGGATTGACGACTTTCCGTCAGCCCGTGCCATTCCGCCTGCCCGCATTTGCGGAAAACGGTTTGCAACGGCTTGTTTTATTGGCGGTTTCCCAACCCGCGCCGCGGCATGCCCAGGTGGCACAGGCATTGCACGTATTCAGGCAAACCCCTCACCAAGGAGCGCATCATGAAACTGCAATTCGGCCACAAGCAACTGGTTCTCGAACTCAGCTCCTCGCCCTTTGCCTGGTTCCACGGTCAGACCGAGCGCATGAGCCTCACCAGCCTGTCGCTGCTGTTCGTGCAGTTTTCCCTGTTTGCCCGGCAGTCGGCCGCCTGATGCAGCTGGGCAAGGCCACCAGCGTGAGCGTCGGCCTGTCGTGCTCGCCGCTGGGATTTTTCAGCGGCAGCACCCGCCGCATGTCGATGTTCAGCCTGACGCTGCTGTTCATCGAATTCCGGATACTGCGGCGCGCCACCGCACACCTCATCTGACACCCCGGCGGATTTCCAGCGTCGCCTCCAGACCGCCCGCCGCACGGTTCTTGAGAGACACGGTCCATCCATTGGTTTCCGCCAGCTGCCGCACGATCGCCAGCCCCAGCCCGGTTCCGCCGGTAGCCTGCGAACGCGACGCCTCGAGCCGGTAAAACGGCCTGAACACTTTTTCCAGCTGATCGTCGGGAATGCCCGCGCCGGCATCCCGCACGATCACCCGCGCCTGTTTATCCGTGCACTCCAGCGCCAACTCGATCGGCGTGCCGCCGCCATAACGCTGCGCATTCTGGATCAGATTGGTGACGATTTGCCGCATCGCGAGCCGGCCGGCCTCGATCTCGCACGGCGCGGCGCCCTGCCACGACAGGCCGGCATCGGCCGCGACCTCTTCCAGCAAACCCGCAAGGTCGAAACGCACTTTCATTTCGGCCTGCGTGGTGCGCGCCAGTTCCAGGTAGCCCGTAATCAGCCGGTTCATGTCGGCCAGATCGGCCACCGCGCGGTCGATGCGCGCCGCGCTGGGAGCGTCGCGCAGCATTTCCAGGTTGAGCTGCAGCCGCGTCATCGGGGTGCGCAGGTCGTGCGAAATCCCCGCCAGCAATGTGGTGCGGTTATCCAGCAAGTCGCGCACCTCGGCCGCCATCCGGTTGAAGCGGCGGGCCAACTCGGCCAGCTCGGCCGGGCCGGTTTCCGGCAAGGGCTCGGGCAGTTCGCCCGCGCCAACCTGGCTGGCCGCCTGCGCCGCGCGCGCCAGCGGCACGGTGAGGCGGCGCACCAGAAACAGGGCGGTCAGCAGGCTGAGGAACGCGCCCACCGCAATCACCGCGATGGCCGCCAGCGGCGGCTTGACGGCATAGCGATCGGGAAAGAATCCGGCGTGCAGATCATGTCCGCCCAGCGGAATAGCCAGCCACGCCGCCGCCGTCCCCGGCACCCCGCGCAGCACGATGGGACCGCCCACCCGGCGGCTCAATGCGGCTTCGATCTGCGCGCGAAAGGCGAATTGCGGGGCATCTGCGGCGGCGGCGGTGGCAGCGGTGGTCAGGCGCAGGCCATGGCGTCGCGCCAGTTCGCGCTCGAACGCGGCACGCGTCGGCGGCGGCAGCTCCACCCAGGTCTGCGCCGACAGCACGATCAATCCGGCCAGGTCGTCCGCCGAGCGCTCCGCCACCGGCACGATCAGGGTGCGATACACCACCCAGAACGCCGCCGCCTGGAACACGATGAAGGCGAGCGCCAGCGTCAGCGCGGTGCGAGCGTACAACGAGCGGGCAATGCGCTTCACCCCTTGCCCTGCGGTACGAACAAGTAGCCCTGCCCGCGCTGGGTACGGATATAGGCCGGGTTGGCGGGGTCGTCCTCGATTTTCTTGCGCAGGCGGTTCACCCGCACGTCGATGCTGCGGTCGAACGGGTCGCGCTCGAAGCCGCGCAACTGATCCATCAGCCAGTCGCGCGACAGCGCGCGGCTGGCGTGGGTGACGAAGATTTCCAGCAGTTCGTATTCGCCGCCGGTCAGCGGGATTTCGGTGCCGTCGCGGCTGAGGGTGCGCGCATCGAGGTTGACGCTGAACGGGCCGAAGCGCACCGCCCTGCCCGCCTCGGCCGGCGCCGGCGCGGCCGCGCCGCCCTGCCGCCGCAACACCGCGCGGATGCGCGCCAGCAGTTCGCGCGGATTGAACGGCTTGGGCAGGTAATCGTCGGCGCCGACCTCGAGGCCGACGATGCGGTCGATGTCCTCGCCCTTGGCCGACAGCATGATGATGGGCGGAAACCCCGGCTGCGCGTGCAGCCGTCGTGCCACCGACAGGCCATCCTCGCCCGGCATCATCCAGTCGAGCACCAGTAGCGCCGGCAGCCGGGCGTTCAACAGGCGATCAAGCGAGACTGCGTCCTCCGCCGTCTCGACCGCGTAGCCATGGCTGGTCAGGTATTCGGCCACCAGTTCGCGAATGCCGGGGTCGTCGTCGGTGACATAAATGATGTCTTTTTGCATG
>NCIH01000042.1:0-21987 GCA_002281975.1 Hydrogenophilales bacterium 17-64-11 | reverse complement strand
GGTCATCACCTCGATGTAGGCGCGGTTGATCATGTCCATCTCGACCTGCAGCTCGCCGTAGGTGAAGGGCATTTCCTTGCCGCCGATCACCGGCACCTGCTCGCGCAGATCCTCGGGGCAGGTCCAGTCGAAGGTGAGGTTGGTGAACGGCGTCTGCGTGCCCCAGCGCGACGGCACGTTGAGGTTGTAGATCAGCTCCTGGATGCACTGCTTGACCGCTTCGTAGCTCATGCCGTCGTTGCGGATGAACGGCGCCATGTAGGTGTCGAACGACGAGAACGCCTGCGCGCCAGCCCATTCGTTCTGCAGCGTGCCGAGGAAGTTGACGATCTGGCCGACCGCGGAGGACATGTGCTTCGGCGGCCCCGCCTCGACCTTGCCCGGCACGCCGTTCAGGCCTTCGTGCAGCAGGGTGCGCAGCGACCAGCCGGCGCAGTAGCCGGCCAGCATGTCGAGGTCGTGGACGTGGATCGAGCCGTCGCGGTGCGCCTCGCCGAGCTCGGGCGGATAGACATGGTTGAGCCAGTAGTTGGCCACCACCTTGCCGGAAACGTTGAGGATCAGGCCGCCCAGCGAGTAACCCTGGTTGGCGTTGGCGTTGACCCGCCAGTCCTGGCGCGACAGGTATTCGTTGATCGAGGCTTCGACGTCGACCAGCGTCTTGCGGTCCTCGCGCAGCTTCTTGTGCGTTTCGCGATAGACGATGTAGGCACGCGCGGTAGCGAGGTGGTTGGCGGCGATCAGGCTCTGCTCGACCACATCCTGGATGCGCTCGATGCTCGGCGGCGCGTTGCGGAATTTGTGGATCAGCACCTTCGCCACCTGGGCGGTGAGCAAGTCGGCTTCGGCTTCGCCGAATTCGCCGCTGGCCTGCCCGGCGCGCAAAATGGCCGAACGTATTTTTGTGGCATCGAATATGGCCTGACGCCCGTCGCGCTTGATGACTTCGCGGGGCAGAGCTGCTATCACTGAATTCATTCCCCTCTCCTCCTGATCAACATTTTGTGTATTGCCGATAGCAAACATACGACATATTGTGTTCAAGTCAAGAAGAAATTAAGGTTGGCATATCCTGATAAACTTAAACATACATTTTTTCATCAACTTATGGAGGCACCGCATGGGTATGATTCTGGATTATCTGGGAGGCGACCACCGCGCCTGCGACGATTTATTTGCATCTGCCGAAGCCGCCGTGGCGCAGAAGAACTGGGGCAACGCACGCAGCCTGTTCGCCCGCTTTCAGGCGGCGATGGTTCATCATCTGAGAATGGAGGAAGAAGTGCTGTTCCCCGCATTCGAAACCCGTACCGGCAACACGATGGGGCCGACCTACGTCATGCGCACCGAGCACGAGCAGATCCGCGCCCTGCTGCAGGACATGGCGCGCGCGGCGCTGGAGTCCGACCACAACGGCTATCTCGGCCTGTCGGAAACGCTCAACATGCTGCTGCAGCAGCACAATCTGAAGGAGGAAAACATGCTCTACCCGATGTCCGATCAGGTGCTTGCGGCCGATTGCGAGGCACTGATCCGCAACATGGATGCGGTGGCGAAGTGACCGCGCGCAGCGTCGATGGCCGCGCCGGCTGACGAAATCCTCGTCGACGCCCGCTGGCTGGAACCGCCGGAGCCGATGGAACAGGTGCTGCACACGCTGACCCTGCTGCAGCCCGGCCAGCACATCCGGCTGCTGCTGCATCGCCAGCCTTTTCCGCTCTATTCCATCCTGGACCGCCAGGGCTACCGCCACGACACCGCGGCGCAGGCGGATGGAAGCTATGTAATCCTGATCCGCCCGGCGCAGGGCAATGCGCTGCAGGAGCCGCCCGCCGCATAGCGGCACAGGCAATGCCCACCAGCCATGAGCATGCAAACCGGACTTTCCTTCGAACAGGCACCGCCATTCGCGCAGCCGCTGCGGTTCTTTCTCACCGCGCCGCTGTTCCTGCTGGCCGCCGCGGGCCTGATCATGCTGGCTCCCACTGCGCTGGCCTCACGCTGGACGCTGTCGGCACTCGCGCTCACTCACGCGCTGACGTTGGGCTTCCTCGCCATGGCGATGCTGGGCGCGCTGCTGCAGATGCTGCCGGTGGTGGCAGGGGCGGCATTGCCCGCGTCCCGCGGCGTGGCCGGGTCCACCCATTTTCTGCTTGTTGCCGGAACCATGGCCCTGATGACGGGTTTCCTCGGCGCAGACGCGCGTGCGCTCAGCGGAGCAATGCTCCTGCTGGGCTGCGGTTTTGCGGTTTTTCTCGCCGCAACGGCGATCGGCCTGCGGCGCGCGGTTGCCAGCGCCACGGTGACCGGCATGCGGCTCGCCGCGATCAGCCTCGGCCTGACCCTTCTCCTCGGCATGGCACTCGCCAGCATGCGGGCCGGTGGATGGACACCAGCCAAAGATGAAATCTTCATCGCCGCGCATGTCGGCTTCGGACTGCTCGGCTGGGTATTGCTGCTGGTGATCGGCGTCGCCTATCAGGTCGTACCGATGTTCCAGATCACGCCGCCCTACCCTCCCCGGCTCATGAGTTGGCTGGCCGGCACCATCCTTGCATTGCTGCTGCTGCATGCGATTGCCCCGCTGCTGCCCGCGGCAACGGAAATCACCCTGGTCGCCGAAAGCGGTCTCGCAGCAGGGGTTCTGGTCTTCGCGCTGGTTACCTTGCGCCTGCAGTCGCGGCGCCGCAGAAAGCTGCCCGACGTCACCCTGGATTTCTGGCGTGTCGGCATGGCCAGCCTGATCGCCAGCACGGCCGTCTGGCTGCTGGCCCGACTCTGGCCGGCTTGGGCGGGCAGCGATGCCTATCCGCTATTGCTGGGCGTGCTGTTCATCGCCGGCTTCGCCGTGAGCGTGGTCTGCGGCATGCTCTACAAGATCGTGCCCTTCCTCGCCTGGTTTCACCTGCAAGCTCAGTTGCAGGCGCGCGCGGGCAGCATCCCCACCATGAAGGACATGATTGCGGAACGCGCAAAGCGCTGGCAATTTCGTCTCCACCTCGGCGCCTGCATGCTGCTCCTCGCCGCTCCGTTCTGGCCAAAGCTGCTGGCCGTCCCGGCGGGTATCGGACTGGCGCTCTCGGCGGTGCTGCTGGAGCTCAATCTACTGTCAGCCGTGCGGCGTTTTTCCCGCCACGGCGGGCGCTTTTCCTAGTTTCGCGTTGGCGGCCCAGGTGGGGACGGCAAAGGCAGGCAGCAAATCCGCCAGGGTGTAAGCGTCCAGACTTGCCAGAAAGGCACGTCCCGCATCGAGCAGAACGGGTTTGAGCGCACAGCCTGGCAACAGGCGGCATGCCGTGTCGCCCGGCCGGAAGCACTCGGCCAGTTCGAACCCGGTTTCCATGTCGCGCACCACATCGCCAATCCGGATCTGCTCGGGGCGGCGCGCCAGCCGGAAGCCGCCCCCCTTGCCGCGCACCGTTTCGATGTAGCCCTTGACGCCCAACTGGTGTACCACGCGCGTCAGGTGGTGGCGGGAAATGCCGTGCGCGCTGGCGATCTCGGCTACCGTGACCCGGCCATCGGGATGCGCGCCCAGGTAAATCAGCACCCTCAGGGAAAAATCGGTAAAGCGGGTGAGTTGCATGGTGGCTAAACACGTCAAACAAAAACATATTATAAGCGTAGAAAATACGATCCCGTGTTTATAATATGTATTCCATTTACATCTATAGGACGACAGCCATGAGCACCCATCTGCATCTTCGCCAGGATCAGGTCTATCCGTTCGACGCGCGCGGAATCGCCAAGCGTTTCCGCCACGCCGCCATTTTCGGTGCGCTGGACGCGCTGAACTCGGGCGAGCGCATGCGTTTCGTCAACGATCACGACCCGCTCCCGCTGCTCGACCAGCTGCGCGCCCGCTATGGCGATGCCGTTGCGATCCAGTACCTGCAGCGCAACCCGGGGGAAATCGTGATCGACTTCGTTCGCACCTGAACGGCTCGGCGGTGTTGCCGGCGCTGGTATTCCTCGCCCTGACCGCGTTTGCCGCGGCCTTGCTGTGGTCGCCCCACGCCGGCCGCGCCGCCGCCCTGCACCTGATTCTGGCGGTAGGCGCCATGCCGCTGATCTTCGGTGCCATGAGCCATTTCATCCCGGTGCTCACCCGCACCCGCAGCGCACCCAGCGCACTGGCCACCGTCCCCGTTCTGGCGCTGGCCGGCGGTGCGCTGGTGGTGGCCGCGCTCGGTTTTCCCGGCATGCTCTGGGGACAACGGGCAGGCGCGCTGCTGGCCGTGACTGCTGCCAGCGCGCTGTTCGTCTGGAGCCGCCGCCGGCGCGCCGGCATGCTGGGTCGTCCCCACCCCTGCCTGGACTGGTACGAAGCGGCGCTGGTCTGTCTCGTGGCGGCCCTGCTCGCGATTCTCGCCAGCGCGGTCTGGCCGCAGCAGGCGCCTGCCCTGCGCCGTCTCCACCTCCATCTCAACACGCTCGGCTTCGTCGGATTGACTGCCATGGGCACCCTCGCCGTGCTGCTGCCGACCGTTACCGGCAGGCCCGACCCGCAAACCGGCCCACGGCTGCGCCGGGATCTGCCCTGGGCCGTCGCCGGCACGCTGCTGGTCGCCTTCGGCGCAGCCTGGTTCGGCCCGCTCGCCTGGATCGGCGGCGCGTTGTGGGCGATCCCGCCGGTGCGGCTGGGGGCCCGCTGGCTGCGGCTCTATCGCGCTGAAATCGTCGCGCTGCATGGCGCCGCGCCACTACTCACCGCCGCGCTGGCGGGGCTCGTCGGCAGCGCGATGCTCGGCGCCGTGAACGCCATCCCCACAGCGGCCACGTTTCATTCCGTCCAGCCGGCATGGGCCTTCGTCGCCGGATTCATCCTGCCCCTGGTATCCGGAGCGGCCAGCCAGTTGTTGCCGGTATGGCTGCGGCCGGGCGTGCAGGGTGGCTGGCACGCCCGGCTGCGCGACAATCTGGGGCGCTACGGCGGCGCCCGTGCCGTACTGTTCGTCATCGCCGGCAGCGCAGCCGGAACCGGCCGGGAATGGGGGCTGCTGCTGGGCGCCGTCACGCTGATCCTGTTTCTGCTGCAGGCCAGTATCGCACTGGCGCAGGCCCAGATCATCCAGCCAAGGAGTCCGTCATGAGCTACCCCGCCTTTTTCGATGCCGTCGCCCGCATCACGCTGTACGACCCGCTGGCCGAATTCCTCGGCACCGCCGGCAGCGGCCGGATCGAATACGGCTACCTCGACGCGGTCAAGCTCGCCGGGCATTCCTGCCCCACGGTGGCGGGCGCCTACCTGATGACCCGACAGGCGCTCGGCAGGCTCTATCCAGACAGCCTTCCGGAGCGCGGCGGCATCCGCGTCGAATTCGGTACCGCACAAAGCGACGGCGTCACCGGCGTCATCGCCGCCGTGACCGGCCTGCTGACCGGTGCGGCGGGCGAAGGCGGCTTCAAGGGCCTGGCGGGGCGATACAGCCGCCGCAATCTGCTGGCCTTTGCGGCCGGAAACGCCGCCGAAATCCGTTTCAGCCGCCTCGACACCGGCGCGCGCGTGGCCGTCGCCTACCATCCCGAAGTCGTCCCCGCGCCGCCGGAACTGCAGGCGCTGATGCCGAAAATGCTGGCGGGGGCGGCGAGCGACGTCGAGCGGACGGAATTCGGCAGGCTCTGGCAAATGCGGGTCAAGCGCATCCTGATCGATCACTGCGACGATCCGGCGCTGATTGCGTGCCGGGACGACCCGGCCTGACCTCGTCGGCCGGCGCCGGATTAACTTCCGGGTCTCGGCGCCCAGCCTTCGATCAGGGTGATGATGACGGCGTCGGCCTGCTCCGTCAGTTCGAAACGCTGGTCCGAGAGGACCCAGCGGAAAGCCAACCCCTGCACTGCGGCAATCAGGATGCAGGCATTCTGCTGGGGAACGATGTCGGGGCGGATTTCGCCCTGCGCCTGAGCGGCGCTGATCAGGCCGGCGATGAAGTTCAGAAAAAACGACACCAGTTCGTTCATGCGGTCGCGGAAAAGTGGGTCGCCACTTTGCAGTTCTTCCGAGAACAGCAGGCGGGGGATGCCCGGCTGCTGCTGGATGAAATTCAGATGGGCGCGGATGACCGCCTTCAGGCGTTCCAGCGGCGTCAGCTGCGCCAGACCGAGGCCGGCCATTTCTTGCTGCAGCCGTTCCTGAATGGTGTCCACCAGCGCAAGCAGGACGTGGCTCTTGTTGCCGAAGTGGAGGAACAGGGTGGGCTGCGCGATGCCGACCGCCCTGGAAAGCGAACGGGTGGTAAGCCTGGCCACTCCTTCGTGGCGAATGATCTCCATGGCCGCCTCGATGATGTCATGGCGGCGGAGTTCTGCGGATTTCCTTTTTTTAACGGTCACGGTGTTCGGCTGCCTGGCGCAATTGCAACATAGGGAATATAAGTGCCTTATGGCTGTTGCGGAAATTTGCCGCGTCCGGGCGAAGGATATCGGCAGCAGCGCGCGCCGCTGCCGACAGGTGCCGCATCAACGCGTTTTCAGGAACAACAGCTGCCTTCCTTAACCCCGGCTTTTTTGAGCATGAAGGCCAGCGGACAGAAACCGGTCACGCCGCTTTGTGCCAGATTGGCGCCGACAAAAGCCGTCAGCCAGAGCCAGGCCGGATTGAAGAAATGGGCCAGGGCGATGCTGAGCAGCACCATCAGGCCCGCCATCAGGTGTACGGTACGGTCTACGGTCATGAGAATCTCCATTCCATGGTTGTTGCAAGTACTAGCGAAACAGCCGCGACCACGTCGCGGCCCCGATCAGAACGCGTACGAAATGTTGACGTTGTACTGGTTCTGGTTGATCTTGATCGTGTTGGCCGGTCCAACACTGGCGGTCATTTCGTTTTCGAAGGCATGGGTGTAGGCGAAGCTGCCGCTCACCTTGTCGCTGAACTTGCGCGTGAGCCCGAACGACAGGTGGTGCTCGATGATCGCGGTCGAACCGAGGTTGGAGTTGACGTCCTCACGACCGATAGGCGACTTGCCGTAGTTGTAGCCGACGCTGACCGCCATCGGTCCCATGTCCTTTTTCACGCCGATCGCGTACACCGTCTGGTCGTCCCAGCCAAAGGTGAGGGCCGCGGGAATTCCGGCCGTTCCACCGGGATTGCTGACGCTGATGCGATTGATGACGTCGCTAAAGTAGATGCGCTTGACATCGAACTCGACCTGCAGCCCCGGCATCGGCTTGAAGGACAGACCCAGCGCCAGGGATGCGGGCATGTCCATGTCGAAGCTGACCGGCCCGTTGAGCGTGTTGTACTCCATCTTGGCGATATCCGTCTTGCTCGCGTAACTCAGGCCGGCCTGCAGCTTCGGATTGATCTTGTAGGTCGCACCGAGTGTCGCGCCGAAGCCGAACTGCTGGTTTTGCGGGAGACTGAACGCGGGCATCGTGAGCGCCATGCTTTGGTTGGCGATGTTGAGCGACGCGCCGAGCGTCAAGGCGTCGTTGACCTTGTACGCGGCCGCCGGCGAGAAGCGGAACACAGCCTTGGTCGTTGCGATCACCTGGTTGTTGGCCATCCCGACGAGATGGTCGGGCACGTTCACACCCATCCCCGACACACCACCCAGGCCCATGCCGAGGAACAGCCGGTCGTTGACGTTGAACACCGCCGCGCCGGTCGGCATCATGTACCAGTTCGAGTCGCTCTCCTGGCCGTTGACCTCGCGCGGCGGATTCAACAGGCCGAAGCCAAGATCCATGCGCACGTCCTTGATGCCGAGGTCGGCCATCCCGGCCGGGTTGACCAGCACTGTGGCGGCATCCTGGGCCTGCGCGACGGTGGCGCCGCCCATCCCGGCCTGGGCAGCCGACATGGCGAACATCTGGTCACCGTTGGTGGCGTGGGCGTTGTGTGCCAATGCAAAGAGGGCGGTCGATACGGCAGTTGCAACTAGTTTTTTATTCATGTTCGGATCTCCTCAAGCAAGGGTTTCGTTACTTCGAAAGGGGGGTCATCAGATTGGCCGAAATGCCGGGCACGCCGCGGAATTTCTGATGGCAGGCGACGCATCCCGTCATGATGTCGCTCATGTAGGAGGCCGCTCTCGGCATATCCCCCGCATCCGCCGCGTCCGCCAGCTTGAGCGCGCTGCCTTCGACGATGTCGTTCATGGCCGGCAGCACCCCCAGGTCGTTGTCGGTGACCTGGTTCAGCGCAAAATAGGGCAGCAACCCACCCTTGGGGATGCGATGGTTGGCCAGCCGCCGGGCCGCCTCGGCCGCCTGTTCGGCGTTGTCGGTCGCCAGTGCCGAGGCGATGCTCTGGTATTCGGACAGGATTTCATGCATGACCTGGCGCAGGGTCGTTTCCTTGGCGCGCCGCGTATGGCCCGCATGCAGTTTCTGGATGGTGCCTTTGAGTTCGGGCGACAGCGCCATCACCTTCTGGCGCAGCTCTGGCTTGTACGTCTTCATCATCTGTTGCATCTCGGCCGGCATGGCGGCGGCGCCTTTGGGCGGTTCAGCGGCAGAGAGCCCGGACGATGCAAGACTGCCGGCCAGTATCAGCGGGGTTAACAGGATTTTTTTCATGGGATCTCCAAGGTTGTGATGGCACAGGTCGAACACATGATCGATGGATCATATGTTCGACCGATTATATAAATGAACTTTTAAAGAATGCAAGAGGATCTTGAAGTCTGTATAAAGCGGCCGCGGCGGCGCCCGCCCGGAATCATTCCGGTGCCATTCGCGCGGCGTACGGATACAATTTCACCCTTCGGGCAGCGAACCGAGGCCCGACAAGGTGCTGAACGGGTTCGCAGCAGCCTTTTTCGGCGGGATGCCGCCGCTCACGGGGCACGGTGCCGGGTGCGCAAGCGCCGGCCGGGCCTGTCAACGATATTTAAAGGATCAGAATGAAACGCGTGGATGATTTCCGCCTGCGCTTCGGCAAACAGGAGCTGGTGCCGATCGTCATCGGCGGCATGGGGGTGGACATTTCGACTGCCGAACTGGCGCTCGAGGCTGCGCGCCTCGGCGGCATCGGCCATATCTCCGACGCCATGGTGCAGACCGTGTCCGACACCCGCTTTGACACCAACTTCGTCAGCCAGAAGCTGAAGAAATACAAGGCCAACGTCGCCAGCAGCGACAAGTCCAGCGTGCACTTCAACCTCGCGGAACTCGAGGAAGCCACCCGTAACCATGTGGGCCGGGCGATGGAAGCCAAGCGTGGCGACGGGATGATCTTCATCAACTGCATGGAGAAGCTGACCATGAACGCGCCGCGCGAGACGCTGCGCATGCGCCTGTCGGCGGCGCTCGATGCCGGCATCGACGGCATCACGCTCTCCGCCGGCCTGCATCTCGGCTCGTTCGCGCTGATCGAGGACCATCCGCGCTTTCGCGATGCCAGGCTCGGCATCATCGTCTCCTCGCCGCGTGCGCTGGCGATGTTCCTGCGCAAGAATGCCCGCCTGCAGCGCCTGCCCGACTACATCGTGGTAGAGGGGCCGCTTGCCGGCGGCCATCTCGGCTTCGGCCTGGACTGGGCGCAGTACGACCTCGCCACCATCATGAGCGAAGTGCAGGCCTTCCTCAAAACCGAACACCTCGACATTCCTCTGATTGCTGCCGGCGGCATTTTCACCGGCAGCGATGCCGCGGCCTTTCTCGAACAGGGTGCGGCCGCCGTGCAGGTGGCGACCCGCTTCACCGTCACCCACGAGTGCGGCCTGCCGGACAAGGTCAAACAGGAATATTTCAGGGCCAGCGAGGACGACATCGAGGTCAATACCATTTCGCCGACCGGCTACCCGATGCGCATGCTCAAGGGCAGCCCCGGCATCGGCGCCGGCATCCGCCCCAACTGCGAAGCCTACGGCTACCTGCTCGATGCCAACGGCCGCTGCGCCTACATCGACGCCTACAACAGTCAGGTGGAATTGCACCCGGGCGCGAAGAAGGTTTCAGTCCGCGACAAGACCTGCCTGTGCACCCATATGCGCAATTTCGACATCTGGACCTGCGGCCAGACCACCTGGCGCCTGAAGGACACCACCCGCCGTGTGCCGGACGGCAGCTATCAGGTACTCAGCGCCGAACAGGTGTTCCACGATTATCAGTTCAGCGTCGACCACAAAATCGCACTGCCGGCCTGAAGCGCATACGCTGCCGTGCGCCGGGGCGAGCCTTTTCCGGCAGTCCGGCTATGCTGCCATCAGGCGCCGCGCCATGCGGGCCAGTGGCGCGGGCAGGCGCTGCAGCACCGCCTCGGGGTCGAGGGCGTCGAGTAGGTTCTTGACGGTGAGGCCAAGCTCGGTGTCGCCTTCGCTCACCAGGCGGCGGCTGAAAAAGAGGGTGTCGGGATCTTCGCGCCGGCCGAGCAGCAGCAGGAAATCGCGGGCGGTGGCGCTGATGGTGAGCTCGGGCGCGCCGCTGTCCGGCGCGAATCCGCGCGCCGTGACGGTAAAGCGCAGGCTGAGCCCGAGGTCCTTGACGCGGATGGCATAGCGCCGGCCGGCCAGCGGCCGCCAGTCGAGCGTTTTCAGCGCCGGCCACAGCAGCCGGTTGGCCGCCAGCGAAAACGCCAGGCTGGGCGGCGCGGCGGGAAGCCGGGCGACCGCGCTGGCAAGCTGCGGGGGCAAGGCAAGGTTCAGCATGATGGCTCCTGTGCTCGATGGGTCGGCGGCCTGCTTTCTAGCGTTCGGCGTCGGCCCAGTTGTTGGGGGTTTCGTACAAGCGCACCCGCTGCAGCCGCAGCCGGTTGCCGTAGCCGTCGAGGTAGGCCGCATCGAGGATGCGGAACGCCTCGTTCGCAAGGTTTTCCGCAGTGGGCACGACCGGCAGCACCACGGTCTTGTGTCCGGCCAGCGTCGCCAGGAATTCGACCACTTCGCGATCGCCCTGGTACACCAGGAAGGCATGATCCCAGCGGCTGACCAGCGCGGCATTGGCGATGTTTTTCACTTCGGAAAAATCCATCACCATGCCCTGCTCCGACGCACCTTCGGCGCGGACGATCTCGCCGGAAAGGCTGATCTCGATGACGTAACGATGGCCGTGCAAGTGCCGGCACTGGCTGGCGTGATGGGGAATGCGGTGGCCGGCGTCGAATTCCAGTCTGCGCGTAATCAGCATGTCGGGCGCACCTCGATCAGCATGACCGCTGCGTCCCGTATTCCAGTCCCGCACGGCCATGCCAGTAGCCGTCGACCGACGGCCCCGGCATGATGCGCGCCAGCGCATCGGCAGCATTGCCCTCGCCCGCCAGCGCCGCCCGGAAAGCTTCGACCACGCGCCCCATGTGGCGCGACTGCGGCGACAGGCGCAGGCTGGCGATGCCGAGCTGGCGCAGGGCCGGCAGTTCGCCGATCAGGTTGTAGACCCCGGCGGACTGCGTCTGGATGCCGTTGAGCGTGAGGAAGGGCGCACCCTCGCGGGTGGCCAGCGGCAGCCCGTCCGGATGGTCGAGGCAGCGGAACTGGCAGTCGTCCTTGGGCAGGTTGTAGTGGCGCGCGGTGAAGCAGCGCGCCGAATACGCCAGCGGCAGGCGGCCGTAGGCGAACAGTTCCGTTTCCATGCCGGCCGGCGTGCGTTCGAGCAGCGACGCCAGCGCGGCGCGCGAGGTTTCCACCGGCGGCAGCCAGCGCTGCGCGCCGAGACCGGCGAGCACCTCCAGCGTTTCCGGATTGTAGATATTCAGCGTCGGGCCGGCGACGAAGGGCACGCCCGCTTCGGACAGCAGCCGCACCGCGCCCCATTCGTTGGCTTCGACCAAGAAACGGCCGTCGCCCACGATCCGGCGCAGCGTCTTCAGATCGGATTCCGATTCGATCAGCGTCTGGGTGGAGAGCGCCACTTCCTTGCCGGCCGCGGCAAGTTGCTCCGCCAATGCAAGCCAGTCCGGCAAGCGCAGCAGATGGCGGCGCGAGCACACGCTTTCACCCAGATACACGCGCGTCACCGGCCAGTTTTTCGCTTCGTCGTAGAAAGCGAGGACGTCGTCGCGCGACCAGTAATACAGGAGGGGGCCGAGGCTGAGATTCATTTCACAGGGGCAAGATTCAAGTTACAAGATTCAAGAAAAGAGGATGCATCACCCGCCCCTCGCCTCTCACTTCCACGGCCGGTGGTAGGCGCCGAGCGTATGGCTCTGCCCTTCCGACAGCTTGTTGAGTTCGTCCTGCCAGGCCGGCGCAGGCTTGAAGCCAGCGGCGTCCTTCTTCACCGCATCGATGGCGGCGCGCCACACCTTCGTCACCTGCGCCACGTAGGCCGGGCTGCGCTGGCGGCCTTCGATCTTGATCGCGGCGATGCCGATTTTCAGCATGTCCGGCAGCAGGTCGAGGGTGTTGAGACTGGTGGGTTCCTCGATGGCATAGTAGGTCTCGCCGCCGACGTCGAAACGGCCCTTGCACAGCGTCGGGTAGCCGGCCTTTTCGTCCTTGCCGTAGCGGTCGAGCAGCACGCCGTTCAGCCGCGATTCCAGGCCGGCCGGTGTGTCCGTCCACTGCACCGCTTTCGCCGGCGAGCACACGCCCGCCGAGTTGGGCGATTCGCCGGTGCAGTACGACGACAGCAGGCAGCGCCCCTCCACCATCACGCACAGGCCACCGAAGCCGAACAGTTCGATCTCGACGTCGGTGTGCCTCACCACGTTTTCCACCTGCGGCAGCGACAGCACGCGCGGCAGCACGGCGCGCTGGATGCCGAAGTGCTCGCGGTAGAAATTCACCGCCTCGTAGCTGGTGGCCGAACCCTGCACCGACAGATGCAGCCTGAGCTGCGGATACTGCCTGACCGCGTAGCGCATCAGCCCGGGGTCGGCGAGGATCACCGCGTCCATGCCGAGCTTCGCGGCGCGGTCGACCGCACCGGTCCAGCGCTGCCAGCTGTCGGACTGCGGATAGGTGTTGAGCGCGAGCAGCACCTTGCGGCCGCGCTCGTGCGCGTAGCGCAGGCCTTCGGCGGCCTGCGCCTCGTCGAAGTTGAGGCCGGGAAAGGCGCGCGCGTTGGTGTTGTCGCGGAACCCCATGTAGACCGCATCGGCGCCGTTGTCGATGGCGGCCTTGAGCGAAACCAGGCTGCCCGCCGGGCAGATCAGATCAAGCGGCATGACTTTTCTCCTTCCAGATTTGGCCTGCGCGGGCGCCCTGGCGGCTGTCGCGCCGCGCCAGTTCGTCGGCGATGCCGTTCAGTACGTCCCATTTCTTCGCGCACCACGCAGGCGCCAGCAGCATGTCGGGCGCGGCGGTGCCGGTGACGCGGTGGTACACCACCTGCCACGGCGTGCGCTCGATCAGGTCGGCGGCGATGCGCAGGTAATCCGCCTCGGCCAGTGGGGTGTACTCGCCGCGTTTCCATTCGATCGCCAGCCGGGTGTGCTTCACCACATGCAGCGGATGCAGCTTGAGGCCGTCGACGCCGACCTCCAGCACGCGGTCGAGACTCGCGTGGCTGTGGGATGCGTCCTCGCCGGGCAGGCCGACGATGAGATGGCAGCACACCGGGATGCCGCGCGCCCGCGCCGCCCGCGTCGCCATCTCGTATTCGGCGAAGCCGTGGCCGCGGTTGACGCGTGCCAGGGTGGCGTCGAAGGACGACTGCAGGCCGAGTTCCAGCCACACCTCGTGGCCGCGGTCGCGGTATTCCGCCAGCAGATCCAGCACCGGCAGCGGCACGCAGTCGGGCCGCGTGCCGATCGACAGCCCCATCACGTCGGGCGCCGCCAGCGCGGCGTCGTACAGCGCGCGCAGCTCGTCCACATGCGCATAGGTGTTGGTGTAGGCCTGGAAATAGGCGATGAAGCGGCGCGCGCCGGTGCCCCGCGCAATGCGGCCGCGCGCGCGCTCGAACTGCGCGGCGAGCGGCGCCGGGTCGCGCGCGCCAGGGGCGAAGGACTTGTTGTTGCAGAAAGTGCAGCCGCCGATGCCCTTGCTGCCGTCGCGATTGGGGCAGGTGAAGCCGGCATCCAGCGCGATCTTGTGCACCCGCTCGCCGTGCCGCTCCAGCATGGCGCGGCCGAAGGTGTGGATGCGCTCGGCGAGGCTGCTCACGCCGCGGTGGCCGCCGGCTTGCCGCCGGTGAGCAGATAGTCGATCAGAGCCTGCACCGGCTGGATCGCGCGGCCGAACGGCAGGCTTTCGCTGCCGCGGAAGAACAGGCCTTTGTTGACGTCGCCCTTGAGCGCGGCCACCAGCTGCGAGTCGATGCAGAACTGGCCGGCTTTCCTGAGGCCGTCGCGCAGGCCGCATTGCGCCAGGCAATGCAGGCCGATGGCGCAGCGCCCGGGGTCGGCCTTCGCCACCGCCTGCAGCCTGGATTCGCGCTTGAGGTAGTTGGCGAGCCATGGCGTTTTCACCGCACGCGCGGGCAACCCGGCCACGCTCATGAAGGTGACGATGTCTTCGGGTTTCGCATCCAGTAGCACGCGCTTGAAGTTGGGATGGGCATCGCCCTCCTCGGTCACGGCAAACGGCGTGCCGACCTGCGCGGCGCTCGCCCCCAGCGCCAGCGCGGCCAGCACTTTCTCGTGGCTGTTGAAACCGCCGCCGACGATGACCGGAATCTGCCCGCGCGCGATGCCCTGCTCGTCGAAAACCTTGAAGATGCCGGGCAACACCGCGGCGAAATCGAAGCGCGCATTCGCCAGTTCGGCCGCGTCCGGCGCGCCGAGATGACCGCCTGCGTAGCGCGGGTGCTCGATCACGATGGCATCCGGCAGCCGCCCCTTGCGCGCCCATTTCTTCAGCACGACGGCGACGCCGCGCGCGTCCGACAGGATCGGAATCAGCGCAACGCCGGGATGGTCGGCGGCGAGCTCCGGCAGATCGAGCGGCAGCCCCGCGCCCATCACGATCGCCTGCGCGCCCGAGGCGCACGCCTGCCGCACGTAGCCCGGATACGCCTCCACTGCCTTCATCACGTTGACCGCGACCAGGCCATGGCCGGCCGCGATGGCGAGCGCAGCCTTGATTTCCCGGTCGAGCGCGATGAAATTGAGGCGGTTGAGTTCGTCCTTGTCGCGGCAGCGCTGCGACCGTTCCGACAGATCGGCGTGATGGTGCCGCAGGTCGATGCTCGCTATCGTTCCCATCGCGCCGGCGCGCGCCACCGCGCCCGCCAGCCGGTGGGCCGACACGCCCACGCCCATCCCCCCCTGCACGATGGGCAGCAGGGTATGGCCGCGAAAGGCAAACGGTCTGGGCGTAGGCATGCCGGTCTTTCAATCCTCTACAAAATTGACGCCTATTATAGCCAACTTGAAGACCCGCTTATCTTTATATAAACATCGATCCGTTTCCGCGGGCAGAGGCGCCGGGGGAGCGCGGTTGCCGACGCCTTAGCGGCTTACGGCCACGGCCTACTTCTTGCGGGTGTTCACCCGCCCAGCCTAAACGCCTACAATGCGGGGTCTTACTGGCTGGCCTCTTACCGCATGTTCACCGGCATCATCCAAGCTATTGGCCGCATCCACGAATACGAAGCGCGCGGCGCCGACGCGCGCATGCTCATCCACGGCGGCGGCCTCGACTTTTCCGACGTCGGCCTGGGCGACAGCATCGCGGTCAACGGCGTCTGCCTGACCGCGGTGGCGCTGACGTCCGACAGCTTCAGCGTCGATGTCTCCGCCGAAACTCTGCGCGTAACCGAAGGCTTCACGCCGGGCGCCGAGGTCAACCTGGAGAAGGCGCTGCGGCTGGCCGATCGGCTCGGCGGGCATCTGGTGTCGGGACACGTCGATGGGGTCGGCGCGGTGCATCGCTTCGACCCGGCAGGCGAATCGCACTTGCTGGAAATCGACGCGCCCGCCGAGCTTGCGCGCTACATCATCCGCAAGGGCTCGATCACGGTGAACGGCGTGTCGCTCACGGTCAATCGCGTGGACGGCGCGCGCTTCGCGCTCAACCTCATCCCGCATACGCTGGAAATGACCACGCTCAAGCACCTGCAGGCGGGCAGCCGCGTCAATCTGGAAGTCGACATGATCGCGCGCTATGTCGAGCGCATGATGCAATTCACGAACCCCGCGGATAAAGATTAAGTTAGGGACAACCACCGATGAGCCTCGCCTCCACCCTGGAAATTATCGAAGAACTCAAGGCCGGCCGCATGGTCGTGCTGGTCGACGAGGAAGACCGCGAAAACGAGGGCGACCTGGTGATGGCCGCCGAGCACGTCACCCCCGACGCGATCAACTTCATGGCCAGGTACGGGCGCGGGCTGATCTGCCTGACGCTGACCGACGAGCGCTGCCGCCAGCTTGGCCTGAAGCAGATGGTTTCCGACAACCAGACCCCGCACGGCACCGCGTTCACGGTGTCGATCGAGGCAGCCGAAGGCGTCACCACCGGGATCTCCGCGGCCGACCGCGCGGTGACCATCCAGGCCGCGGTGAAGCGCGACGCCAAGGCCGCCGACATCATCCAGCCCGGCCACATCTTCCCGCTGCGCGCACAGCCCGGCGGCGTGCTGGTGCGCGCCGGCCACACCGAGGCCGGCTGCGACCTCGCGGGACTGGCCGGACTGCAGCCCGCCTCCGTCATCTGCGAAATCCTCAAGGACGACGGCACCATGGCGCGCCTGCCCGACCTGATTCCGTTCGCGCAGGAACACGGCCTGAAGATCGGCGCCATCGCCGACCTCATCCATTACCGCAACCAGACCGAAAGCCTGGTCGAGCGCGCCGCCGACCGCCTGATCCAGACGGTGTACGGCGCCTTCCGCCTGATCGCCTACCGCGACAAATGCGCCAAGGAGACCCACCTCGCGCTGGTCAAGGGCGAAATCCACGCCGACCGCGAAACGCTGGTGCGCGTGCACGAGCCGCTCTCGGTGATGGACTTCCTCGACGTCACCGGCGGCGGCCATTCGTGGCCGATCATGGGTGCGATGGAGCGCATCGCCGAATCGCAGTCCGGCGTGCTGGTTCTGTTGCATCGGCCGGAAACCGCCGACGCGCTGCTGCACCGGATCAACCCGCCGCCGGTCGACAGCCGCAAGTACGACCTGCGCGACTACGGCATCGGGGCGCAGATCCTGCGCGACCTCGGCGTCGGCAAAATGAAGCTGCTGGCCAGCCCGCGCAAGATGCCCGCGATGGACGGGTTCGGGCTGGAAGTCACCGGCTATTCCGAAAAGGCATAGGCTCGATCCGATCGAGACGATTATTCAAAGGACATCCCATGGGAACCACCAACCACTTCTCCGAACTCGACCCGGTCTACCAGGGCGGCGGGCTCAAAATCGGCATCGTCATGAGCCGCTTCAACCGGGACATCTGCGAAGGCCTGTTGTCGGCCTGCGAAATCGAACTGGCCCGGCTCGGCGTCGCCCGGGACGACGTGCTGCTGGTCGATGTGCCCGGCGCGCTGGAGCACCCGCTGGTGCTGCAAAAAATGGCGCAGTCCGGCAACTACGATGCACTGATCGCCATCGGCGCGGTGGTGCGCGGCGACACCTATCACTTCGAAGTGGTGTCGAACGAATCCGCGCGCGGCATCCTCGACGTGCAGCTGGAAACCGGCGTGCCGATCGCCAACACGATCCTCACCGTCGACACCGAAGAGCAGGGCCACGTGCGCATGGCTGAAAAAGGCCGCGACGCCGCGCGCGTGGCGGTCGAAATGGCCAACCTGCTGAAGCGTCTCTGACAATGGCCGGTTCCCGCAAAATTGCCCGCGAATTCACGCTGCAAGGGGTATACGCCTGGCTGGTGGGCGGCGCCGACGTCACCCTGATTGCCGCCAACCTCAAGGAAGACGAGCAGTTCAAGCGCGCCGACGAGGCCTATTTCCGCACCCTGCTCCACGGCGTGCTGAAAGAGGAGGATATGCTGAGCTCGCGCGTCGCCCCCCTGCTCGACCGCCCGCTCACCGAACTCTCGCCGATCGAGCGCGGCATCCTGCTCATCGGCGCCTACGAGCTGCTGCACTGCCCCGACGTGCCGTGGCGCGTCGCCATCAACGAAGGCGTCGAACTCGCCAAGAAGTTCGGCGGCACCGACGGCCACAAGTACATCAACGGCGTGCTCGACAAGCTGGCGCAGGACGTGCGCGCGGTGGAAATCGAGCATGCGAAAGGCAGGGGCTAGGGGCTAGGGGCTAGGGGCTAGGGGCTAGGGGCTAGGGGCTAGGGAAAAGCATGACGCAGATTTTGGATTCAACAAGCAAGCGCGGCGCAGCCGCACCCCCTAGATCCTAGCCCCTGAATCCTAATCCCTAAAAATGGAATTCGACCTCATCGCCCGCCACTTCACCCGCGCCACGCCCGGCGCGGTGCTGGGCGTGGGCGACGACTGCGCGCTGCTGGCGCCGACGCCGGGCATGCAGCTCGCAGTGTCGTCCGACATGCTGCTCGAAGGCCGCCACTTCTCGCCGCAGGACAGCCCCGCCGGCATCGGCCACAAGTCGCTGGCGGTAAACCTGTCCGACCTTGCCGCGATGGGGGCGGCGCCGCGCTGGGCCACACTCTCCATCGCGCTGCCGGCCGCGGACGACGCCTGGCTCACCGCGTTTGCGCGCGGCTTTTTCCGCATGGCCGACCAGCACGGCATCGAACTGGTCGGCGGCGACACCACGCGCGGCGCGTTGACGATCAGCATCACGGTCATCGGCGAAGTCCCGCCGGGCGAAGCGCTGCGGCGTGACGGCGCCAAGCCCGGCGACGACGTCTGGGTCTCCGGCGTGATCGGCTCGGCGGCAATGGCGCTGGCGTATCGCCAGGGCCGCCTGTTCATGGAGCAGATCGACGCCGCCAAGGTATTGCCCGCACTCTACCTGCCGACGCCGCGGGTGGCGCTCGGCATCGCGCTGCGCGGCATTGCGACGAGCGCAATCGACATCTCGGACGGCCTCTTGGGCGACCTCGGGCACATTCTGCAACGCTCGCAGGTCGGTGCCGGACTCGAATTCGCCGCGCTGCCCACGCTGCCGGTGGTGCGGGCGTATCTGCATGAAAAAGTCGCGCGCGATTGCGTGCTGGCGGGCGGCGACGACTATGAACTGTGCTTCACCGCGCCGCCCGCCAAGCGCGATGCCGTGCGGACGGCCGCCAACAATGCCGGCGTCGCGGTCACCCGCATCGGCAGCATCACTGCCGAACCCGGACTCGCGGTCGTCGGCCCCGACGGGCAGCGGCTGGCCGTCGAACACACCGGATATGACCACTTTGCAACCTGATTTCAAATTCCTTTTCGCCCACCCGGCGCACCTGATCGCCTTCGGCTTCGGCAGCGGACTCGCACCGAAAGCGCCCGGCACCGTCGGCACCCTGCTCGGCCTGCCGCTGTTCTGGCTGATCGGCGCCGCCGCGCCCGACCTGCCGAACCGGATCATTCTGCTGATCGCAGCCTTCCTGCTGGGCGTGTGGGCGTGCGGGCGCACCGGCCGCGCACTCGGCGTCGCCGACCACGGCGGCATGGTGTGGGACGAAATCGTCGCCTTCGCGCTCGTTCTCATGTTTATTCCGGCGCTGCTGTTCACCCCCGCCGGCTGGCTGTGGATTGCGCTGGCCTTTGCACTGTTCCGCCTGTTCGATATCCTGAAGCCTTGGCCGATCCGGCTCGCCGACGCGTATCTGAAAAACGGCTTCGGCGTGATGTTCGACGATCTGCTGGCGGCGGCGTACGCAATCGCTGTGATTAAAGGAATCCAATGGCTCGTGTAAGCAACGAAGAACTGCACCAGCTCGCCGCCGAACTCGGCGACAAGCTGCGCGCGCGCGGCTGGATGCTGGCCACCGCCGAGTCCTGCACCGGCGGCTGGGTCGGGCAATTGCTCACCGCGCTGCCCGGCAGTTCGCAGTGGTACGAGCGCGGCTTCATCACCTACGCCAACGCCGCCAAGATCGAGATGCTCGGCGTGCCCGCCGAAACCCTCGACCAATACGGCGCCGTCTCCGAGGAAACCGCCAGCGCAATGGCGGCCGGCGCCCTGGCACACAGCCACGCCCAGGCCGCGCTCGCCATTTCCGGCATCGCCGGCCCCGGCGGCGGCACCCCGCAAAAACCTGTCGGCCTGGTGTGCTACGGCTGGGCGCTGGCGGACGGCACGGTCATGTCGTCCACCTGCCGCCTCGACGGCGACCGCGAGGAAATCCGCTCGCGCGCGGTGGCGGCGGCCTTGCGCGGGCTGATCGATTTGCTGGAATAGTTACAAGTCGCAAGTTACAAGGTGCAAGAAAAGAGCGGCCCGCCCCCCCTCCTTGTAACTTGTAACTTGTAACTCGAATCTTTAATTGAAAGCCCACGCCGCAAACGGCTCGATCTCGTCGCGGTTCAGCAGCATCAACTGGTAGGCATTCGGGTTTAAGCCATGATCCGGCGTGGTGTCGACGCCGAGGCGCTGCAACACATAGCCGAGCAGGGCGCGCCGCACCTTCAGTTCGATGACTTCGCCGCTCGCACCATAATCCAGCAGCAGGCTCTCGCGCTTGTTCGCATCCAGACCGCCATGGGGCGCGAGGCGCAGGCTCACCGTTTCTACCCAGTCGTCGTCGTATTGTTCGCCGGATTCTGCCGGCATGTCCAGGCATTCCGCCTCCATGACCCGCGACAGCACGAAATCGCGAAAATCGCAGCTTGCCTCGTTGTAGGCGCGGACATGCCAACGCAGCCCGGTATTGACCAGGGTATGGGGCTCGATTACGCGCCGATCATGGCTTTCCCGGTCTGAAAGCGAGCGATAGCCGACACGCAATTTCTTCCGCCCATGGATGGCGCGGGTGATCTGCGCCAGGGTTTGCGGGCTGGGCAGGCGCGCGGGCAGCGGCAGCGAAGCGGTTGGCAGGCCATAGATCAGCGTACCCCCGTACGGCCCGTTCGCCACCGCCAGATTGGCGGCGATGACGGGCAGCACGACGGCCGGCGCGAGGTCGGCAAAGACCGCGCTGAAGCCTTCGCCCGGCACGAAGCCGAACACACTGTGGTTGTAGATCAGGTTGCCGGGGGCCAGGTCGCCGTAGAGCTTGAGATCCTTGGTGGCTGCCGGATCGGACAGGCCGAAGGCACGGGCGACATCGCTGCGGGTCACCACCCCGGCATACCAAGCCATGATCTCGATGTACTGCAGCCGCTGGCGCGTCGCCCATTTCACGTCCAGGTGCATTTTTTCTTTTGAAAACATATCCATTGCTCCGAACTGGCCGTTGACCTGGAAAATTATAGGGCGACGAACACAAAATAAAAATAATTACGTTTTACTTTTTATGTAGGTGATATTTTTTATTGACACATTAATTTATATAGCCTAAATTGACGCCATGGTGAGTGGCAGTGCTTGCCCGTGAACGAACCCAACCGACCCAGGAGAGAGAACCATGGCATCCCCCGCATTGGCAGAAGACAAGAACAAGGCGCTCGCCGCCGCGCTGTCGCAGATCGAAAAGCAGTTCGGCAAGGGCTCGGTGATGCGCCTCGGCGACCACGACGTGTCGCGCGATATCCAGGCCGTCTCCACCGGCTCGCTCGGACTCGACATCGCGCTCGGCGTCGGCGGCCTGCCGCGCGGCCGCGTGGTCGAAATCTACGGCCCGGAATCGTCCGGCAAGACCACCCTCACGCTGCAGGTCATCGCCGAAATGCAGAAGATGGGCGGCACCGCCGCCTTCATCGACGCCGAGCACGCGCTCGACCCCTCCTACGCACAAAAACTCGGCGTCGACGTCGACAACCTGCTGGTCTCGCAGCCCGACACTGGCGAGCAGGCGCTGGAAATCGCCGACATGCTGGTGCGCTCCGGCTCGGTCGACGTAGTGGTGGTCGACTCGGTCGCCGCCCTCACCCCCAAGGCCGAAATCGAAGGCGAGATGGGCGATTCGCACATGGGGCTGCAAGCAAGATTGATGAGCCAGGCGCTGCGCAAGCTCACCGCCAACATCAAGCGCACCAACACCCTGGTCATCTTCATCAACCAGATCCGCATGAAGATCGGCGTCATGTTCGGCAACCCCGAAACCACCACCGGCGGCAACGCGCTCAAGTTCTACGCCTCGGTCCGCCTCGACATCCGCCGCATCGGCGCGATCAAGAAAGGCGACGAAATCGTCGGC
>NCIH01000041.1:0-22769 GCA_002281975.1 Hydrogenophilales bacterium 17-64-11 | reverse complement strand
GACCGCAACGTCGGCGGTGGAGACGACAAGCTGGTTGGCCTGGCGGGCGTTCTCGGCGTTCTGCCTGACGGTGCTGGTCAGCTCTTCCATCGAACTGGCAGTCTCTTCCAGTGAGCTGGCCTGCGATTCGGTGCGCGAGGAGAGGTCCGCGTTGCCCGTCGCTATCTCGCGCGAGGCAACCGATATGGTCTCGGTCCCGGTGCGCACCTGGCTGACGATGTCCGCCAGGCTGGCGTTCATGTTCTTCATCGCCTGCATCAGCTGGCCGGTTTCATTCTGCGAATGCACGTCGATCTGCTGCGTCAGATCCCCTGCGGCGACACTTTCGGCCAGCCTGACCGCCTCGTTCAGCGGACGCGAAATGGCGCGAATCAGCCAGAGACCGATAAACGCAGCCAGCAGCACGCCGCAGACAATGACCGCAATCGAAGCGGTGCGCACGAGGGCATAGCGGGTTTGCGCTGACTGGAATTCGCCTTTCGCCACGTCGAGCTGGAGCCGATTGATCGCCTCCATGCTTTCCCGCACTGCGGGATATGTCTGGCTCAGCGGCCCCTGCAATATTTCCCCGGCCTGCTGGAAATCGTGGGCGCGCAATGCCGCAATGGCAGGGATCATGCCCTCGCGGCCGTACTTTCTGCGGTTGGCATCCAGTTCCCCGGCCAGCTTCGTTTCTTCGGCCGTCAACTGGGTCGCCATGTAAGTCTTCCAGATTCCGTCGATTTCCTTGATCGTGTTGCTCACCCCTTCGGTTTTCTTGTCGACCAGCGACGTATCTTCAGGGAAAGCCGTCAACTGGCCTGCGGTTGCTTCGGCAATCGTGATCTGGTTCTGGTTCATCAGCATGGACATGCGTTCCAGCAGGCCCAGCGCAACCATCCTGTCTTCGTAGACTGTTCTCAAGGCGTTATTGGTGACGTTCAGGCTGGTCAGGCCCATCATTCCGATACCCACCAACAGCACGGAAAGAAAGCCGATAACGAATACCAGCCGCGACTTGATGCTCAGATTTTCAAACATTTAAGGCTCCCGGATTTTTGGGTAGTAACTGCTTAATCTCGACCGCCTGTC
The DNA here is from genome assembly GCA_002281975.1 of Hydrogenophilales bacterium 17-64-11. Classification (GTDB taxonomy): domain Bacteria; phylum Pseudomonadota; class Gammaproteobacteria; order Burkholderiales; family Thiobacillaceae; genus Thiobacillus. The sequence continues at coordinate 21,698 of NCIH01000041.1, read as the reverse complement.
AGGCTGCGATTTTTTCCATCAATCCCATTTCGCTGCTGGACATGAGCTTGTCGATATCCACCAGGATCAGCATGCGCTCGTTGAGCGTGCCAAGGCCGATGAGATAATCGCTGTCGAAAGTCCCCATTTCCGGCGCAGGCCTCACCTGGTTCGGGGACAGCGTGGTGACGTCGGAGACGCTGTCCACCACCATGCCCATGACCCGGCCGCCGATATTGAGGATGATCACCACGGTGAACTGGTCGTAGGTGGGGGTGCCCAGGCTGAATTTGATACGCATGTCGACGACCGGCACGATAATGCCGCGCAGGTTCACCACGCCCTTGATGAAGTCGGGAGCGTTGGCGATGCGGGTGACCGGTTCGTACCCCCGGATCTCCTGCACCCGCAGGATGTCGATGCCGTATTCTTCCTGCCCCAGGGTGAAGGCCAGAAACTCTTTCCCGGCAATCTCTCCGGCGCCGGCTTGTGCTTGTGTCTGTGTGGTGTAGGACATGGTGTGAATCCTTTTTTTACCCAAATGGGTGATCCGGCCTCAGTAAAAGATGGGATCGGCGCTGAGCTGGCGGCTTGAGCGCAAAAGCGCGGAAACGTCGAGAATCAGGGAAACGCCGCCATCCCCCAGAATGGTGGCGCCCGAAATGCCAGCCACCTTGCGGAAATTCGATTCGAGGTTCTTGACGACCACCTGCTGCTGCCCGACCAGGCTGTCGACCAGCAAGGCGGCCTTCTTGCCGTCGGCTTCGAGAATGACGACGATTCCCTGCGACGGCTCGGTGAAACACGGTTCGATGGCGAAGATCTGGTACAGCGGAATCAGCGGCAAATATTCCCCGCGTATCTTGATCACCCGGCCCTGGCCGGCAATTTCCTTGACGTCGGTCGATGCCGGCTGCAGCGATTCGATGACGTAGCCGAGCGGCAGGATGTACACCTCTTCTCCCACCTTGACCGACATGCCGTCGAGAATGGCCAGCGTCAGCGGCAGGGAGATGGCCATCGTGGTGCCGCTGCCGGGAACCGAACGAATATCGACGGTGCCGCCCATTGCCGCGATGTTGCGCTTGACCACATCCATGCCCACGCCGCGGCCGGATACGTCGGTCACCACTTCCGCAGTGGAAAATCCAGGGGCCAAAACAAGATTCCAGACGTCGGCATCGGGCATCGTGTCCGATACATCCAGACCCTGCTGCTTCGCCTTGGCAAGAATCCGCTCGCGATTCAGGCCGCCGCCGTCGTCACTCACCTCGATCACGATGTTGCCGCCTTGATGCGCGGCCGACAGGCTCAGCTTGCCGGTTTCGCTCTTGCCGTTCTCGCGGCGCTTCTCGGGCATTTCGATGCCGTGGTCGACGCTGTTGCGCACCAGGTGGGTCAGCGGGTCGACAATACGTTCGATCAGCCCCTTGTCGAGCTCGGTGGCAGCGCCGTGGGTGACGAAATCGACCTTCTTGCCGAGCTTGCCGGCCAGATCGCGCACCATGCGCGGGAAACGCGAGAACACATAATCCATCGGCATCATGCGGATCGACATCACCGCTTCCTGCAGGTCGCGCGTGTTGCGCGCCAGCTGGCTGGCGCTGTTGAGCAGCCGTTCGTGGGCGATGGGATCGAGCGCGCCGATGCGCTGCTCGATCATGGCCTGGGTAATGACCAGTTCGCCAACCAGGTTGATCAGCTGGTCGACTTTCTCAATGCCGACCCGGATCGACGACGATTCCTGGCTGCCGCCTTCCTTGTCGGTCGCGCGGCGGCCAAAATTCTTGGCTTCGGCTGCGGGCGTACCGGTCGCGGCTTGCTCCGGCTTGGCGACAGGGAGGGACGGGCTGGCTACCTCCGCCTTCTGCGGTTCGAAAATCCCATAACCCGGCTCCTCGACCGGCTGCTTCGCTTCGCTGTCGCCTTGCAACTCGGCGTGCGCGGCCGCCGGGGCAGCGTCCAGCGTAATCTTGAGATCATCCGGATCGAGCACGAACGAACAAATCGCGACGATGTTGTCCTGGCTCTCGCTGGTGGTCAGCGTGAAAACTACGCGCTGATCGGCCAGGCACTCCTGGCCGATCGTTCCCAGCAAGCCCAGTTCCGCCGCCAGCGCATCGACATCGCGCTGCGGCACTGCGGGCAGTTCGATGCGGAAACGGTAGTTGCCGTCTGCATCCGCAACCGGTGCGGCGGGCTCGGCAGCGGCCACCGGAGCGGCCTCGGCGGCCGGCGTTTGCGGAACGATGCCCTGCGACAGCGCCTTCAGTCGCTGGCAGACGCTGCCAACCGCATCCTGATCGACGCTCGATCCATGATGATGGCCATCCATCTGCATGGTCAGAACGTCCTTGGCCGCCAGGAAGGCATCCACATGCTCGGGCGTCAACGCCATTTCCCCCTTGCGTATCCTGTCGAGCAGCGACTCCAGCATGTGGGTGACTTCGGTGATATCGGTAAAGGCGAACGTGGCGGCGCCGCCCTTGATGGAATGCGCGGCCCGGAAGATCGCATTGAGGTCCTCGCCGTCGGGCGCGGACACGTCGAGAGCCAGCAACAGTTTCTCCATCTCGGCGAGCAGCTCGTCTGCCTCGTCGAAAAACACCTGGTAGAACTGGCTCATATCAATAGTCATTTTCAAGCTCCGTCATTTATTCGCTGCAGGCTCGTTCGCTGCATCCTCAGCCGATCAGTTTTTTCACCACCTCGGTCAGCCGTGCCGGGTCGAACGGCTTCACCAGCCAGCCATTGGCGCCGGCAGCCCGGCCCATTGCCTTCATGTCGTCGCCGGCCTCGGTGGTCAGCATCAATATCGGCACATTCTGGTAATTCTTCATTCCGCGCAGTGCCTTGATCAGGCTCAGGCCATCCATGCCAGGCATGTTCTGGTCGGTGAGCACCAGGTCGACCGTCTGCTTCCTCGCCTTGTCCAGGCCGTCCTGTCCATCCACCGCTTCGACCACGCCGTAGCCCGCAGCCTTCAGGCTGAAGGACAGCATCTGGCGCAGTGATCCCGAGTCGTCCACTGCAAGTATTGTTTTACTCATTGTTGCTCCCGCTCTTTGCATGGGCGGGCATGCGCCCGCGTATTCCGTCATTTCAAAACAGTTCGATGTCGCCGCTTTCCATGTGGCGCTGGTTCACCGTGCTGCGCACTCCGGAGCGACGCGCATCCACCCGGTCGCCGATGTCGCTCAGCAGCGCCAGCAGCGCTTCGTTTCCGCTTTGCGGCAAGGCCGAACCGTTCGTATCGAGCGCGCCGAACACGTCGCGCAGGCCGGCCAGATGCTGCACCATGCGGCCGATCAGCTGGCTGGTCATGTCCTGGAATTGCAGTCCTGTCACAGCGGCGCCGACATGCTGGCCGATCTCGCCGCGCAGCGCCTCGAAGCGCGCCGCGTACTCGGACGCCGGCAGGCTGCCGGCCAGCAGGCCGTTCAAGGCTTCCTGCTGCCGGTCGACTGCGTGATGAATCGCCATGAAATTCGTGCACAGCTTCTTGATGGCCTCGTCCAGCAATACATCCATCTGCACCAGGTCCCGCTCGACCTCCGCCAGGTGCTGATCGCCATGGACGGATACGCCGGACAACAGGCGCATGACCTGGGTATTCATCGGCAATTCGCCGGATGGGGATTCCTGGGGAAGCATGTTGGACCTCACAGGAAGTTGAACAGCGACAGTCCGGAGGTTTTCACGAACGACTTCTGCGCGGCTTCGAGCGTCAACTGTTGCTGCGACAACTGGGTCAGCGCCTGGGCGTAATCGAGATCCTGCAATTCGGACAGCGTCTGGCTGTACTGCAGCTTGCGGTCTTCGCCCGCGTTGTCGAGCGCATCGATTTCCTGCAGCCGCGAGCCGATCGACGCGCGCACCGTCAGCACGTTGTTCAGCGCCAGGTCCAGATCGCCGTTGGCGGTTGCCAGCGTGGCGTCAAGCCCGGCGGTGCCCGGCGTTTCCAGTTGCACGATGAGCGCGTTCAGGGTGGCGAATACATCCTGTCCGCCGCCCTGGAAAACGGCCTGCCCCGGGTTGCTCACCGCCATCTGGCGCGTGCTGTCGACCTGTATCAGCCGCTGTCCCTGGTCGCCGTCGTATTGCACCGCGCCACTAACTGGATCTCTTGAAAATGCGGGCGTCGTGGTCTGAAAACCGGAAAACAGATAATTGCCCAGTGCGTCGCGGCTGTTGGCCAGTCCCAGCAGTTCATCGAGGCGGCCGCGCAACTCGGTCGCCATGAAACCGCGTTCGGTGTCGCTCAGCGTGGGATTGCCTGCGGCGATGACGCTGGCCTTCACGTCCTGCAGCAAGGTCGTCACGCCCGACAGCGTGCCCTCCACTGCGCCGAGCGCGCTTTTCGCGTTCTGCCGGTTGACGCCGTGCTGCGTATTGATCGATTGCGACTGAGTCACCTCGAGCGCACGCGCGGCAGCGACGGGATCGTCTGCCGGGGTCAGCACGCGGCGTCCGGCGGAGATTTGCTGTTGTGTCCTGGCAAGGCCGGACTGCAGTTCGCTGAGGCGGGCGGCGCCCGTCTCATACAGGGTTTGGGTGCTGATGCGCATGATGTCGGGATCCCTTATCGGCCAATGGTGAGCAGCGCGTCGAACATCTCGCTGGCGATCTGCATGACCTTGGCGGCGGCCTGGTAGGCCTGCTGGTAGCGCAGCAGATTGGTCGCCTCTTCATCCAGATTGACGCCGGATTCGGTCTGCAGGGAGCGCTGCGCTTCGGAGAGCAGCTTGCCGGCCGCGCTGCTGGTGACTTCGAGCTCGCGGGTCTTGTTGCCGATCTGGCTGACCAGCTGCGAATAGGCCCCCTGGAAGTTGGTGGTGCCGCCGCCGAGGGTATTGGCGGTTTGCAGCGCGCCGAGCAGCAAGGCATTGCGGTTGTCGCCGACGCCGAACGGGTTGGCCGCCACGGTGAAGCTGTCGCCGTCGGCCGGCGCGCTGCCCGTGGGGCTGCTGAGGACAAAACTGATGCCGCCGAAGCTGATGGTCGCGCCTTCGACATAAGGCACGACGTCGCCCGCGGCATAGGAAGTCGTGGTGGGCGGGGTGCCCGAATCGGTCACCGTCACCGGGGTCGACAGGACGAATCCATCGCCGTTCACTGCGTCGACCTTATAGGTGAACGTCACCGGCGCGGCAAGCGGCGTCGTATAGCTGCTGTCGACCGTGGCGGCGCCGATGGCGACGTCCCCGGCATTGGCGCTCGCCGCCGACGTGCCGACGGGCGTCACGGGCAAGGCGCCCGCGGCGGCGATCTGCGCCGGATCGGTGAGCGCCACGGCCAAGCCGGATGCGCCATTGACGGTGGGGCGGATCAGGAAGCTGTCGCCCGCATCGGCGGTGCCGGAGTCCAGGCTGAATTCAATGCCGTCGACGGTTTGCGGGAGTGCGCCGGGGGGGAATTTCTTGTTGTCGGACAGCCGGGTCAGGGTGTAGTCGGTGCCGTCGTACTGCAGCCGGTAATCGCTGGTGGTCAGCGCATTGACATTGCCGATGCTGGCGGAAATCTTGGCGTCGCCGGTATTGGCGCTGTTCGCGCCCACCACGGGGGGCGGCAGCGTGAAGAAATCGCCGCCCGGATTGCCATTGAGGTCGCGCCCGAGGCGGTGCTGCGCATTGAAGGTGCTGGCCATGCCGATGGCGACGCGGCCCAGGGCGTTCTGGGCGGAGTCGAGCGTCTGGCTGCGAAATTCGACCAGGCCGCCCAGCTTGCCGCCGACCAGGCTGGACTCGCCCACCACCACCGTCTTGCCGGCCGTCCGGTAAGCCACCTCGATGCGCTCCGGGTTGCTGGGCGAAGCCGCGGTCGACAGCGCGTAGGTGTTCACCCCCACCACCAGCGGCTGGCCGTTGCCGATGAAAATGTTGTAATGGCCGTTGTCCTGCTTGACGACCGTCGCCTTGATTTCCCTGTTCAGATCCAGGATCAGCTGATCGCGCTGATCGAGCAGGTCGTTGGCAGGCTGGCCATTGCCGCTCTGGGCGCGGCCGATGGCATCGTTCAGCTGTGCAATCTGCTGCGCATAGGTATTGATGCCGTTGACGCTCGACGTGATCTGGCTGTTGATGCCCTGTTCGATCTCGTCGAGCCGTCCGGCCAGGCTCTGGAAACGTGAAACCAGCGTCTCGGCCGACGACAAGGCCGCCTGGCGCGACGGAATCAGCGCCGGATTCGAGGACATCTCCTGAATGCCGCTGAAAAAACCCTGCAAGGCGGGCGACAGCCCGGCAGCCGGGTCGGCCAGCAGGTTGTCGATCTGCTTGATCTGCGCGTAATAGCTGTCGAGCCCGCTTTTCGAGGTTTGCGCGGAACGCACCTGGCTGCCGAGGAACTCGCTGTAAACGCGCTTGACCGTGTCAATCTCGGCGCCCTGCCCCATGAAGCCGAAACCGAAGTTCTGCGGCTGGGCCGTGCCCTGGACCACGACCTGGCGGCTGTAGCCCGGCGTCGCCGCATTCGCGATATTGTGGCCGGTCGTGCTGATTCCCACCTGCGCGGCGGCGAGAGCACTGCGGCCGATGTTGAGTATGTTGGTTGCCATCTATCTGGTCGCCAGGGTTGGGGTGGGAAACGGGATATCGCTACGCTTGACAGGTGAATCGGCGGAATCGCCGGATTCTTGAGCCGCCGGGGTCAAACCTGGTCGACTTGCTTGATCACGCTGATCAGTTTCTGGGCGTAGTTCGGGTCGGTGGCATAGCCCGCCTGCTGCAAACCCCGGGCAAACCCGGCCGCATCCTGCCCCTGCGCGATCACGTTCTGGTAGCGCGGCTGGGTACGCAGCAGGTTGGCATAGTCGCGGAAGGCATCGGCGTAGGAGTCGTAGGCGCGGAAACTGTCCACCTGTTTCTGCGGCTTGCCGTTGACGTACTCGGTGGTGACGATGTCGACCGTGCGGCCGCGCCACCCGCCGCCCGCCTTGATGCCGAACAGGTTGTGGCTGTTCTGGCCGTCGGCGCCGCGGATTTCGGCCTTGCCCCAGCCGGTTTCCAGCGCCGCCTGCCCCAGCATGAACTGGGCGGGGATGCCGCTGCCGGCGCTCGCCGCCTTGGCGTGCGGCAGCAGCCGCTGCACGAAGGCCTCGACGTGCGCGGGCGCGTCGCCGCTGCGCGCGGCAGCCGGCAGCGCCTGCGCCGCCGGCTGGTCCGGCGTTGCGCCCGCGCCGCCCGGCGCCTGCAGCGTGGCGGAAAGCTGGCGCACCATCACGTCGGCGAGGCCGACGCCGCGGCTGGCCATGCGCTGCGTCAGCTGCTGGTCGAGCATCGAGGTGTACATGCGGGTCTGGTCGCTGTCGAACATGCCGTCCTGCGGCGTCGCCTCGCGCATGCTTTTCATCAGCATGTTCATGAACACCGCCTCGAACTGCTGCGCGGCGGCGCGCAAAGCCTCGGGCGAGGACTGCTTCGCGTCGAGCTTGAGCTGGTTGACGCCCTGGACGTCGAGCGCAAATTTGGAGGAAAGGTCCGCGCCGCCGATCACTTAAATCACCTCCAGCTCGGCGCGCAGTGCGCCGGACGCCTTCAGGGCCTGCAGAATGGCCAGCAGATCCTGCGGGGTGGCGCCGATGGAATTGAGCGCCTTCACCACGTCGGCCAGCGAGGCGCTGCCTTTTACCAGCATGACCTCGCCCGGCTGCTGGCGGATTTCGATCTGCGACTGCGCAGCCACCACGGTCTGCCCCCTGGAAAACGGCGCCGGCTGGCTGACGACCGGTTCGGTGTTGATGATCACCGACAGGTTGCCGTGCGATACCGCGCTGGGGTCGAGCATGACCGCGCGGTTCATCACCACCGAACCGGTGCGCGCATTGATGATGACCTTGGCCATGGCCTGCGCCGGGCTGACGTCGAGGCTTTCGATGGCGCCCAGAAACGCGACCCGCTCGCTTTCGCCGAGCGGCGTCCGCACCTGGATCACCCGGCCGTTCAGCGCGCGCGCGGTGTCCTTGCCAAAATGCGCGTTCACCGCGTCGACCACGCGGCTGGCGGTGGTGAAGTCGCTTTGCCGCAGTTCCAGGTTGATGCTGCCGGATTCGCCCAGCGCGCTGGCGACGCTGCGCTCGACCGTCGCACCGGCGGGAATCCGCCCGACGCTCAGATGGTTGATCTGCACCTTGCTGCCGCTGGCCGAGGCGCCGGCGCCGCCGACCACCAGATTGCCCTGCGCCATCGCGTAGACCTGGCCATCGGCGCCCTTCAGCGGCGTCATCACCAGGGTGCCGCCGCGCAGGCTCTTGGCGTTGCCGATCGACGACACCGTCACGTCGATGCCCTGCCCGGCCTGGGCAAACGGCGGCAGCTCAGCGGTCACCATCACCGCCGCCACGTTCTTCAGCTGCATGTTGATGCCGGGCGGCAGGTTGACCCCCATCTGCGTCAGCATGTTGGCGATGCTCTGGGTGGTGAACGGGGTCTGCGTGGTCTGGTCGCCGCTGCCGTCGAGCCCCACCACCAGGCCGTATCCCGCCAGCTGGTTGGTGCGCACGCCCTGCATGCTTGCGATGTCCTTGATGCGTTCGGCGTGCGCCGCGCCGCCCGCCAGCAGCGCGGCCAGAAGAAGCAAGCTTGAAATCCGCATGGTGCCCACCGTTTATAAAGGAATGAAGCTGAGGAAGAAGCGCGCCAGCCAGCTCATCATTTCGGCCTTGTCGAAATTGGCGCTGGTGCGGTACTCGATGCGCGCGTCCGCCACCTTGGCCGACGACACGACGTTGCCCGCCTGGATGGTGTCGGGGTTGACCACGCCCGACAGGCGGATGTATTCGGTGCTCTTGTCGAGCGCAACCTGTTTTTCGCCGGCGACGGCCAGATTGCCGTTGGGCAACACTTCGACCACGGTGACGCTGACGCTGCCGGTGAAGTTGTTGCTGGAATTGACCGCTGATTTGGCGTCGTACTGGTTCGACGCCTCGGCGTTCACCCCCAGGCCCTGGAACATTTTCAGCGGCAGCCCGGCGACCGCGCTGATCGACGAATCGACCTCGCTGGTCTTCGAGCCATTGGAGGACGCCTGTTTGCCCGCCTGGGTTTTTTCGTTGATGGCGATGGTCAGCACGTCGCCGACGTTGCGCGCGCGCCGGTCTTCGAACAGCGGACGGTAAGCGGCCGCCTGGTAGATCGCGCCATTGCCGGCGGCCTGGGATGCCTGCACTTGCGGCCGCGCGGTGGTCGGCTGCTGCACGATGGTCGACGGCGTGGTGCCGCAGGCGCTCAGCCCGAGGATCAATGCCAGCACGCCGATCGAGCGCAGGGTGTTCATGGCAAGCCTCACAGCTGCGTCAGGCGCTGCAGCATCTGGTCGGATGTCTGGATCGCCTTGCTGTTGATCTCGTACGCGCGCTGGGTCTGGATCATGTTGACCATTTCTTCCACCACGTTGACGTTCGAGGTCTCGACGTAGCCCTGATTCAGCAGGCCGGCGCCGTTGCTGCCGGGCGCGTTGGAACTCGGCGTGCCGGAGGCGGCGGTCTCGGCGTAGAGGTTTTCGCCCATGCTCTGCAGGCCGGCCGGGTTGACGAACATCGCCAGCTGCAGGGTGCCGACGGTCACCGGCGCGGTCGCCCCCGCCTGCGTCACCGACACCGTGCCGTCGCGCGCGATGGTGAGGGTTTCCGTGTCGGGCGGCAGGGTGATGGCGGGCTGCACCGCATAGCCGCTGGCGGTCACCAGCTGGCCGTTGGCGTCGGCCTGGAACGAGCCGTCGCGGGTGTAGGAGGTGGTGCCGTCCGGCATCAGCACCTGGAAGAAGCCGTTGCCCTGGATCGCCACGTCCTTGGTGTTGCCGGTCTGCTGCAGGTTGCCCTGGGTGAAGATGCGCTCGGTGGCCACCGGCTTCACCCCGGTGCCGATCTGCAGGCCCGAGGGCAGCTGCGTCTGTTCGGACGACTGCGCGCCGGGCTGGCGGATGGTCTGGTACAGCAGGTCCTCGAACACCGCGCGCGCGCGCTTGAAGCCGCTGGTGCTGACGTTGGCGAGGTTGTTGGAAATCACGTCCATCTGCGTCTGCTGCGCATCCAGACCGGTCTTGGCAATCCACAGTGAGCGAATCATGTCGGCTCCTTCAAATAATCGGGGGTCAGTTCATCGACAGCAGCTGGGCTGCCTTGCCGTCGTTGCTCTCGGCGTGCTGCAGGAGCTTCATGTGCATGTCGAACTGGCGCGCCAGCGAAATCATGTTGACCATTTCGTCGACGACGTTGACGTTGGAGGATTCCAGCGCGCCGCTGATCACCGTCACCTTGGGGTCGGCGTTGGCGGCATCGCCGGTCTTCAGCCGGAACAGGCCGTCGTCGCCGCGCACCAGCTCGGCTTGCGGCGGGTTCACCAGTTTCATGCGCCCGATCGAGGTCAGGCCGGTGGCGGTGGAGCCGTCGGGCACCAGCGAAATCGTGCCGTCCTTGGCCACCGCGAGGTTGCGGCCGGGCGGAATCGCCAGCGGGCCGCCGTCGCCCATCACGGTGAGTCCGCTGCCCGTCTGCAGCACGCCGTTCTCGTCCAGCTTGAGGCTGCCGTTGCGGGTGTAGGCCTCGGTTCCGTCCGCCGCCTGCACCGCGATCCAGCCGTCGCCCTGCACCGCCACGTCGAGATCGCGCCCGGTATGCTGGATCGCGCCGCCGCGGAAATCGCTGCCGGTGGTGGAGTCGACCACGAAGGCGCGGGTGGGCAGGATCGCGCCCTGCACCGGCACCGCGCGGAACTGGTCGATCTGCGCGCGAAAGCCGGTGGTGGTCGCGTTCGCCAGATTGTGCGAGGTGGTCGCCTGCTGCTCCAGCGCGTGTTTCGCGCCGCTCATGGCGGTGTAGATGAGACGGTCCATGCTGCCTCCTCAGTGAATCGTCAAGCCAGGCTCAACGCAGGTTGACCAGGGTCTGCAGCACCGCATCCTGGGCCTTGATGGTCTGCGCGTTGGCCTGGTATACCCGCTGCGCGGTGATCATGTTGACCAGTTCGGCGGTCAGGTCGACGTTGGAATCCTCCACCGCCATCGATTGCAGCACGCCCAGGCTGCCCGAGTCGGGCGCGCCCACCAGCGGGGTGCCCGAAGTCGAGGTTTCGCCCCACATGTTGTTGCCCAGCTGCTGCAGGCCGTTGGGGTTGGCGAAATTGGCCAGCACCACCTGGCCCAGCACGGCCGACTGGCCGTTGGTGTAGCGGCCCAGGACGACGCCGTCGGCGCCGACGTTGAAGCTGGCCAGCCGCCCCGAGGTGTAGCCGTCCTGGTTCAGCGTGTTGATGCTGAACGCGGAGCCGAACTGGGTGCTGTCGGTGAAATCGATCGTGAAATCGAGCGCGGTCGCCCCCGTCGTCACCGCCAGCCCGGATATGGTCAGCGGCGAGCCGCCGGTGAGGGCGCCGGTGTCGTTGAAACCGAGGGTGCCGATCTGGCCATCCGCGCCGCTGCCGCTTATCAGCACGCCGTCATTGGCGGCGAAAACGTCCCAGGTTCCCGCTGCCGATTTGACGTAGAAGGTCTGCAGCGTGTGCTCGTTGCCCAGGCTGTCGTAGACCGACAGGGCGGTCGAGTCGTGGTAGGTGGTCGGGTCGGCCATGTCGAAGTCGGCCGCCGACAACGGCGTCTTGTTGGAATTGAAATTGTGCACCGCGTTCACCTGGCTCGTGACCTGCGGCACCAGATCGGCGGTATTGATGCTCAAGGGCACCGGCGAGCCGGTCGCCAGCACGCCGTTGGCGTTCGCCATGTACCCGGTCAGCTTGGCGCCGGTCGGATTGACGATGAAGCCCATGCGGTCGAGCTGGAACTGGCCGTTGCGCTGGTAGGTGATTTCGCCGTTGTTGTCCATGCGGAAAAAGCCGCCGCCGTTGATGGCGATATCGAGCGGGTTGTTGGTGGACGAGATGTTGCCCTGGGTGAACTGCTGGGCCACCTGCGCCACCTTGGTGCCGATGCCGACGCCGGCGCCGCCGGCACCGGTCAGGGAGTTGGCATAGACATCCGCAAACTGCGCCTGCGACTGCTTGAAACCCACGGTGCTGGCGTTGGCGACGTTGTTGCCGATGACATCCAGATTCTTTGCGGCGGCATTGAGCCCGCTCAGGCCTTGCTGAAAACTCATGTTCTGCTCCTTGTAATGATTGCTGGCGGTCCTGCTGCTCAGAAAATCTGCCGGATCTCGGCGTACCCCACGCTGGTGTTCCCCGCCAGGTTCAGCTGCACGCCCTGGCCGTTCTGCGAAACGCTGTTCACCATGCCGAGGTTGAGGGCGACGCTGCTGACCGGCTGGCCGCCCTGGACGGCATCGATCTTGAAGCTGTACTGGCCGGCAGGCGCCGCGGTTCCGCTGTCGGTCAGGCCGTCCCAGGCCAGCACGCTGACGCCCGCCTCCCTGGAGCCCAGTTCCAGCTTGCGCACCAGCCCGCCCGCGGCATCGTGGATGCGGACGGTGACCTTGTCGGCCGGGCGCGCCAGCTCGAACCCCATCACGTCCTCGAACTGGGCGGGGCTGACCGTGTCTCCCGGAACCAGCACGCCACGCCCGATCAGGCTGGCCGCCTGCGCCATCTGGTTGGCGCCCATGCTGGAGACCATGGCCTGCAGGCTACTGTTCATGTTCTCGATGCCTTCCACCGTGCTGAGTTGCGCCATCTGGCTGGTCACCTGGGCGTTGTCGAGCGGGTTCAGCGGGTCCTGGTTCTTCATCTGCGCAACCAGCAGGCTCAGAAAGCGGTCCTGGGTGTCTGCGGTGCCGCTCTTCGCTGTCTTGGCGGCGCCGGCGCCGAACTGGCTGCTGACATTGCTTGTGTCCTGTACCGTACTCATAGCGTGTCCTCGTTCATTGACCCAGGCCCAATGTCTTGAGCAGCAGGGTTTTGGTGGTGTTCATCATTTCCACGTTGGATTGGTAGGAACGCGAGGCGGAAATCATGTTGACCATTTCCTCCACCACGTTGACGTTGGGCATGGCCACGTAACCCTTGCCGTCGGCCAGCGGATTCTTCTGGTCGTACACCATTTTCATCGGCGACGGATCCTCGATCACCGCCGCCACGTTCACCCCGGTGGCGCCGTTTTCGCCCACCGGCGTCGCGGCAAACACCACCTGCCTGGCCTTGTAGGCCTCGCCGTTGGCGCTGGTCGCGCTGTCGGCGTTGGCGAGGTTGCTGGCGACGGTGTTCAGCCGCTGCGACTGGGCGTTCATCGCCGAGCCGGCCACGTTGAAGATATTGAACAGCGACATGCTCGGTCTCCTTACCCCTGGATGGCGCTCAGCAGACCCTTGATCTGCTGGTTGATCCGGGTCAGGTTGAATTCATACTGGATGGCGTTTTCGGCGAAGGCGGCGCGCTCGGCGTCGACGTCCACCGTGTTGCCGTCGACGCTGCCCTGGGCGGGGGTGCGGTACAGCAGTCCCGCCGCGGCCGTCTGGCCGGGATTGCCCGCCAGATGCCCGGACGCCGTGGTGGCCAGCGGCGTGCCGCCGGGGGTGCCGCCGCCCTTGAGCGCGCCTTGCAGGGTCGCCTTGAAATCCATGTCGCGCGCCTTGTAATGCGGCGTGTCGGCGTTGGCGATGTTGGACGCCAGCACCTGCTGGCGCTGGTCGCGGATGCGCAGCGCCTGTTGATGGAAATTCAGCATGTCATCCAGCCGGTTCAGCATGGTCGTCACCTCTTTACTTTGCCGCCTGCGCTGCAAAGCCTTTTTGCGATGACTGCATCCTAGACATGCGCCTGTCCATTCAATCGCACGATAAGCGGCAAAAAGCCGGTTCATTTCGGCGTATCGAATGTGGCCGCGCTTCCTAGAATGACGCACTGTGAAAAAGCGAATCGAGGAGCCGAGGATGGCCACAGAACCGATCCATGCAGGCGGACGTGCCCGCGGGCTGTGGCTGGCCGCCGCCTGCCTGAGCCTGGCGGCCGCCGTCCACGCGGCCGATCCGCAAGACCCCGCGGCGCTGCAGGCCCACGCCGAGCGCTTCCTGAAAACGCAGACCGGCGGCCTGCCGGGCAAGGTGACGATACAGGTCAAGCCGCCACGCACTACGCTGCCCGCCTGCGCCGCGCTCGACGCATTCCAGCCCGCCGGCAGCCGCAGCATCGGCAAGATCACCGTCGGCGTGCGCTGCCTGGCACCGGCGCAATGGACGGTCTACCTGCCCGCGCAGGTGCGGGTGATCGGCCCGTATGCCGTCACCCGCCAGCCGCTTCCCGCCAATCACGTCCTGACCGCCGCCGACATCGTGCTGCGCGAGGGCGATCTCGGCAGCCTGCCCGCCGACGTGGTCACCGATGCCGACGCGATGCTGGGCTACCGTGCGGTTTCCGGGCTGGCCGCGGGCGCACCGCTGCGCAGCGCCCTGCTGCGCCCCCCGCTGGCGGTGCAGCAGGGACAGGTCACCCGGCTGGTGCTGAACGGACCGGGATTTTCCGTACAGAGTGAAGGCCAGGCGCTGGCCAATGCCGGGCGCGGCGACCGGGTGCGGGTGAAAACCCGCTCCGGCCAGGTGATCAGCGGCGTCGCACACGACGGCCAGCAGGTCGTCGTCGCCTTTTGAGCCGCGCCTCGACTTCAGAATATTGGTAAATTGACGTTACTCGTGTAGCGTGGGAAATGTTCTCCCCCTTGCCGCCCGACCCGAAACCAGGAACCCGCCATGAAAATCGATCCAGGCCTGAAGCAGGTTACGTTGCCCCCCTCCGTCGAAAACCGCCCAGCCCAGCCGCAGGCGAACAAGCGGACCGGCGCCGAGCAGACCGATGTCACCCTGAGTCCGCGCGCTGCCCAGCTGAAACAGCTGGAAACCCAGTTGGCGGCGATCCCGGCGATCGACCGGGCGCGGGTGGACGGCATCAAGGAAGCCATCGCCAGCGGCCAGTACACCATCAAACCCGAAAACATCGCCGCAGGCCTGATCGATTCGGTGAAGGAAATGCTCCATGTCGCCAGATAGGCCAGCGTCCCCCGATCCCGCCCCGCTTGCCGGCCTGGCGGCGGAAAGCGCTGCCTGGCAGGGCTTGCTGGATATCCTGCGGGACGAGGAGCAGGCACTGATCGAGGGCGAGGCCGACCGCCTGCCCCAGTTGAATGCCGCCAAGCTGACGCAGTTGCAGGCCGCGAGCGAGCATGCGCGGAAGCGCCATGCCGACCTGCTGGCCGCCGGACACGCCACCGATCGCGCCGGCATGGACGCCTGGCTGGCACGGCACGGCCAGCCCGAACAGCGCGCCCGCTGGCAGCGGCTATGCGCGCTGGAACAGGAGGTTCAGGCGGCGAACCAGCGCATCGGCTCGCTGATCGAGCTGCGCCTCAGCTCCACCCGGCAGGCGCTCAATGTGCTGATCCACGCCGCGACCAGCCAGGGCGGCCTGTACGACCATGCCGGCCTCGCGGTCGCCGCGCGCAAAGGCACCCCCCTCACCGCCGCCTGATCAGCGGGCGAAGCGCCCGGGCGCGATCGCCCGCATCAAATCCACCTCCAGTGGCAAGGGCTGGCCGGTCATCAGGTCGGCCAGCGCCTCGCCCAGCAAGCCCGCCCACACCACCCCGCGCGACGCGTAGCCCGCCGCCACATACAATCCCGCCTGCCCGCCGACCGCCCCCAGCATCGGCAGCCGGTCCGGCAGCGTGGCGCGCAGCGCGGCGCGCCCGCTCGCTGCCGCCAGCGCGCAGCGTTCGCCCGCCCCCGGCAGGATCGCCTCCAGCCGGGCCAGGTTGGCAAGATCGCTCGCTCTGCGCGGTGCGCTGTCGTCGTCATCGTGTTCGTAGGTTGCGCCGACCACAAGCTGGCCCGCGCCCGTCGCCACATAGCCTTCGCGCGCGATCACCCGCCGGATTTCCGGCAGACCGCCGGGCGGCAGCCGCGTGACCTGGCCGCGCACGGTATGCAGCGGCCAGGCCTGCCCCGCAGCCAGATCCAGGACGTGGCGCGCGTTGGCCAGCACCACGGCATCGGCATCCGCCAGCACCGCGCCATCCTCGCCCAGCGCCTGCCAGCCGGCAGCGCCGGCCTGCACGCGCGCCACCGCGCAGCCGGTTCTCAGTTGGATTGCCGGATGATCGAGCCAGGCGCGGCACAGGCTTGCCGGCACCACCCAGCCCGCCGCCGGGTAAAACACCCCGGCCGCGGCGACCGGCCAGTTCGCCAGCTCGCGCGCTTCGTCCCTCTCCACCCAGCGCGCGTAATCGGCGGGCGGCGCGGCGCCGGCCAGCGCCAGCCGCTGCCGCGCCGCCGCAGCCGCGTCTTTAGCCAGATGCAGCACGCCGCAGCGCGACCATTGCGGCGCATCGCCGAGCGCGGCCCAGGCGCGCAGATCGTGCAGAAACGCCGCGCGCGTCAGCCGGCTGGCGCAGTTGTCGTCGCGCGAGATCAACGGACGGAACACCGCCAGCGGATTGCCCGAGGCCGCCTGCGCGCTGTCTGCCGCACGTTCCAGCACGGCGACGGCGACGCCGCGCTGCGCCAGCGCATGCGCCACGGCCGCTCCGGCGACGCCGGCACCGATGACGGCGACGCGGCGCGGCACGGCGGATTCATCGGCGCCGGCCTTGGCGGCAAAACGCGCACTCAGGCAATGCCGCTTGCGGCCGTAGCCGGCGCTTTTTTCGCAGGCGAAGCCCGCCCGGCCCAGCCCCTCGCGCACCGTTGCCGCCACGGTGTAGGTCGCCGCCATCGCCCCGGGGTTCGCCAGCCGCGCGAGTTCGTCAAACAGCCCGGGCTGCCAAAGGTCGGCATTGCGGTCGGGCGCGAAACCATCCAGATAGAAGGCGTCGACGCCAGCCTCGACCTGCGGCAGGCAGTCCGCCGCTTCGCCCAGCATCAGGGTGAGCTGCACCCGCCCGCCGTCGAGCGCGATGCGATGGAAACCCGGCGTCGGCATCGGCCAGTTCGCCCGCAGTTCGCTGGCCAGCGCCGCCCATTCCGGCCATTGCGCGTGCAGGCGCGCCAGGTCGGCGGCGCCGAACGGATGCTTTTCGACCGACAGGAAATGCAGCCGCGCGGGGCGCGCCGGATCGTCGCGCCACGCCGCCCAGGTCGCCAGGAAATTCAGCCCGGTGCCGAAGCCGGTTTCCAGCATGACGAAGCGGGCGCGATGCGCCCACGCCTGCGGCAGGCCGCAGCCCTGCAGAAAGACGTGGCGCGCCTGCCCGGCGCCGCCGTCGGCGGTATGGTAGATGTCGCCGTAGGCGGCGGAATACGGCACGCCGTCCTTGAATTCGAGGCGCGCCAGAATAATGGTTTTCAGCATCCCCGAATGTTACATTGGGCCGCTTCGCTGCTGCCCCGCCCTATCATGCCGAAACCGAAAACCTGGCTGCGTCTTGTTCTCGTCGTGCTGGCGCTCGCTGCGCTGGCCTATGCGGCCTGGCGCTTCACCCGGCCGCTGCCGCCCGCAGTCGAACTCGCCACGATCGCGCGCGGCACGGTGGAAGCCACCGTGGTCAACACCCGCGCCGGCACGATCAAGGCCTGCCGCCGCGCCAGGCTGGCCCCGGTGGCGGGCGGGCAGATCGTCAAGCTATGGGTGAAGGAAAGCGACCGCGTGAAGGCGGGGCAGCCGCTGCTGGAACTGTGGAACCGCGACCTTGCAGCGCAGCGCGAACTCGCCACCCGCCAGCTGGCCACCAGCGAGGAGCGCCGCCGCGAAGCCTGCATCATGGCCGACAACGCGCGGCGCAACGCCGAGCGCACCCAGCAGCTTGCCGCGCGCGGCTTCGTCAGCCCGCAGCGCGGCGAGGACGATCGCGCCGAAGCGCGCGCCCGCCAGGCCAATTGCGATGCGCTCGCCACCGACGTCAGGCGCGCGCAGGCGCAGATCCGCGTCGCCCTGGCCGGGCTGGAGCGCACCACGCTGACCGCGCCGTTTGCCGGCATCGTGGCCAAAGTCACCGGCGAGGTCGGCGAATTCACCACGCCGTCGCCGCCCGGCATCCCCACCCCGCCCGCGGTCGACCTGATCGACGACACCTGCCTGTACGTGAGCGCGCCGATGGACGAGGTCGACGCCCCCAGGCTGAAGCCCGGCCAGCCCGCGCGCATCACCTTCGACGCCCTGCCCGGACAGGTCTTTCCCGGCCATGTGCGGCGCATTGCGCCGTACGTGACCGAGGTGGAAAAGCAGGCGCGCACGGTCGATGTCGAGGTCGATTTCGACACGCCGCCCAAACAGATCCTGCTGGTCGGCTACAGCGCCGATGCCGAAATCGTCACCGAGCGCCGCGACAACGTGCTGCGCGTGCCCACCCAGGCGATCCGGCAGGACGGCACGGTACTGGTGCTGGGCAGGGACGACCGGCTGGAAACGCGCAGCCTGAAAACCGGGCTGGCCAACTGGGCGTTCACCGAAGTCACCGGCGGGCTGAACGCCGGCGAGCGGGTACTGCTGTCATTCGACCGGGAAGACGTGCAGGCAGGCACCCAGGTCACACCCAATACCCCGAAGGACACGAAAGCCGCGAAGCCATGATCCGCCTGACCGCGATCACGCGCGTGTTCCGCATGGGCGACCAGGAAGTGCGCGCGCTCAACAACATCAGCCTCGACATCGCGTCGGGCGAATACGTGTCCATCATGGGACCGTCGGGCTCCGGCAAGTCCACCCTGCTGAATGTCATCGGCCTGCTCGATCGTTCCGACAGCGGTCGCTACGAACTGGACGGCGCCGACGTCACCGATCTTTCCGAGAACGAGCGGGCGCGGGTGCGCCGCGAGAAGATCGGCTTCGTGTTCCAGTCCTTCCACCTGGTGCCGCGCCTCACCGCGGCGGAAAACATCGAGTTGCCGCTGATGCTCGAAGGCGTCGCGCCGGCCGAGCGCAAGACCCGCGTCGACGCCGCCCTCGACGCCTTCGATCTGCGCGACCGCGCCTTTCACCGCCCGGCCGAACTCTCCGGCGGGCAGCGCCAGCGCGTGGCGATCGCGCGCGCCACCATCCTGCGTCCGACCGCGCTGCTGGCCGACGAGCCGACCGGCAACCTCGACCACCGCATCGGCGCCGAGGTGGTGGCGCTGCTGGAAAGGCTGCACCATGGCGGCACCACGCTGATCGTCGTCACCCACGACCGCGAACTCGGCGCGCGCGCGCATCGCCACATCGCCATGCGCGACGGCGAGATCGTCGCCGACGAAACATGAATCTGCGCGACACGCTGACGCTGTCCCTGACCACGGTGGCGAGCTACCGCACCCGTTCCCTGCTCATCGTGCTGGCGATGGCGCTGGGGGTGGCGGCAGTGGTGGTGCTGACCGCGCTCGGCGACGGCGCGCGGCGCTATGTGGTGGGGCAGTTCTCCTCGCTCGGCACCAATCTGCTCATCGTCCTGCCGGGGCGCGCCGAAACTGCCGGCGGCTTTCCCGGTGCGGCGCTCGGGCAGACGCCGCGCGACCTGACCCTGGAAGACGCCCGCTTCATCGGCCAGTTGCCGCAGGTGCGGCGCCTGGCGCCGCTCAACGTGGGGGTGGCCGAACTCACGGCCGGCGGGCGGCTGCGCGAGGTGAGCGTGCTCGGCAGCAATTCCGAGTTGCTGCCGATCCGCCACATGAAGCTGTCGCAGGGTAGCTTTCTCGCCCACGGTTCGGAGCGCAGCGCGCAGATCGTGCTGGGCAGCGTGCTGGCGCGCGAATTCTTTCCCGACGGCAAGGCCATCGGCCAGCGCGTGCGCCTCGGCGACAGCCGCTTCCTGGTGTCCGGCGTGCTGGCCGTCCAGGGCGAATCGATGGGCTTCAACTCCGACGAAATCGCCATCATCCCGATCGACTACGCGCAGGAGCTGTTCAACACCGAATCGCTGTTCCGCATCCTGGTCGAGGCGAAGAGCCGCACCGCCATCGAGCCTGCCAAGGCCGCGATCAGCCATGCCCTGAAGCTGCGCCACGACGGCGAGGAGGACGTCACCGTCATCACCCAGGACGCGGTGCTCGCCACCTTCGACCGCATCCTGCGCGCGCTGACGCTCGCGGTGGCGGGCATCGCCGCGATCAGCCTGGCGGTGGCCGGCATCCTGGTGATGAACGTGATGCTGGTGGCGGTAGCCCAGCGCACCGCGGAAATCGGCCTCCTGAAAGCCATCGGCGCGCCCGCCGCCGACATCCGCCGCCTGTTCTTCGCCGAGGCGCTGTGGCTGTCGCTGGCGGGCGGCGTGACCGGCTTCGCGCTGGGGCACTTCGGCGCCTGGATGGTCCGCCTCGCCTATCCGCTGCTCCCCGCCTGGCCGCCGGCCTGGGCCAGCGTGGCGGGCGTGGCCACCGCGCTCGTCACCGGCATCGTCGCCAGCCTGCTGCCCGCATCGCGCGCGGCCCGGCTCGATCCCGTGCTGGCGCTGAGCGGGAAATGAGCGCGCCGGGATGAGTGCCGCCGACACCCTGCGCTTCGCCCTGCACGCGCTGACCGCGCACCGGCTACGCACTTTCCTTTCGGCCACGGGCATCGCGGTGGGCATCGCCGCGGTGATCCTGCTCACCTCGATCGGCGACGGCATCCATCGTTTCGTGCTGGCCGAGTTCACCCAGTTCGGCACCCACATCGTCAACGTCAGCCCGGGCAAGACCAGCACCCACGGCGCCTCGGTCGGCGCCATCGGCAGCGCGCGGCTGCTGACGATAGACGATGCGCTGGCGCTGAGAACCTCGCGCTACGCGCAATACACCAATGCCGGGGTGATGGGCAATGCGGAAATCCGCGCCCACGGCCGCAGCCGGCGCGTGACGGTGTATGGCGAAGGACCGGACTTTTCGCGCGCCTTCAACATGCACGTCGCGGTCGGCCAGTTCCTGCCCGCCGACGATCCGCGCAATCCGCGCGCCTATGCGGTGCTGGGCTCGAAAGTGCGCAGCGAACTGTTCGGCAGCGCCAATCCGCTGGGCGCGACCCTTCAAGTCGGCGCCTCGCGCTTCCGCGTGATCGGCGTGATGGCGCCGAAGGGCCAGGTGCTCGGCTTCGACCTCGACGACACCGTCTACATCCCCACCGCACGCGCGCTGGAAGTGTTCAACCGCGAAGGCGTGATGGAAATCCACGTCGCCTACAAACCGGGCTCGCCAGTCGCGGCGGTGGTCGACGACATCAAACGGATATTGATCGCGCGCCACGGCCGCGAGGACTTCACCGTCACCCCGCAGCAGCAGATGCTCGACACGCTCTCCACCGTGCTCGACGTGCTCACCTTCGCCGTCGCCGCGCTCGGCGGCATCTCGCTGCTGGTCGGCGCAGTCGGCATGGTCACCCTGATGCACATCGCGGTGGCCGAACGCGTCGCCGAGATCGGCCTGCTCACCGCGCTGGGCGCGACACGGGCGCACATCCGCACCCTGTTTCTGATGGAATCGACCGTGCTGTCCACCCTCGGCGGACTCGGCGGACTGGCGGTCGGCGCCGGCATCGCCGCCCTGCTGAAAGCCACCGTCAGCGGCCTGCCGGTCAGCACGCCATGGGACTATGCCCTCGGCGCGCTGGGGGTGTCGGTGCTGATCGGGCTGCTTGCGGGGGTGGTGCCGGCGATGCGCGCGGCGCGGTTGAATCCGGTGGATGCGCTGCGGGCGGAGTGATGGCCAAAGGTGAAGCAATACCTGGCCTGGACATACAGGCGGCGCCCCGCCGACCGGTTCCGAATCCAGGCAGGCATTCACGTAGAAAGTTCCGACCGGCTGCTCATCGGCGATTCTGTTGAAAAACTTCCTTCAATAACGCCGCCTCCGCAGCTATGATTCTCATCATCTGATAAGCGGGGGACCTGGCGATGATGGGGTGTCA
>NCIH01000040.1:0-28106 GCA_002281975.1 Hydrogenophilales bacterium 17-64-11 | reverse complement strand
AAATGCGATATGCATTTGGCAAGATCGGAAAATCTGTTGTAGAATCTTGGTCTTTGTCGGGTGCTTAGCTCAGCTGGTAGAGCGTCGCCCTTACAAGGCGAATGTCGGGGGTTCGAACCCCTCAGCACCCACCAGCAGGGAAATAAGCGGGTCAAGTTTTAGGTAGCATGGTTTCTGCAGCATCAGGGAGTGGTAGTTCAGTTGGTTAGAATACCGGCCTGTCACGCCGGGGGTCGCGGGTTCGAGTCCCGTCCACTCCGCCAACATCAAAAAGGCGAACGCAAGTTCGCCTTTTTTTATTTCGGGGCTTTGTTATTTATCGCATCGGTTGAGTTTGTCCATGCGTAACTTTTAATTAATCGCGCCGGGCGAGACGTAAGGCGCAAAGTGCGCGAAAATTCGCGCTGATGTTTTTTCTGGAGTTGATGACCGTGCTCGAAGCAATCCGCAAGCATGCAAAGGGTTGGCTGGCCAAAGTCATACTGGCCTTGATCGCAATCACCTTCGCCTTGTTCGGCGTGGATTCCTACATGAAGGGCGACAACAGCGGCGGCATGGTTGCCGAGGTCGGCGACGTGGGGATTTCGCGTGAAGAACTGACCCGGGAGATTCAGGCACAGAGCGACCGCATGCGCGAGGCGCTCGGCCCTGCGTTCGACCCTGCTGTTACCGAAACGGCAAACTTCCGCAAGCAGGTTCTCGACAGCCTGGTCGAGCGTAAAGCCTTGCTGCAGGATGCGCAAAAGCTCAAGTTCCTGGCGCCCGATGCCTATATTGCGTCGGTGCTGGCGCAGATTCCGGCCTTCCAGCAGGACGGCAAGTTTTCGCAGCAGCGGTATGAGGCGGTGCTGCGCCAGAATGGCCGCACACCCGCCCAGTTTGAAAATGAATTGCGCCAGGCTTTCATGCTGGAGGCCATTGCCAGCCCGGTTTCGCTTGCGGCGTTCCCGTCCGGCACATCGCTGGCTCAGATTGCCCGCCTGGTGGCGCAACAGCGTGAAATCGCCTGGGCCGATCTGCCTGCTTCCGCGGTGGCGCCGCAGATCAGGGTGGCGCCCGCCGACGTGGAGCGTTACTACGTGGCCAACAAGGGCGAGTTCACCGAACCCGAGCAGATCCGCGCCGAATATCTGGTGCTGGATACGGCAAGCGTAGCGGCGGGTATCGCGGTGAGCGAGCAGGCCGTGGCGGATTACTATGCTTCCCATGCCGCCCAGTTCGGGCAGCCGGAACAGCGCAGTGCGAGTCACATCCTGATTGCCGCAGAAAAAAATGCGGATGCGGCTTCGCGTGCCAAAGCCAAGGCGAAAGCGGCCGAATTGGCGCAGACCCTGCAGAAAAACCCGCAGCGCTTTGCCGAGTTGGCGCGCACCCAGTCGCAGGATCCGGGGTCGGCCGCGCAGGATGGCAGCCTGGGTAGCTTTGGCCGCGGCATGATGGTCAAAGCCTTCGAGGATGCCGTGTTCAGCATGAAGCCCAATGAAATCCGCGGACCGGTGGAAAGCGATTTCGGCTATCACATCATCCGGCTGGATGGCATTCAGCCTGCCCAGACTGCGCCCCTGGCCGAGGTGCGCGCAGCGGTCGTAAGCGAGCTGCGCAAGCAGCAGGCACAAAAAGCCTTCGCCGACATGGCCGACAACTTCAGCAATCTGGTGTAC
Organism: Hydrogenophilales bacterium 17-64-11; assembly: GCA_002281975.1. Lineage (GTDB taxonomy): Bacteria > Pseudomonadota > Gammaproteobacteria > Burkholderiales > Thiobacillaceae > Thiobacillus. Next base: position 26,445 of record NCIH01000040.1, on the reverse strand, counting down.
GAGAACGCTCAGTCGTTGCAGCCCGCCGCCACCGCCGCCAAGCTGACGGTTCAGCAAAGCGGCTGGATGACGGCCAGGACTGCGCCGCCGCCTTTCAATCATGCCGCCTTGTCGTCCGCGCTGTTCAGTCCGGAATCGATCAAATCCAGGCAGAACACCGAAGCCATTGAAGTGCAGCCCGGCACTCTGGTCGCTGCGCGGGTGGTGGAGCATCGCCCGGCCCGCTTGCGTCCGCTGACCGAGGCGTCGCAGGCGATCGAAACCAGGCTGCGCACCGAGCAGAGTATGCGTTTGCTGGCGCAAAAAGCTGAAGCCACCCTCCAGGCGCTGGCAAAAGGCGACGAAGCGGGATTGAACTGGTCGGCTTTCCAGATCGTGGGGCGTCAACCATCCGCCGTGCTGGATGCGGCCGGGGCCAAAGCGGTATTCCGCGTCGCCACGGACAAACTGCCGGCCTACACCGGCTTCGCCCGCCCCGACGGCTCGTATCGCATCGTACGCGTGAGCCGCGTGCTGGATGCGCCGGCGCTGGATCCGATGTTGGTGTCGTCGATCGAAGCCGGCGTCACGCAGGCGCAGCAGCGTGCGGATATGAAGGCGATGGTTGCGCTGATTACCGCCGGCCAGAAAGTGAAAGTCCAGCCCAACGCGATCGAGGGAAGATAAGCCGTCGCGTAGCCGCAATAAAAAACGCGCCTTCAAGGCGCGTTTTTTATTGCGGGAAAGTTCAGATCAGCTCTCGGCGCCGGCGGTGGAATTGAAGCCGGCATCGACGTAGGTGATTTCGCCGGTAATGCCGGACGCCAGGTCGGAGAGCAGGAAGGCGGCGGCGTTGCCAACCTCTTCAATCGTTACGTTGCGGCGCAGCGGCGCGTTCTTGGCGACCAGGTCGAGCTTCTCGCCGAAGTTGGCGATGCCGCTGGCGGCCAGCGTCTTGATCGGCCCGGCCGATAGCGCATTGACGCGGATGCCCTTGGGGCCGAGGCTCTGTGCCATGTAGTACACGCTGGATTCGAGGCTGGCCTTGGCCAGGCCCATGACGTTGTAATTGGGAACGGAGCGAATCGCGCCGAGATACGACAGCGTCAGCAGTGCCGCCTGGCGGCCCTCCATCATCGGCAACGCGGCCTTGGCCAGCGCGGCGAAGCTGTAGGAGCTGATGTCGTGTGCGATGCGGAAGTTTTCCCGGGTGACCGCGGAGAGAAAATCGCCGGCCAGGGCTTCCTTCGGTGCGTAGGCGATCGAGTGCACCAGGCCATCAAGGCCGTCCCAGTGTTTGCCGAGTTCGGCAAACAGGGCATCGATCTGCTCGTCGCTGCCGACGTCGCACGGGAACACCAGATCGGAGCCGAATTCCTTGGCGAATTCGCTGACCCGGTCCTTGATGCGCTCACCCTGGTAGGTGAAGGCGAGTTCGGCGCCTTCGCGCTTGCACGCGGCAGCGATGCCATACGCAATCGAACGGTTGGAAATGACGCCGGTGACGAGCAAACGCTTCCCTGCAAGAAATCCCATAATGGTCTCGAAAGAATTGAATTGCCGCCGATTATAACGGCTGACGTTGCGCACGCGCTTGGGTACACTTGCGGCATGACGCGCACGGGCACGATTTTCCTCAAACTGGGCCTGCTGGGGCTAGGGCTGGGGTGGCTGGCGGGCTGCTCCGACAGCTGGAACAATCCCTACCCGGGCAGCCCGGCCAACGCCAACATCCTGTACAGCGCGTTTTCCGAACGCCCCAAGCATCTCGATCCGGCGCGCTCCTACAGCGCGAACGAAATCGAATTCACCGGCCAAATTTATGAGCCGCCGCTGCAGTATCACTTTCTCCAGCGCCCTTACACGCTGATTCCGCTCACCGCGGATGCGGTGCCCCAGGCGCGCTATTTCGATGCAGCGGGGCATGCGCTGCCGGACGATGCGTCCTCTGCACGCATTGCGAAGAGCGTGTATGAAATCCGTATCCGCCCCGGCATCCAATATCAGCCGCACCCGGCATTCGCACGCGATGCGGCGGGGCGCTACCGCTACCATGCGCTCACCGCCGCGGACACCGCCGGAAAAACCCGGATCCATGACTTCGAGCACAGCGGCACGCGCGAACTGGTGGCTGCCGATTATGTGTATCAGATCAAGCGCCTGGCCAATCCGCGGCTGAGTTCGCCGATTTTCGGCCTGATGGCCGAACACATCATCGGTCTGAAGGCGCTGGGTGCGGCGCTGGAAAAAGCGGCTCAATCCCGCCCCGCGGCAGCGCTGAATCTCGACGATTTCGCACTTGAAGGGGCGGAGGTCGTCGACCGCTACACCTACCGCATCCATGTCAAAGGCAAATACCCGCAGTTCATCTACTGGCTGGCAATGCCGTTTTTTGCGCCGATTCCATGGGAAGCCGACGTCTTCTATGCCCAGCCCGGTCTGGCCGGGCGCAATCTCACGCTCGACTGGCAGCCGGTCGGGACCGGGCCGTATTACCTGGCGGAAAACGATCCCAATCGCCGCATGGTGCTGAAAAGGAATCCGCACTACCACGGCGAAACCTATCCGGCGGAAGGCAGCGACGAAGACAGGCAGGCAGGGCTGCTGGCCGACGCCGGCAAGCACCTGCCGCTGGTGGACGAAGCCGTGTTCAGCCTGGAAAAGGAAACCATTCCCTACTGGAGCAAGTTTCTGCAGGGTTATTACGACAGCTCCGGCATCAGCTCCGATAGCTTCGACCAGGCCGTGAAGTTCTCCGCCGGCGGCGATCCTCAGCTCACCGATTCCATGCGCGCCAAGGGCATCGGCCTCGTCACCACCGTGGCGGCGTCCCTGTGGTATGTCGGTTTCAACATGCTCGACCCGGTGGTGGGCGGCCTTGGCGAAGACCGCCGCAAATTGCGCCAGGCGCTGTCCATCGCATTCGACTATGACGAGTTCATTTCCATTTTCCTCAATGGCCGCGGCATTCCCGCGCAGGGGCCGATTCCGCCGGGGTTGTTTGGCTATGTCGAAGGCGTGGCCGGACTGAACCCCTATGTCTACGAAGCACGCGACGGCAGGATCGCGCGCCGCCCGATCGAGGCCGCGCGCCGCCTGCTGGCCGAGGCGGGCTACCCGAACGGCCGCAACGCGAAGACGGGCGAACCGCTGGTGCTGTATTTCGACACCATGGCATCCGGCCCCGATGCCAAGTCGCGGCTCGACTGGATGAAGAAGCAGCTCGACAAGCTCAATGTGCAGCTGGTGGTGCGCGGCACCGACTACAACCGTTTTCAGGACAAGATCCGCAAGGGCAATGCCCAGCTGTTCGAATGGGGCTGGAATGCCGACTACCCCGATCCGGAAAATTTCTTCTTCCTGCTCTACGGCCCGCACAAGAAAGTCGGCAGCGGCGGCGAGAATGCCGCCAACTACGACAACCCCGAGTTCGACCGCCTGTTCGAGCAGATGAAGGACATGGACAACGGCCCCGCGCGCCAGCAGGTGATCGACGCCATGCTCGACGTCGTGCGCCGCGATGCGCCGTGGATCTTCGCCTACCATCCCAAGGCCTTCGGCCTGCGCCACGGCTGGGTGCATAGGTGCATAACGTCAAACCCAACCTGATGGCGAACAACACCCTCAAATACCGCCGTATCGACGCTGCCGTGCGCGAAGCCCGGCGCGCCGAATGGAACCGTCCGGTGCTGTGGCCGATCGTGCTGCTGGCCGCTGCGCTGGCGGCCGTGATCGCGCCGGCAGTGATCGCGTGGCGGCGGCATGAACGAAAGACCGCCTGATGTTCGCCTATATCCTGCGCCGCCTGCTGTACGCGATCCCGATCCTCATCGGGGTCAACCTGCTGACCTTTGCGCTGTTTTTCGTCGTCAACACGCCGGACGACATGGCGCGGCTGCAACTCGGCGTCAAGCACGTGACGCCGGAGGCGATCGAGCGCTGGAAGGCCGAGCACGGCTACGACAAGCCGCTGCTGCTGAATGCGGAGGCAACGGGCAGCGCGCAGTTCACCGAGACGATTTTCTTCCAGCACTCGGCGGCGATGTTCGTCTTCAAGTTCGGCAAAAGCGACGACGGCCGTGACATCGGCAACGAAATCCGCACCCGCATGGGGCCGAGCCTGGCGATCGCGCTGCCGGTGTTCGTCATCGGCTTGCTGGCCAACATCACCTTCGCCTTGCTGATGGTGTTTTTCCGCGCCACCTACCTCGACCTGTGGGGGGTGGTGCTGTGCGTGGTGCTGATGTCGATCTCGGGCCTGTTCTACATCATCGCCGGGCAGTATTTCATCGCCAAATTGTGGAACCTGCTGCCGATTTCGGGCTATACCGGCGGCATCGGTGGGCTCAAGTTCATCCTGTTGCCGGTATTGGTCAGCGTGGCGGCAGGGATCGGCAGCGGCGCGCGCTGGTACCGCACGATCTTCCTCGAGGAAATCGGCAAGGACTATGTGCGCACCGCGCGCGCCAAGGGCTTGTCCGAAATCCGGGTCTTGTTTCGCCACGTGCTGAAGAACGGCATGATCCCGATCCTCACCGGCGCAGTGGTGGTGCTGCCGCTGCTGTTCATGGGAAGCCTGATCACCGAGTCCTTCTTCGGCATCCCAGGGCTCGGCAGCTACACCATCGACGCGATCCAGGCGCAGGATTTCGCCGTGGTGCGCGCGATGGTGTTCCTGGGCTCCTTTCTCTACATCGTCGGCCTCATTCTCACCGACATTTCCTATTCGTGGGCTGATCCGCGGGTGAGGCTGCAATGAATTTCATGCCCGTGATCCTGTGGACCGATGCGCTGATTTTTGCACTGCTGGCGGGCGTGCTGGCGCTGGCCTGGTTCATCCGTCGCCACGACCATCTGCGCGCTCCGTGGGTGGCCGTGGCGCAGCGCCCGATGGCGATGGGGGCGGCTCTGGTGCTGGGCGTCTTCGTCGTCATCGGCCTGCTCGATTCGCTGCATTACCGGGAACGGCTGCCCGACAGTCCGGCCGACAAGCCGCAGTATTCGGTCGAGGTGATGAGCGCGTTCGACGCGCTGGTGGGCGGCCTGCGCACCCGCCAGGAAAAAACCTATTCGGCGCCGCTGGCGATGCAGTTGTATGCCATGGAATTCGTCGAGCGGAATGGCGTGGCGGTGCGCGATTATCCGCGCCTGCAATATGGCGGCGCGCATCTGCAGCACGCCGGCGACCGGCTATCCGACATCGCGCGGCGCACCCTCGCCGGCGCCGCGCAGGGCGCCCTCGCCGGCCTGCTGCTGCTTGCCGGCCTGGCTGCGTGGCAGGCACGCCGGCTGCAGCTGCCCGTCGGTACATGGCTTGCACGGTGGCGACAAGGCGGCTTGAACTGGCCCGGCCGCACGCTCGTCGGCATGCTGGCGCTGCTGCTCATGCTGGGCGGCGCGATGGCGCAGCTGGCGTCCGGCTACCACGTGCTCGGCACCGACAAGGTCGGACAGGACGTGCTCTACATCAGCCTCAAAAGCATCCGCACCGGCCTGGTGATCGGTACGCTGACCACGCTGGTCACGCTGCCGCTGGCAATCGGCCTGGGCATCGTGGCGGGCTATTTCCGCGGCTGGGTGGACGACGCGATCCAGTACCTCTACACCGTGCTCAACTCGATCCCGGGCGTGCTGCTGATTGCGGCTGCCGTGCTGATCGTGCAGGTCTATATCGAATCCAACCCCGAACTGTTCGACACCGCCGCCGCGCGCGCCGACATTCGCCTGCTGGCGCTGTGCCTGATCATGGGCATGACCAGTTGGACCGGACTGGCGCGACTGCTGCGCGGCGAATCGCTCAAGTTGCGCACGCTCGATTACGTCGAGGCGGCGCGCGCCTTCGGCGTATCGAATGCACGCATCATCAGCCGCCACATTTTTCCCAACGTGTTCCATCTGGTGCTGATTGCGGTCGTTCTGGATTTTTCCGGGCTGGTGCTGGCCGAAGCGGTGCTGTCCTACGTCGGCGTCGGCGTCGATCCCTCCATGTACAGCTGGGGCAACATGATCAACGGCGCGCGCCTCGAACTTGCACGCGAACCGGCAGTATGGTGGCAGCTCGGTGCGGCATTCGCCTTCATGTTCGCGCTGGTGCTTGCCGCCAACCTGTTCGCCGACGGTGTGCGCGACGCCTTCGACCCGCGTCTGGGAGGCCGCCGGTGAAGCCCCTGCTGCGGGTCGCGGGGCTCGTCACCGAAATCGGCCACGATGCGGATACCCTGCGCGTGGTCGATGGCGTGTCCTTTCATGTCGCCGCCGGCGAAACCTACGCGCTGCTCGGCGAGTCAGGCTGCGGCAAGTCGATGACCGCGCTGTCGCTGATGCGCCTGCTGCCGGACGGCGGCCGTATCGTCGCAGGGGCGGTGCAACTGGACGGGCAGGATGTGCTGGCGCTGCCCGAGCGCGACATGCGGCGCGTGCGTGGCGGCGGCATGGCGATGATTTTCCAGGAGCCGATGCTGGCGTTGAATCCGGTCGTCAAGGTGGGCCATCAGATTGTCGAAGCGCTTGTCCTGCATCAGGGACTGAGCGGGCAGGCGGCGCGGGAGGCGGCCCGCGGACTGCTCGATTCGGTGGGGGTGCCGGATGCGCTGCGGCGGCTCGACAGTTACCCGTTCGAACTGTCCGGCGGCCTGCGCCAGCGGGCGATGATAGCGATGGCGCTGGCCGGCCAGCCCAAGCTCCTGATCGCCGACGAGCCGACCACAGCGCTCGACGTGACCATCCAGGCGCAGGTGCTCGATGTGCTGCGGAGCCTGCGCAGCGAAAAGCGGATGGGCATGCTGTTGATCACGCACGATCTCGGGGTGGTGGCCGAGAACGCCGACCGCGTGGGGGTGATGTATGCCGGCGAATTGCTGGAAGAGGGAACGCGCGATGCGTTTTTCGCGGCCCCGCAACATCCGTATAGCCGCATGCTGTTCGAGGCGCTGCCGCGTCCCGGCGATGGCGGGCGGCTGACCACGATTCCCGGCCAGGTGCCGAAGCTCGACGGCCGGATGCGTGGCTGCCGCTTCGCGCCGCGCTGTCCGCTTGCGATTGCGCGCTGCCGCGACGAATCGCCCGACTGGCAAACGATCGACGATCAGCGGGTGCGCTGCCACCTGGCGGGTGCGCTGCCGCTGCGCAGTGCGCGCGCCGTGGCACCGCCGACGCATTCAGCTCAAGCGGCGCAAACCCTGCTGCAGGTGGACGGCCTGAAAGTGCATTTTCCGATCAGGCGCGGCTTCATCCAGCGCACCGTGGGCCAGGTGCGCGCAGTGGACGACGTGACGCTGGCGATCCAGCCGGGCCGCACGCTGGCGCTGGTGGGCGAGTCCGGCTGCGGCAAGACCACCGTGGGCAAGGCGCTGCTGCGGCTGATCGAACCGACAGCGGGCAGCATCGTGCTGGCCGGCGAGACCGTCGCCGCGCGCAATGCTGCCACCCTGCGGCGACAGGCGCAGATGGTGTTCCAGGATCCGTTCAGCTCGCTCAATCCGCGCATGCGGGTGGCGGACATCCTGCTCGAAGGCATGGATGCCCTGGGGGTGGGGGCGGCTAACCAGCGCCGCGACGCGGTTGCGCTGTTGCTGCGCCAGGTGGGACTGCCCGACGACGCGGGCGGGCGCTATCCGCATGCGTTTTCCGGGGGGCAGCGGCAGCGCATTGCGATTGCGCGGGCGCTGGCGGTGTCGCCCAGACTGGTGATTTGCGACGAACCGACCAGCGCGCTCGACGTCTCGGTGCAGGCGCAGATACTGAATCTGCTGAAGGATTTGCAGGACAGCCTGGGTCTGGCCTATCTGTTCATCACCCACAATCTCGCCGTGGTCGATTATCTGGCGCACGAGGTGGCGGTGATGTACCTCGGGCGCATCGTCGAACAAGGCCCGGCGGCGCAAGTGCTGCGCGCTCCGCGCCATCCCTATGCCCAGGCGCTGGTGAGCGCCGTGCCGCGTATCGAATCACCGGCCGGGCAGCGCGCGATTCGCCTGGCCGGCGACCAGCCGTCGCCGCTCAATCCGCCCAACGGCTGTCATTTCCATCCGCGTTGCCCGCATGCAAGCGGAATATGCCGGCAAATCTATCCCGATCAAACCGCTGTGGGCAGCGGGCACTGGGCGCGTTGCCACTGGGTGGCCGCGCAGGGGCAGGCGTTTTCTGAATGGAGTGTCAATTGAATACCGGCAAACGCAGCCGCAATTTCTGGATCGGCAACCTGGTTTTGGGCGTGGCCATGCTGACGCTGCTTTTCATGGGGCCGCTGTCGGATGCGCTGGGCATCTGGGCGGCGGTGCTGTGGATGGTGCTGGCCGCCGTCGGCATGGCACTGGTGATGTCGGACAAGTCGGATGAGCCGCCTGCGCCCGATTAGGGCGGCTTAGATCAAGGCCGCTGGATCAGCGGCGGGCTCAGGGGCGTTTGACTACGATCTGCTGGCCCGCGCGGATGCCGCTATCATTCCCGAAAACCGGATTCCAGGTTTTGAGGTCGGCCAGGCTGACGTCGAAACGCTGCGCGATGGCGTGCAGGCTGTCGCCGCGTTTGACGGTGTAATGAACGGGTCCGGCAGGTTTTCCGGGAAGGGGGTTGAAGGCGACGTGCCGGAAGGCTTCGGGTTGTCGGGCGGCCTGTTCGTTCTGGGGCAGGCGCAGGGTCTGGCCGGCTTTGAGGCTGCCATCGAGGCCGGGGTTGGCCTGGGTCAACTGGGCGATGCTCAGGCCGTAACGGCGGGCCACGCCGAACAGCGTGTCGCCGCGCTCGACCTGGTGCCGGCTTGCGCTCATCGTTGTTGCCGCGGCAACGCTTTGCGCCGCGGCCACGCCACGGCCCCTGACGGGGACGAGGATGGTCTGCGCGCGCACTAGTTTGCCGTGTTTCAACTGAAACTGGTTATGTTCTTCGAGGCGGGCGAGGCTGACATCGAAGCGCTTGGCGATGGCTTCGGGGCGTTCGCCTTTTTGTGCCGTATAGGGCTGCCAGGAGTCCCAGCTGGCGCTCTCCAGGTTGCGCTGGAATTTGTCGGTTTTGTCGACCGGGATCAGCAGGTTGACCGGCGTGTCGGAACGGATGAGCTTGCGCGGAAAGGCGGCGTTGAGCGCGATGAACTCGTCGCTGTTCATGCCCGCCAGCCGCGCGGCGGAGTGGATGTCCATGCTGGCATGGACGGTGACCTGGTCGAAATAGGGCTGGTTGGGCAGCGCGTCGATGGCGATGCCGTACTGTTCGGGATTGCGTATCAGCTTCTTGATGGCGAGAAGCCTGGGGACGTAATGGCGGGTTTCGCTGGGCAGGGCCAGGCTGGCGTAATCGGTGGGCAGTCCCTGCTGGACGTTCTTCTGGATGGCGCGCGCAACGCAGCCTTCGCCGCAGTTGTAGGCCGCCAGCGCCAGCTGCCAGTCGCCGAAATCGAGATACAGCTTGCCCAGGTAGTCGAGCGCAGCCCGGGTGGCGGCGGTGAAGTCGCGCCGGCCGTCGTACCAGTTGTCCTGCTTGAGGCCGTAGAGGCGGCCGGTGGAGGGAATGAACTGCCAGATGCCCGAGGCGGCGGACGGCGATAGCGCGGTGGGGTTGAATGCGCTTTCGATCATCGGCAGCAATGCGATTTCCATCGGCATCGCGCGGCGGTCGACTTCCTCGACGATGTGGAACAGATAGCGGCGCGCGCGGTCGACGATGCGCCGCACGGATTCCGGCCGCGCCGCGTACCAGGATTCGTGCACGGCAACGAGCGGGTTTGGCGTGGCGTCTTCGATCTTGAAGCCGTTGCGGATGCGCTGCCAGACGTCGTCCTGGCTGGCGCTGGCGGAGGAAACGTCGGCGACTGTGCTGCTGCCGGCGTCGCTGCCCCATTCCAGGGTCTGGATAGCGGCGAGTGATTCGGCTGCAATGGCGGGGTGGCTGAAGAGCAGTGCCAGCACAGCCAGGCTGAAGCGGTTTAATTTGATGCCGGCCGATCGGGGATGGGCCAATTTGATTCCGGGCAAGTCGGTCTCCCGTACTCAACAAGCGCCCATCCTAAAGGGTCGGACCGGGGGCGGTCAACCGTCCCAGGCGTCCTTGGCGGCGCGGATGGCGCCGAACGTCTCGGCCGGGCTGGGATGGGGCCGATTCAGGTAACGGGCGGCAAAGGCCGTCATGTCGGGATCGCGAAAGCGCAGAAACGGATTGGTGGCTTTTTCCAGGGCCAGGGTGGACGGCAGGGTGGGCTGATTGCGCGAACGTCGCGCGCGATCCTGCCGTTCGCGTTCCAGCAGGGCGGGATTGCCGCCGTCCAGGGTTTTGGCGAAGTCGATATTGCTTAAGGTGTATTCATGCGCGCAGCAGACTCGGGTAGCATCGGGCAGGGCCAGAATGGCATCGAGGCTGGCGGCCATCATGGCCGGGCTGCCCTCGAACAGCTTGCCGCAGCCGCAGCCGAATACGGTGTCGCCGCAAAACAGGAAACCGTGGCCGACGTAGCTGAGGTGGTCGAGCGTGTGGCCGGGCGTGGCAAGAACCTCGAAACACACCTCCGGCTGGGCCAGCGCCACCGAATCGCCGCCGTGCAGGGGATGGCTGACGGCGGGAATGCGGGGGTTCTCCGGGGCATAGACGGCACAGCCGTAACGTTGACGCAGCTGGGCGTTGCCGCCAGTATGGTCGCGGTGATGGTGGGTGATCAGCAGCGCCGTCAGCGTGAGCCGATGCGCATCGAGAAAAGCGATCAGCGGTGCCGGATCGCCGGGATCCACGGCGACGGCATGGCGGCCGTCGTGCAGCACCCAGATGTAGTTGTCTGCGAACGCGGGCAGGGGGATGAGGGTCAACATACATGCGGCTGCAGGACAGGAGGAATGACTATGTTATCCAAGCTGGATGAAGAATGGTTCGATACGCCGCTGGGAAAGCATTTGCTGTTCCGCGAGCGGCGCTATTTCGATCATGCGGTGTCGGATGTGTTCGGTTTCAACGCCGTGCAGGTGGGGCTGCCGCAGATCGATTTCCTGCGCAACAGCCGCATTCCGCTGCGGGTGACGTGCGCGGTGGAAGCCCCTGCCCAGGTACGGGCCGATTCCATGTTCCTGCCGTTCGAGAGCCAGTCGCTCGACCTGCTGTTGCTGCCGCACGTGCTGGAGTTCAGCGCCAACCCGCACCAGGTATTGCGCGAGGCCGAGCGCGTGCTGCGCCCGGAAGGCCGCCTGGTGCTGGCCGGCTTCAATCCGCGCAGCCTGTGGGGGCTGGCACGCAGGCTGCAGGGCGGCGAATGCGGTTATCCGTGGAACGGCAGCTTCTTGAACATTTCTCGGGTGAAAGACTGGATGGCGTTGCTGGGACTCGAGGTGGCGGCCGGCAGCATGTGCTGCTACCGTCCGCCGATCAACCGCGCAAACTGGCTGCGGCGGCTGCGCTTTATGGAGCCTGCCGGCGATCGCTGGTGGGCGATGGGCGGCGGCGTGTATTTTCTGCAGGCGGTGAAGCGCGTGCAGGGCATGAACATCATCCTGCCGCAGTGGAAAACGCCGGTGACGCAACGCTTTCTGTCGCCCGCGGCCAAAGTGATCAATCTCAAACAGTATCGGGTCCATCGTGAACGCTGACACCATTTACATATACAGTGACGGCGCCTGCAAGGGCAATCCCGGCATCGGCGGCTGGGGCGCATTGCTGGTATCGGCCGGGCACCGCAAGGAAATCTATGGCGGAGAGACCGCCACCACCAACAACCGCATGGAAATGACCGCGGTGATCCGCGCACTGGAACTGCTGAAGCGTCCCTCCACGGTCGAAGTCCACACCGACTCGCAGTATGTGCAAAAAGGCATCAGCGAATGGCTGCCCGGCTGGAAGCGGCGCAACTGGCGCGCCGCCGACGGCAAGCCGGTGAAGAACCAGGATCTGTGGCAGCAGCTCGACGCCTTGAATCAGCAGCACCGCATCGAGTGGAAATGGGTGCGGGGTCATGCCGGCCACCCCGAAAACGAACGTGCCGACGCGCTGGCCAACCAGGGCGTTCTGCAGGCGCAACAACACTGAAGCTGACATCATGCGGCAAATCATTCTGGATACCGAAACCACCGGCCTCGACCCTGGCCAGGGGCATCGCATCATCGAAGTGGCGGCGGTGGAGATGGTCAACCGGCGGCTCACCGGCAATCATCTGCACCGTTATGTGAACCCGGATCGCGACATCGACGCCGGGGCGATGCAGGTGCACGGCATCACCCCCGAATTTCTGCAGGACAAGCCGCGCTTTGCCGACATCGCTCGGGAGTTCGTCGACTTCATCCAGGGCGCCGAACTCATCATCCACAACGCGCCGTTCGATGTGGGCTTTCTCAACATGGAGCTGCGCCTGCTGGAAATGGCGCCGCTGACGACCTGGTGCGATGGCGTGACCGACACCCTGGCGCTGGCCAAGACCCTGCACCCCGGGCAGCGCAACAATCTGGATGCGCTGTGCAAACGCTATGGCGTGGACAACACGGCGCGCACGCTGCACGGCGCCTTGCTCGACTGCGAGCTGCTGGCTGCGGTGTACCTGGCGCTGACGCGCGGCCAGGAAAGCCTGTCGATCGGGCTGGACGTATGCAGCGAGCAGGCTGCCCGGGACGTCGCACACGCACGGCCCAGGCCCATCCTGCTGCCGGCGTCGAATGCCGAGCTGGAGGCACACGCAAGCCTGCTGGAGGCGATTGCCAAGGAAAGCAGGGGCACTTGCCTGTGGAGTGCGGAGCAGGGGGCGGCTTGACGGTTCGGGTGCCGTGCAGGCGGGGTGCGTTATGCCGCATCGCGCGCCTGGGGCTGGTTCTCGCCTGTCTGCTCCTCGCTCCGGCGCAGGCCATCGCTGCGCGGGTGGCAGTGGTGTTGAGCGACGACTCGGCGCCCTACCAGGAGGTCTATCAGGTCATCCGTGCGCATCTGGACGACACGCCTCACGAGGTCAGCCGGCTGGATGCCGATGGATTGACCGCCCCCGCGTTGAACGAGGCCCGATTGACCGTTGCCGTGGGGGTGCACGCAGCCGAAGTGGTGGCGGCGCTTCCGGCGCGGTCGCCGGTGCTGGCGGTGCTGGTGCCACGGGCGTGGTATCTCAAAAGCGGGCGCGCCCGCCTGAGCGACGGCGGCCGCCGCAGCGCGTCGGCAATCTATCTGGATCAGCCGTTCGAGCGGCAGGCGCAGTTGATCCGCCTGGCTTTTCCCGAAGCGCGGCGCGTGGGCGTGTTGTTGAGCAGGGAACAGGGCGGGCTGCTGGCGGAACTGGACGAGGCCTTGCGTATGCAGCGGCTGAGCCTGACGCACGCCACCCTGGCCGAGGATGAACGGCTGATCCCGCAGCTTGAAAACGTATTGTCCGAGGCCGATCTATTGCTGGCCTTTCCCGATCCGCAGGTGTTCAACCGCAATACGGCGCAAAGCATTCTGCTCACGTCCTACCGCTACCGCGACCCGGTGTTGGGCTATTCGCGCTCGCTGACGCGAGCGGGGGCATTGTTGTCGCTGCATTCCAGCCCGGCGCAGATCGGGCGCCAGACGGCCGAATGGGTGGGCAGCGTCTTGCAGGGCGGCGCGCCGCGCCTGCCGTCGCCGGCCCCCCCTGCCTATTTCAGCATTTCGATCAATGAGCAGGTGGCGCGTTCGCTCGGCTTTGCCTTGCCGCCGGAAGCCGAACTGGAAAAACGTTTGGGAGGAGGGCGCTGATGGCGGCTTCATTGGGGATACGGGGGCGCGTCATGGTTCTGGCCATGGTGCCGGTGGCGATTGTCGGGGTCTTGCTGCTGTTTCAGCTCATTACCGGAAAAATCGACGATCTGGATCAGTCGTTGCGCACCCGTGCCGTGGCGATTGCGCGCCAGCTGGCGCCAGCGGCCGAATATGGCGTGGCCTCCGGCAATATCGAGGTGCTGCAGACCCTGCTCGAAAAAGCGGCGATCGAGCCCGATATCCGCGGGGTGGCGGTATTCACCGATAACGGCCAGAGGCTGGCTCAGGTCGGCCTCGGGGCATGGACCTATCCTGAGCAGGGGGAGCTGCCGGTGGACCGCATCCGCCAGATCGAATACAAGGACCGGCTGGTGTACTACGCGCCGGTCACGCGTACCGAGGTGGTGGTGGATGATTTCCATGCGGCCGGCGAACGGACGGCGCCGCAGGGTACCCAGACCCGGCTGCTGGGCTGGGTCGGCCTGGACGTATCGCGCAGCGCCACCATCAAGAGCCAGCGCGATGCCATTCTGCGCAGCCTGACCATTTTGCTGGCGGGGCTGGGCGTCAGCCTCTATCTGGCGTGGCGCATCGGGCGCCAGATCACGCGGCCGATCCTGGCCTTGACGCATACGGTCAGCCGCATTGGCGAGGGGCACCTGGACGAGCGGGTGGAACTGAGCGGACAAGCCGAACTGGGCATGCTGCAACGCGGCGTCAATCACATGGCGGCGCATTTGCAGACGATGCAGGATCAGATGCAGGAAAGAATCGATCGGGCCACGGCGCGCCTGGTTTATCAGGCCAGCCACGATGCCTTGACGGGGCTGATCAACCGCCGCGAATTCGAGCAGCGGCTGGAGCGCGCCCTGCTGTCGGCCGTGCAGCAGGATCGCGAACATGCGTTGTGTTACATGGACCTCGATCAATTCAAGGTGATCAACGATTCCTGCGGCCATGCGGCGGGCGACGAGCTGCTGCGCCAACTGGCCCTGCTGCTGAAAGGCAAGCTGCGCGAACGCGATACGCTGGCTCGCCTGGGAGGCGACGAGTTTGCGCTGCTGCTGGAAAATTGCAGCATCCCGGGCGCGCTGGAAGTGGCGGACAGTTTCCGCGCCGAGGTGCAGCGCTTCCGCTTCAAATGGGGGGAACGCATTTTCTCGGTCGGCATGAGCGTCGGCATGGTGGCGATCAACCGCGACAGCGGCACCGCAGCGGGCCTGCTGTCGGCGGCGGATGCCGCGTGTTATGTGGCAAAAGACCGCGGCCGCAACCAGATTCACGTGTATGAAAGCCGCGATTCCGATCTGGTGCGCCACCGCGGCGAAATGCAATGGGTGACGCGGATTCAGCGGGCGCTGGAAGAGCAGCGCCTGCGTTTGTCGTGGCAGGAAATCCGCCGCACCGACGGCGCAGCGGAATCCACCCGCCACGTCGAACTGTTGCTGCGGATGGTGGACGACGACGGCAGCGAAATTCTGCCGATGGCTTTCATCCCGGCAGCCGAGCGTTATTCCATCATGCCCGCGCTCGACAGCTGGGTGATCGAGGATGCGCTGCGCCTGTGCCGGCAGTATCTGGCGGCAGGCTGCGCGTTGCGTTACCTGTTCGCGGTCAACCTGTCGGGGGCGTCGCTCAAAGACCCGGCTTTTCGCAGCATGCTGCTGGCGCGGCTGCAGGAAAACCCCGTCCTGGGACCGCACCTGTGCTTTGAAATCACCGAGACGGCGGCCATCGGCAACCTCGCCGTGGTCAACGATTTCATCGAGGCTATGCGCGGCTTCGGGTGCAGCTTCGCGCTGGACGATTTCGGCAGCGGCTTGTCGTCCTTCACTTATCTGAAGAACCTGAAAGTGGATTACCTCAAGATCGACGGCGCATTCGTGCGCGACATCATGAACAACCCGATCGATCGTTCAATGGTCGAAGCCATACACCGCATCGGCCACCAGATGGGGCTGAAAACGGTGGCCGAGTATGTCGAGTCGGATCAGATCCTGGCGCTGCTGAGGCAGATCGGGGTGGACTATGTGCAGGGGAGCGGCATACACCGCCCGCAGCCCCTGGAAAAGCTGTGCGATCAGGCCTGAATGAAACCCGGGCGCAGGGCCGGCGTTTCAGGCGGCTACGCCAAAGCCGGCGTTGACGACGGCCTGTTCCAGCGCGGCACGGTCGATCCGGGTAGGATCGTATGCCACGCGCGCCTGAGCCGGCGTGAGCGTGACCTCGACGCTGTGCACACCCGGCAATGCGGCCAACACCTTCTGCACGCTGTTGACGCAGCCGCCGCAGGTCATGCCGGTTACGGCTAAAACGATTTCGCTCATGCTGAACCCCGAAAGAATATTCGAGGCTTGATTCTACTTTTTACGCGGACGTTTGCGCAGGGCTTCTTTGGTGTGGTCGATCAGGCGGTCGGCCACCACTTCGGCATCGACGGTGAAGGTGCCGTTGGCAAGCGCGGATTTGACCGCCTCGATCTTGCCGGCATCCGCGATGTCGGTCGCAGCCAGCTGGGATTCCAGCGAACGGATGCGGGTGCTCGATTCGGTCAGCGTCAGCGAATCGCCGCCACCCGCTGCGGGGGCGGCCGTTTTTCCCGCTCCCTTGCCTTTGGCGGCTGAGACTTTGGCGGCGGCGGGAGGGGTGATGCGCTTGTCGATTTTCACGGGGATTCCTGGTCGCTGTTGTTCGATCTTTGACTGGCCGAGTACTCAACTGGTTTATCGGCCGCCCGGGATGTTTCTTTAGCCGCCGAGGAGCGGGATCACCCCGTCCAGCCCGACCTGGTTCAAGGCATGGCTGGCCTGTGCGCGCACTACCGGCTTGGCGTGGTAGGCGATGCTGAGGGCGGCCTCAGCCATCATTTTCAGGTCGTTCGCGCCGTCGCCCATGGCGATCACCTGGGAACGGGCCAGATTCAGCCCGGCGCGCACCCGGTTGAGCCAGTCGGCCTTGCCCTGAGCGTCCACGATATCGCCGAGCACGCGGCCGGTCAATTTCCCGCCGGCCACTTCCAGCGAGTTGGCTGCAGTGTAGTCCAGTCCCAAGCGGGACTGCAGCCGCTCGGTAAAGAAGGTGAATCCGCCCGACACCAGCAGGATCTTGATCCCGGCGGCGCGGGCGGCGGCGAGCAGGGCTTCGGCGCCCGGCGAGAGCTGCAGCCGTTCGTCGTACACCCGTTGCAGCGCGGATTGATCCAGTCCGGCCAGCAGGGAGACCCGCCGGCGCAGGCTTTCGGCAAAGTCGATCTCGCCGCGCATCGCGGCTTCGGTGATGGCCGACACCTGCGGTTTCAGGCCATGCATGTCGGCGATTTCATCGATGCACTCGATGGTGATGAGGGTCGAGTCCATATCCATCACCAGCAGGCCAAAGTCGCGGATGCGGCGCTCGGCCGGCACCCAGCCGCAGTCGAGGGCGTGGGCGTCGCAGTATGCGGCGATTTCGGCGCGCCGGCTGTCGTCGGCCCCCGCCAGCCGGAATGCCGTGGCTGAAACTGTTTCAATCGCTGCTGCGGCGGCCAGCTTGGCGAGTGCCTCGAGGCTGGGGGTGGAGACGGTTTTTCCCTGAACGATCAGATTCATTTTGATTTTTCTTCAAATACTTAATTCAAGAAGTTGAACATGGAGACGACATTCGCCGCCCGCGCGTCGGGAGGGGACGACGCATGCCAGCGCAGGCGGTTTTCGCCTGCCAGCTTGATGTCGCGCCGGGTCTGGATGAGCTGGATGATGCGGCCCGGGTCGATCGGCGGCTGCGGCACGAATTGCAGCAGGATGCTGTCCGCATTGGCATCGACCTTCATGATGCCGAGCGGACGCGCGGCCAGCCGCAGACGGTGGGTGTCGAGCAGCGCGCGCGCCGGGTCGGGCAGGCGGCCGAAGCGGTCGATCAGTTCTTCCTGCAGCCGGGTCAGTTCCTCGGCGTCATGGACGCTCGCCAGGCGCTTGTACAGCACCAGCCGTTCGTGCACGTCGGGGCAGTAGTCTTCCGGCAGCAGCGCGGGCAGGTGCAGGTTGATCTCGGACACCACGCCGAGCGGCTGGCTCATGTCGGGTTCCTTGCCGGCCTTCAGGCTCGCCACCGCGCCGGCCAGCATGTCGTTGTAGAGCGAGAAGCCGACTTCGAGGATTTCGCCGCTCTGCTTGTCGCCCAGCACTTCGCCGGCGCCGCGGATTTCCAGATCCTGCATGGCGAGATGGAAGCCGGAACCCAGCTCCTCCATCAACTGGATGGCCTCCAACCGCTTCTTCGCCTGTGGCGTCAAGGTACGGTCCTCTTCCACCAGCAGGTAGGCGAAGGCCTGGTGGTGCGAGCGCCCGACGCGGCCCCGGAGCTGATGCAACTGGGCCAGCCCGAACTTGTCGGCGCGGTTGATCAGGATGGTGTTGGCGGTCGGGATGTCGATGCCGGTTTCGATGATGGTGGTGCACAAGAGGATGTCGTAGCGCTGCTGATAGAAGTCGCGGATCACCTGTTCCAGTTCGCGCTCGCCCATCTGGCCGTGGCCGACGCGGATGCGCGCCTCCGGCAGCAGCTTTTCCAGCCGCTCGCGCATGGCCTCGATGGTGCTGACTTCGTTGTGCAGGAAATATATCTGGCCGCCGCGCTTCAACTCGCGCAGCACCGCCTCGCGGATCAGCCCGCCGGAAAACGGCTGCACGAAGGTTTTCACCGCCAGCCGTTTCTGCGGGGCGGTGGCAATCACCGAGAAATCGCGGATGCCTTCGAGCGACATCGCCAGCGTGCGAGGGATCGGCGTGGCCGTCAGCGTCAGCACGTCGACCTCGGCGCGCAACGCCTTCAGCTGCTCCTTCTGGCGCACGCCGAAACGGTGCTCCTCGTCGAGGATGACCAGCCCCAGGCGGGCGAACTTCACGTCCTTCTGGATCAGCCGGTGGGTGCCGATGACGATGTCGATCCTGCCTTCTTTCAGCGCGGCGAGCGCCTCGGCCTGCTCCTTGGCGGTGCGAAAGCGCGACAGCTCGGCGAGCTTCACCGGCCAGGGCGAAAAACGGTCGGAGAAATTCTGGAAATGCTGTTCGACCAGCAAGGTGGTCGGCACCAGCACCGCGACCTGGTAGCCGCCCATCACCGCCATGAAGGCGGCGCGCAGCGCGACCTCGGTCTTGCCGAAGCCGACGTCGCCGCACACCAGGCGGTCCATCGGCTTGCCCGACTGCATGTCGGCCATCACCGCGGCAATCGCAGCGGCCTGGTCGGGGGTTTCCTCGTAGCCGAAGCCCTCGGCGAAGGCCTCGTAGTCGTGCGGCGAGAACTGGAAGGCGTGGCCCTCGCGCGCCGCGCGCAGCGCGTACAGGTTCAGCAGCTCGGCGGCGGTGTCGCGCGCCGCCTGCATGGCGCGGCGGCGCGCCTTCTCCCACTGGTCGGTGCCGAGCTTGTGCAGTGGCGCCGCGCCTTCGCCGGCGCCGCTGTAGCGCGAGATCAGGTGCAGGTTGGCGACCGGCACGTAGAGCTTGTCGCCTTTGGCGTATTCGAGCTGCAGAAACTCGGTGTCGCCGTCGCCGAGGTCCATGTTGATGAGGCCGAGGTACTGGCCGACGCCATACTGCGCGTGCACCACCGGGTCGCCGGGCTTCAGCTCCGAGAGGTCGCGCAGCAGGTTGTCGATCTGGGTGGCGCGGGCTTCGCGCGCGCGCCGGGTCTTCGGCGGGATGGCGTAGAGTTCGGTCTCGGTGATGACGGCGAACTGGCCGTCGGCCGTGACGAAACCTTCGGCGAGCGGGCCGTGGCTGAGCAGAATGCGGTCGGCGTGCTGCCGGCAATCGGCCCAGCTTCCGCACAGCGCGGCGTGGAGGCCGTGTTCGGAAAGGTATTCGTGCAGGGTTTCGCGCCGCCCGGCCGACGGCGCGACGATCAGCGTCGTGCCCTTGAAGCCGTCGATGAAGCCCTGCAGCTTGGCGACCGGATGGGCTTCGCGGCGGTCGACCGAAATGGGCGGAACGGGGCGGGCCAGACCGTCGCCGCCCTGTTCCAGGTCGAGCCGCGTGTAGCCCTTGGCCAGGCTGAAGAACGTGTCGGTCGGCAGGAACAGGTCGGCCGGCGGCAGCAGCGGGCGGTCCTTGTCGCCCGACAGGAGGCGGTAACGGCCTTGCGCGTCGGCCCAGAACGCCTGGCCGGCGGGGTCGAGCGCGCCGTGCGCCACCAGCCGCGTGGCAGCGGGCAGATAATCGAACAGCGTCGCCGTCGCCTCGAAAAACAGCGGCAGGTAGTACTCGATGCCGGCCGGCGCAAGGCCGTTGCTGACATCCTTGTACAGCTTGGACTTGGACGGGTCGCCCTCGAAACGCTCGCGGAAATTCTGCCGGAAGCGGGTGATGCCGGCTTCGTCGAAGGGGAATTCGCGCGCCGGCAGCAGGCGGATTTCGCTCACCGGATAGATGCTGCGCTGGGTGTCGATGTCGAACGCGCGCAGCGTCTCGATTTCGTTGTCGAACAGGTCGATGCGGTAGGGCAGCGCGCTACCCATGGGGAACAGGTCGATCAGCCCCCCGCGGACGCTAAATTCGCCCGGCGCGAACACCTGGTTCACATGCGTATAGCCGCCCAGCGCCATCTGCGCGCGGAAGGCGGCTTCGTCGAGGGTGTCCTTCTGCTTGAGGAAGAAAGTGTGGGCGGCGAGGAAGGCCGGCGGCGCCAGCCGGTACAGCGCGGTGGACAGCGCGACCACGGCGATGTCGAATTCACCGCGCGAAATCTGGTACAGCGTCGCCAGCCGCTCGGAAATAAGGTCCGGGTGAGGCGAAAACGTGTCGTAGGGCAGAGTTTCCCAGTCGGGGAAGGCGCACACCCGCAACTCGGGGTCGAACCAGCGCAGTTCCTCGGCCAGCCGGTTGGCGTCCCACGCGCTGGCGCACACCACGGCGAGCGGCGCGGCGTGGCGCGCCAGTTCGGCCAGATAAAGCGCATCGGCGGCGCCGGCGAGACCGGACTGGCTGCGCTGGGGGCCGGAAGGCCGGGAAGCGGGGGAGAAAAGCGTCATGCAAATAGCGGGATTATCCTAGAAACGGCAGTCGGGCGCACCCGCGGTGCGGAGGCGGGTCGGGGGCAGGTATAATGCCCGCCTTTCCCGTTCAACCCCCGATATCCCATGAGTCTCGACCGCGTCAGTTCCGGCCGCAATCTGCCGGATGACTTCAATGTCATCATCGAAATTCCCGCCCACGGCGAACCCATCAAGTACGAAGTCGACAAGGAATCCGGCGCCATGTTCGTCGACCGTTTCATGTCGACCGCCATGCACTATCCCTGCAACTACGGCTACATTCCGCACACCCTGTCGGAAGACGGCGATCCGGTCGACGTGCTGGTGGTGACGCCGATCCCGCTGATCACCGGCGTGGTGGTGCGCTGCCGTCCCATCGGCATGCTGAAGATGACCGACGAGGCCGGCGTCGACGCCAAGCTGCTGGCGGTGCCGGTCGACAAGCTGTGCGGCATCTACAAGGGCGTCAACAAGCCGGAAGATTTGCAGGCCCTGCTGCTGGCGCAGATCTCCCATTTCTTCGAGCACTACAAGGATCTCGAAAACGGCAAATGGGTCAAGATCGAAGGCTGGGTCGGCATCGACGACGCGCGCGCCGAGATCCTCGCCGGCGTCGAGCGCTACCGCAACGCGAAGGACAAGCCGGCGTTCTGAGCAACAAGGTGCAAGATACAAGATTCAAGGAAAACCGGTTCCTTGGCGCTTGCAACTTGAAACTTGTCTCTTGAGTCCTGCATCCGTATGAAAATCTGCATCCTCTCCGACTCCCACGACAACCGCCGCCTGCTGGGCGCGGCGGTCGAGCACGCCAAGGCGCACGGGGCGGAAGCGGTGCTGCACTGCGGCGACGTGGTCGCGCCGACCACGCTGCGCGTGCTGCAGAAATACGAACTGCCGGTGCACGTCATCCACGGCAACAACACTGGCGACCTCTACAACATGAGCCGGCTGGCAGCCGAACCCAACAGCGTGGTGCGCTACCACGGCCAGGACGCCGCCTTCACCCTGGCCGGCCGCAGCCTGTTCCTGGTGCATTACCCGCATTACGCGCAGGCGCTCGCCTGCACTGGCGACTACGATCTGGTGTGCTGCGGCCACGATCACAAATCCAGCATCGCGCAGGTGGCCACCGTCAAAGGCGGACACGCCTGGCTGGTCAATCCGGGCACCGTCGGCGGAGTCGGCGCCCCCCCCACCTACATCATGGCCGACCTGGCAACCATGCAGTTCGAGATCGTCGCCGTCGAGGCGGCGCCGGCCTCGGTGCTGCCGCCTGTCACGCCGCATGTCTAGAGCCGGGTCGGCACGACTCCGCGCAGCGCGGAGCGCACCAGATGTCTACGGGGCGGCGGGAATTAAAAACGGGGCATGACGCCCCGTTTTCGATGCTGCCGGCAGTGCGTTCTTATTTCGCGGGCTTGGCCGTGGTCAGACCCAGCGCTTCCCAGTCCTGCATGCCGCCCCGGTACCATTTGATTTTATTCGCCGGGTAGCCGATTTTCAGCAGGCCTTTGATGTTGGTCGGCGACTGGCCGCACCAGGGGCCGTTGCAGAACATGACGACGGTTTTGGCATTGTCGAACATGTAGAAACCATCCTGATTCCTGACGCCGAAATGCTTTTCAAGGATTTCCTGCACGGTGATGGGGTCCGACTTGCCGATGTTGAGCTTGTCCCACGGAATGTTGACCGCACCGGGGATCGTGCCTTTTTCGACCCAGTCAGGCGTACGCGAATCCACCACCATGATGGTTTTGTCGCCATCGCTCATTTTTTTCAGGTAATGAATGATCTCAAGCTCTCCGATGGTGTCGACGCCGGTCGCCAGTTCGCCTGGCTGAATGCAGAAAGGCGGGCATTTGCGCGAGGTCTTGGCGAAATCAGGATTGATGGTGTTTTTCTGGTCCTGATTGCGCATGATCGTGACTTTCTGGCCGTCATGCATCACATCGACCGAGGGCAGGTCGGCGGTGAGGTTGACATCCAATGCGCTGGCCGCCATGGGCATGGCGAGAGAGGCGAACAGAGTGGATACGGCGAATAGGGTGCGAAGCTTCATTTTGTCTCCTGGACTATGCTGGACGAGCAATTGCGACTGATTAATCGTTAATCGCAAGCCGGTTCTTCTTTGGTTTCGGTCGTGCTGCTTTGCGATGGATTTGTGCTGGCGGCTTTCTCCTTGGGTTGGGCTGGGTTTTCAGAAGTGCTTGCGACAGTCGGTCCGGCCTGCTGCGCTTCGGCGTCGTCTGCTGCATAGACGATGCCGGGGGCCAGATACAGCATGGCTGCCATCATGCAAGCTAAGTTGGATATTTTCGTCATCCTGTCTCCTCAGGGTGTTCAATGCAAGGCCTTGCGGGGTGGCCGATCGGGTGGCGCTTTTTGCCTGTACCGGTAAGCACCTTGTGTGCCAATACCTTATTTGTTTGATTGCAAAGGGATTCAGGTTTTTCTGCGGAAAGAAAGTGACATTATGGTCAGGCAAAGTGTCATGTTGTCATGACAGCTGCCACTGGGAACCGGCCGAAGCGGATCGCGCGGCCCTGCGCAACAACGGAGCGGGTTTGCAGAATGGGGCGCTCCCCATGCGACAGATATCGATGCCCGGCCGCATGAAAAACGAAGGAGGGCGTCGGATCGTTTTCCTGCTTCCCGCTTTTCACCCGTGCCCGTGTGGCGCAGCCATAAACATTTCCTCTTATTCGCGCATAGAAAACTTCGATTGAGATTGCTTGCTTGCCCGTGGCGGCGGGCATGGCCTTGGGGGTACTATTTCGGATGTTGAATTCGGGTTTAAAACCCGCTATCCGGGAGGGATATTCCGGGTGGCTGTTCAAAAATTTTGCATCCATCTGATGGAGAAAACAATGACGGAGCATGTTGCAACCAACGAGACCATACTCGTGGTCGGCGGCGGGATTTCCGGCATGACTGCCGCGCTCGAGGCGGCCGAAACCGGCAAGAACGTCGTCCTGGTTGAGAAGAATCCCGCACTGGGCGGACGCACCTCCCAGCTGTATCGCTACTTTCCCAAGCTGTGCCATCCCATCTGCGGCCTGGAGATCAACCAGCGCCGCCTGAAGAACAATCCCCGCGTGCGGGTGCTGACGATGGCCGAGGTTTCCGGCATCGAAGGCGACGCCGGCAACTACACCGTCACCGTCAAGGTCAAGCCGCGCTACGTGAACGAAAACTGCACCGCCTGCGGCGACTGCGGACGCGCGGTCGAAACGATGGTGGACGACCCGTTCAACTACAACCTCGGCCAGCACAAGGCCGCCTTCCTGCCGAACGCGATGGCCTACCCGCAGCGCTACGTGCTGGACCCGGCGATCATCGGCACGCCCGACGCGGAAAAAGCGAAGGCCGCGTGCAAGTACGGCGCGGTCGACCTCGACATGCAGGAAGAGACGATCCAGGTGAAGGCCGGCGCGGTGGTGTGGGCGACCGGCTGGCAGCCATACGACGCGGCGAAGATCCAGCCCTACGGCTACGGCCGCTTCAAGAACGTCATCACCAGCGTCGAGTTCGAGCGTCTGGCCGACATCCACGGGCCGACGGGCGGCAAGATCCTGCGCCCCAGCGATGGCAAGGAAGCGAAGAACATCGCCTTCATCCAGTGCGCCGGCTCGCGCGACGAGAACCATCTGCGGCACTGCTCGCGTATCTGCTGCATGGCCTCCTTGAAGCAGACGCACTACGTGCGCGAAGCGTATCCGGAAGACGGCAAGTCGACCATCTACTACATCGACATCCGCGCCATCGATCGCTTCGAGGACTTCTATCAAAAAGTCCAGGCCGATCCGTCGGTGAATTTCATCAAGTCCAAGGTCGCGAAGATCACCGAGGACGAGCACGGCAACCCGGTGTGCCATGGCGTCAATACCGAAGGCTACAAGCGCTACACCACGCCGCACGACCTGGTGGTGCTGGCGGTCGGCATGGAGCCCTCGGTCAAGGGCGTCAGCATTCCAGGCCACATCGTCGCGGATTCGAGCGGCTTCATCGAGGCCGATCCGGCCAACGGCGCGGTGTTCGGCGCCGGCTGCGCGTCGAACGCGCTGGACGTGAACCGTGCCGTGCAATCGGCCACCGCGGCGGCATTGCGCGCCATCCAGGTGGTCAACAAAGTAGCAAAGGCGGAGGCTTAAACAATGGCTGACATCAAAGTCGCAGCGTATATCTGCAAGGGCTGCGGACTCGGCGAGCGTCTGGATACGGACGCGCTGGTCAAAGTCGCACAGAAGGACGGCAAGGTGCCGTTGGCGAAGTCGCACGATTTCCTGTGCAACGCCGACGGCGTGGCGATGATCAGGAACGACATCGCCAACGAGGGCGTCACCCACGTCATGATCGGCGCCTGCTCGCGCCGCGCCAAGACCGAAGCGTTCTTCTTTCCCGAAAACGCGGTGGCGCGCGCCAACCTGCGCGAGGGCGTGATCTGGATCCGTCCCGACACCGACGAGGCGCGCGAGACCACCCAGGAGATGGCGGAAGACTACATCCGCATGGGCTGCGCCGAAGTGAAGGCGATGACCGCACCCGGCGGCAACGCCAACACCGGCAGCAGCAAGACCCTGCTGGTGGTGGGCGGCGGCGTCACCGGCATGACCACCGCGATCGAAGCGTCGAAGACCGGCTACCCGGTGGTACTGGTGGAGAAATCCGGCGCGCTCGGCGGCTGGGCCGGCAAGCTCTACAAGCGCGTGCCGGTGCACGAGCCGTACAAGTCCCCGATGGATACCGGCGTGGCCGATCTGGCTTCGCAGGTGATGGGCGACAGCAACATCAAGCTGTATCTGAACGCCACCGTCGCCAAGACCGACGGCGCGCCGGGACGCTTCGTGGTCGACATCGCCACCGAATCGGGCGCGACCCACACCGAGGACATCGGCGCCATCGTGCAGGCGACCGGTTTCACCCTGTACGACATGAACAAGCTGCCGGAGCTCGGCGGCGGCCAGTCGCCCAACGTGGTCGACCAGGCCGGCCTCGAAGCGCTGGCGACCGCCGCGGCGGCGGGCGATGGCGTGATCCGTCGCCCGTCGGACGGCCAGCCGGTGAAATCGGTGGTATTCGTGCAGTGCGCCGGCCAGCGCGACACCAGCGGCCAGCACCTGTCGTACTGCTCGGGCTTCTGCTGCAACGCCAGCATCAAGCAGGCGATGTACTTCAAGGACGCCAATCCCGCAGTCGACACCACCATCATCTACACCGACCTGCGCACGCCGGGCAACGGCGAGGATTTCTACCGCAGCGCGCAGGAAAAGGGCGTCATCTTCACCAAGGGCAAGGTTGCCCAGGTGGTGCCGAACGGCAACACCAGCACGGTGAAATTCCACGACCTGATCCTCGACGACGCCGACGCCGCGATGGCGGAGGTCGACCTGGTGGTGCTGGCCACCGGCCAGGTGGCGAACTCGGGCGTCAATATCGACGCGCTGACCAAGCCGCAGGTCGAAGGCCAGGAAGGCGAGCCGCAAGCCGAAGGCACGGTGGAAGTGAAGCCGATTTCCATTCTCAACCTGACCTACCGCCAGGGGCCGGACGTGCCGCAGCTGAAGCAGGGCTTCACCGACTCGCACTTCATCTGCTTCCCCTACGAGACCCGCCGCACCGGTATCTACACCGCCGGTCCGGTGCGCCGCCCGATGGACATCGCGCAGGCGCGCGAGGATGCCACCGGCGCCGCGCTGAAGGCGATCCAGGCGCTGGAAAACGCCGAACTCGGCCGCGCCGCGCATCCGCGCTCGGGCGACCTGTCGTTCCCGAAAGTGCGCCTGGAAGGCTGC
>NCIH01000039.1:0-22906 GCA_002281975.1 Hydrogenophilales bacterium 17-64-11 | reverse complement strand
GGAAGGCCAGGAAGCGATCTACACCATCACCGCCGACAGCTTCGCCGCCGCCCAGCACAGCCCGCACCTCGAAATCTTCCGCAAGAAAGGCATCGAAGTCCTGCTGCTGTCCGACCGCGTCGACGAATGGCTGATGAGCAACCTCACCGAGTTCGACGGCAAGCCGATCAAATCCGTCGCCAAGGGTGGGCTGGATCTGGGCGCGCTGGAAGACGAAGCCGAGAAGACCGCGCAGAAGGAAGCCGAAGACAGCTTGCGCCCGCTGGTCGAGCGCATCAAGACCACCCTCGGCGAACGCGTCAAGGACGTCCGCGTCACGCATCGGCTGACCGACTCGCCCGCCTGTCTGGTCACCGGCGAAGGCGACATGAGCGCCAACCTCGAACGCCTGCTGAAGGCCGCCGGCCAGGCCGCGCCGACCGTCAAGCCCACGCTGGAGATCAACCCGACCCATGCATTGGTCACGCGCCTCGACAGCGAATCCGACGAAGCCCGCTTCGCCGACTGGGCCAACCTGCTGTTCGAGCAGGCGCTATTGGCCGAAGGCGGCCAGCTCGACGACCCGGCGAGCTTCGTGCGGCGCTTGAATGGGTTGTTGGCGATGCTGCCGGGTTGATGAAGGCAAAAGGCCGTTCGTGTTGATCGTGAGCCTGCCGAACGATCGAACCCCGAATGACCTGAACTTGTTGTGTCGAGCGCGACTGAGTGATCAGTCGCGCTTTTTCATGTCCCCCCGAATAATCAGTTGCAATCAGGTATCCGATTGGATACATTGAGTCATGAACACATTTCTTCGTTCGGAAGAATTTGATACCTGGCTTTCGGCCCTGAAGGAT
The DNA here is from genome assembly GCA_002281975.1 of Hydrogenophilales bacterium 17-64-11. Lineage (GTDB taxonomy): Bacteria > Pseudomonadota > Gammaproteobacteria > Burkholderiales > Thiobacillaceae > Thiobacillus. The sequence goes on along the minus strand of NCIH01000039.1, from coordinate 22,070 downwards.
AAATTGGGACGCGCCCGGATCATCCACCGCATCCGCTCCGCCGAGCATGGAAACTTTGGTGACTGCGAGCCCGTAGGCGAGGGGGTCTCCGAAATGCGCATCCACTTCGGGCCGGGCTATCGAGTCTACTACGCCCGACGCGGTGAAGTGATCTATCTGCTTCTGCTGGGCGGCGACAAGCGCTCGCAGAAGCGCGACATCAAACACGCCATCGAAATGGCGCGCGCACTGAACAAGGAGTAAACCATGGAAAAATTTTCCACTTTCGACGCCGCCGATTACCTCGACAACGAGGAAACCATCGCGGAATACATCACCGCCGCACTGGAAGACCCCAATCCCGATGTCTTCCTGACTGCCGTGCGCGACGTGGCCCGTGCCCGCGGCATGGCGCAACTCGCCAAGGATGCCGGACTCGGGCGCGAAAGCCTGTACAAGGCGCTGACGCCCGGCGCCAAGCCGCGCTACGACACCATGCTCAAGTTGCTGCACGCGCTGGGCGTGAAGCTGTCGGCTACGCCGATTCACCAATAATCGATTTATATGGCATCTGATCCTTGAACAAGTCTATGAAGACGCCGCTCAAGGATACGCACCTGAAAAGGTAGCTGCTTAACATCGGGCGCCACGATCCTGATCTCTATGTCTATCAATAAGTAGACACCTTATGGAGACTTGATATGAAGATGAAGCAACGAATTAGGCAGATCAAAGAAATCCTTGATCATCCTGCAAACCGTGCCCATCGCCTCGCGGCCTTCATCAAGTATCTCAAGTGGAATGTGGGGCGGCGTCTTTTGGATCAGGCGGACTACGCAATCCACATCACACCATCTGCGCAGCTTATTCTCTCGAACCGCGAGAACTACGCAACCTTGGCATACACGTGCGGTCTGTATGACTTCGAAGACATGCAGTTCCTCGCCCACTACCTGCGGCCTGGCGACGTATTCGGCGACTTCGGTGCCAACGTCGGCGTATATAGTGTTCTTGCCGGCTCAGTCGGCGCGACAGTACTGGCGGTTGAGCCCGTGCCCGATAGCTACGCACGGCTTCAGGGAAATCTGCTCCTGAATAGCGTGACGGGACGCGCAATCCAGTGCGGCCTGTCCGACTCCAGCGGCCAACTCCGATTCACCGCTACCCTCGGTGGCCTGAACCATGTCGCAAGACCCAAGGATGCAGAGGCAATAGAAGTCGACGTCATCACCGGCGATGAACTCGTGGCAACAACCGGTCTCGCGCCGCAAGTCGTGAAGATCGATGTCGAGGGATTCGAGTTACCCCTTTTGCGAGGCAGTTCCGGCCTTCTATCCAAAACCGCAGCGGTCATCATCGAACTCAATGGCAGCGGCAGGGCCTACGGCCACTCGGACGGCGAGGTTCATAATCTGCTAATCGATGCGGGGTTCGGCTGCTTCGACTATCTACCGGATTCGTACGAACTCCGGGCGCGGAGCGACTATCACCGCGAGCGATTCAATTCGCTGTACATCAATCTTGCCAGGCTTGACGAAGTCCGCTCGCGGATTCGCGCCTCCCCGCGCTGCGGGTAGCTCGCCGTTGCAGCAGACCCGATGACCGAGAGGCGATGGGGAAGCGGAGGGACGTCGTCGCGGCCGCGAATCCAGCGCTTTGCAGAAGCGCACACGTCCGGCTTCCCGGCGGCATCGGCGGGCGGCGCACCGTGCGGCAGACCACGAATTCAGGCTCGGCCGGCATGCCAATCGGCGGGGGAAAGCCGCGGTCTGCCGCTGACCGAACGGCGATGCGGCCGCCGCGAATCGGCCGCCGCGCTCATCACCTGTCTTTGCAATAGGCAAACACCGTGCTTGGATTGCAATAGAAAGTGCCTCTGTCCGGGATATGGTTGACGCCCAGGCTCGCCGGAATATCGCGGTTGCCCGGGTATTCGCGGTCGGTGGGATGGATGCCGAATCCGCAGCCGTAGGCGCGGTAGCCCGCGACCATGCCGAGGTCGCGGACGTTGTTGCCCCCGCAGGCCTGGCGCACGGCCACGTTGCCTGACTGGGTGTCGAGCACGCCGCTCACGTTCTGCAGCGGACCTCTGCACAGCCATGCCTTGCCGCCATTCTGGGGCGGGGCGCATAGGGTGATGCCCTCCCGGTAGGCAACCGGCCGGTTGCGCGCTTCTTCCTCCTGCTGCTTCAGCGCCTCTTCCAGCTGTTTGCTGCGCGCAAGCATTGCCTCGTCCGCCCGCTGCCGCTGGGCGGCTTCTTCCCGGCGGCGGCGTTCGGTGTCGGCGTCCTGCTGCCGCTTGCGCTCGGCCTCGGCGGCTTCGCGGCGGCGGGTTTCTTCCGCGCGCCGCTGTTGCTGTTGTTGCTGCTGTGCCATCTGCTGTGCCCCGGCATTGCGCTGGACCCCTTGCTGCGGTTGCCCGGTCTGTTGCTGGACGCGCTGCTGCCGCTCGATATCCTGTTGCGCCTGCAATTGGCGCGCCCGCTCCATGTCGGCGGCACGCTGACGCTCCTCTGCGGCGGCCCGCTGACGCAAGGCTTCGGCAGCACGCTCGCGCTCCCGCTGCAGGCGTTGGCGATCGGCCTCGGCCTGCTGCCGCAGGGTTTCGTTGGTTGCGACCAGCGCCGAATTCACCACCGTCAACGCAGTGTTGAAGGCCTCCTGCCGTTCCCGCTTTCTCTGCCGCGCCTCGCGCTCGCGTTGCGCTTTGGTTTCCTTTGCCTCGGCGACCAGGCGCGGGACTTCGTCGCCGCTCACCATGACCATGCTGCCCGTGTAAGCACCGTCCGAGTACTCGAAGCCACCATCGGCCGTCCTGGCAAAGGACATGCGCCATCCAAATATGCCTTTGGTTTCCAGCGTGATCGAGCGATCGCCGTCAAGGGTGACGTCCGCTTTCCACGAGCCCCACAGGCTGGGTTCTGCGTTCAGCTTCCCTGTCCCGGGGGATCGTGCGACGTGATGGATTTCCACGCGGTCATCGGCAAGATTGTGCGTACGCACGTACATCGCGTCTCCCGGCACGATCCAGCCGAAACTCATGAGACGCTTGAATCTGTCGTCGACCAGGCGCCAGTGCTTACCTGCAAGATCCGCGTAGGCGCCCCAGGTTTCGCCTGGTCGCTGCCGACCGCCACGTGTCGCGTCATCGCTCCCGGCGAGATACAGTGTCGTCAGCATGGTATTCCCCGGGGGGACGAGAAAATGCTCCAGGCGTGACGGACTCGGCAGAGACATGGTGTAAAGCCGCTGGTCCAGGATGAGCCCCGGCTTTAACAACTGGATTGAGCCATCCGCCCTGATTTTTCCCGTGAGCGTCCGCGTCCCGGCCACCTCTCTATCCAGGCTGAGGACAAGGCTGCCGGGTTTCTCTCCACGCCGGATCGTCGCAACAAGTTGCTGCTGGCCTGCATAGTCCCCTCGCTCCGCGCCGTAGGTCCACGTCTCGACGAGTTCTTCGCCCGGCTTGGTCCAGCGGATCGATACGTTGCTGGCACCCCGCCAGTCCTTGCCCACGATGCTCGCGTAGACGCCCCAGTCCGCCGCCAGGGGCGAAGCCGGCTCGGCCGCAGCGGCGGCTGGATCAGGCTCTTGCCCCTGGCTTGCCTCTTCGGTTTTCTTCGCAGGGCCTCCGCTTGCACTCGTTCCTGCCGGCGCCGCTGGCGCATCCGTCGCGCCCCGGGAAGACGCCTGCGCCGCTGCCGACGCCACACGCGGATCATTAAGCTTGGCGCCGGACTGGCTCTGGAAGCGCCAGATATCCTTGATGCCGGCCACCTCCGAGTCCTTCAGGTCGACATAGTGCTGCTCCCACACGCCGTCCCGCGGCGCGACCACGTGCATGGGCCATTTAAAGAAGCCGTTGCAGACGAACAGCACGCTGCCGTCTGGCCGCACCGTGCCGGTGCGATTGGCACACACGCCGTTGGTCGCGGCAAGGCGCAGTTCGCCGGGCCGATCGCCGCGGGTGATGACATGCGTCATCGGCCGGTATTGATTGTCGGTCGACTCCCAGCGCTCGATCAGCGCGACCCCGACTTCGCGCCACTCGACCGTGATTCGCCAGTTCGTCCCGAAGTTGTCGCCCTGGCGGTTGCCGCCGCGCCAGGTCGTTCCCGCCAGGCTGGCGTAGATCCCCCATTCCTGCGGGCTTGCAAGAGGCGTCTCGGCGTATGCCGGAGCCGCGAAGACGAGCCATCCGAAAGTCAGCAGGGAGAGGGATCGGATCGCCTGATTCTTCTTCATGGATACGAATATTCGTTGTTTATTGTGCCAGGGGAGTATATGACGGAACCGCGCACCAGCGGCCGGGGCGTGATGCAGGCGGATCTCGCCAAGAGGCGGTTCCGCTGCCCTTTCGCATGAAACGACAGGAAACCGTGCACGGTTTCCGCGCCATGCGTTCACGGCCTTCCTTTTACTCGGCAGCTCAGGCTTTCAACCCAAAAATCACCGGGCGCCGCGGTAAACTGCAGCCGCATGAAAACCCTCTACTCTCTGATCGAATCCCCCTTCCCGCCCGATTTCAGCGCGCTGTACCAGAAACTCGGCATCGACGCGCAGCGGTTCGACTCGGCGCGCAATCTGCACCGTGCCTTGCAGAAGCAGCCGCCCGATTTCTTCATCGGCGAGTTCGTCTACGGCTGGGGCAATAATTATGCGGGGGCGAACGTCTCCAATCTGGACGTGACGATCCGCACCCTGCAGCGTTTCGCGCCGCAGGCGAAGGTGATCGTGTTCATGCATCCGCGGGAAGCAGACCATATCGGCAAGCTGCTGGAGCTGTTCCCTGTCCATGCCGTGCTGGCCTACCCGGTGACCGAGCAGGCGATGCAGGCAGCCCTGCAAACGCCGGCGTGAGCCCGGCCTTGGTCCGGAATCCTGGTTGAATAGTCATGCGCTATCAGGGAAAAATTGCCGACTGGAAGGACGACAAGGGCTTCGGGTTCATCACGCCGAACGGCGGCGGCGAGCGCGTCTTCATCCACATCAAGTCGTTCTCGAACCGGCAGATGCGGCCTGCGGGGAACGAGCTTGTAACCTACGAACTCACTCACGACGCCAAGGGGCGCCCACAAGCCGGGAGCGTGGCCTTCGTCGGCAGGCAAGCGGCGCCGCCCGGCCCGCGGGGCCGGAGCACGTTCCCACTTATCCTGGCTGCGGCCTTTCTCGCCCTCGTCGCCGCACTGGTCCTTGCGGGTAAGTTGCCGGCCGCAGTCGCCGGGATCTACCTGGTTGCCAGCCTTGTCGCATTTGTCGCGTACGCGCTCGACAAGTCGGCTGCACGAAACGGCCAGAGGCGTACCCCGGAAAGCACCCTGCATCTGTTTGCCCTGGCAGGCGGCTGGCCGGGCGCGTTGCTTGCGCAAAGACTGCTTCGCCACAAGTCCAGCAAGCAATCCTTTCAATTCGTGTTCTGGGTCACGGTCGTTCTCAATGGCTGCGCCCTCGCCTGGTTCCACTCAAGCTCGGGCGCCGAGGCGCTGCGTTCCATGCTGGGCGCGACATGAGCATCGGCCCGTTCCAGATGCTGGCCTGCCCGCTCGACGGCACGCCCTTGCATTGCACGGGCTCCGCCTGGACCTGCGCGTCCGGCCACAGTTTCGACATCGCCAGCCAGGGCTACACGAATCTGTTGCCGGTGCAGCACAAGCGCTCGCGCGATCCGGGCGACAGCAAGGAGATGGTCGCGGCGCGGCGGCGTTTTCTCGCGGCCGGCTTCTACCGGCCGATTGCCGCTGCGGTGGGCCGGGCCGCGCTGGCCGGTCTACCCGCAGACGCGACGATCAGCTGTCTCGATGCCGGATGCGGCGAAGGCTACTACCTGCGCCAGCTTGCCGCAGCAGCGGGGGATGAACACACGCTGGCGCTGCTGGGACTGGATATTTCCAAATGGGCGGTGCTGGCGGCGGCGAAGCAGGACAGGCGGCCCAACTGGGTAGTGGGCAGCAATGCCAAGCTGCCGGTGCTGCCGGGCACGCTCGACCGCGTGCTGTGCCTGTTCGGCTTCCCCGTTTATCCCGAGTTTGCGCGGGTGTTGAAGCCGGGCGGGCTGCTGCTGCAGGTCGATTCCGGGCCGGACCATCTGCGCGAACTGCGCGAGATCATCTACCCCAGCCTGAAGCCGGAACGCCCGGCCGAGACGCAAACACCGGCAGGCTTCCGCCGCCTGCCGACGCAAACGCTCGGCTTCCCGATCGAGCTGACCCATGCCGGGCAGATTGCCGACCTGCTGGCGATGACGCCGCACCTTCACCGCGCCAGCGCCGAGGGCCGCGCCAAGGCCGCTGCGCTGACGGCGCTGTCGCTCAGCGTGGAGGTTCGCCTGAGCTGCTTCGAACGGGGTCCGGACTAAGCCGAGGGCTCACCCTGGCCCCGTTTTTTGTTTTAGGTTTAAGATATCGAACTCCTGATATCTCCTGCTTGCCGCGGCCTGATTCATGAAACGATGGAACCTGAAATACCCCCGCCGATTCGACCTCGGCTCGGACGAGGACTACCTGAGATGGCGCGACGAGAAGCTGGCGGCCTATCCGAAAAATGTCGGCGAGCTGGTCGTCGAACTGGGCGACATGGCCGCGCCGACTGCTGCCGAGAAGAGCAGGATCCTGGAAACGGTGGAACGGGCCAACATGTGCATTTACACGGCCGGGGCCGCCGAACTGGAAATGGCTTCCCTGCTGGCCCTGGGCAGGCAGCTCGGCGTCAGCCGCACCGACAAGTCGGCGCGCCATGCGCAGTCCGACGAACTGACCGATTCGGGCATCCTGAACCGGGCCGTGCCGTTCTCCACGCGGCACTGCAACTGGCACACCGACGCCACGTATTACGGGTCGGGCAACCCCATCCAGGCGCTGTTCCTGCTATGCAAACGCCCCGCGGTCGAAGGCGGCAGCAACAAGGTCCTCGACCACGAAGTGCTCTACATCCACCTGAGGGACACCTATCCCGGCGCCCTTGAGGTATTGATGAACAGGGACTGCTTCAATTACCGCAACCCTGCCACCGGCGAGATCGACCCGCGCCGCGGCGGGAAGGTTTTATGGACGAACGCCGACGGCCATCTGTGCCACCGTTTTTCCTTCAGGAAAACGGACATGGCCTGGTCCGGGGACGCCGACGTCGCCGCCGCCAGGAAAGCGCTGGAGTCGCTGATTTCGGGCGAGCCGGCGCAGGTCATCGAAGGCCGGCTGGAATCCGGAATGGGCCTGATTTCGAACAACGTGCTGCATACCCGGGAAAGGCTGGTGGACAGCGACGACGCGGCGCAAAAGCGGCTGCTCTTCCGCGCCCGCTTCCATGACAGGGTCGATCCCGACCGCCCGGCTTGAGCGGGCAGGTCTTCGGGCAACCCGCCTCGGCCGCGGGCTTCGCCGCATCCTTCCCTTAAGGAATCCCTAAGCATCGTGCGCAATGCTGCGCCTGTCGATCTTACGCAAAGGGAAAATGATGCTCGCGAACGGGAAGTCCCCTGCCATCCGCTACCGCGCTCCTACCATCGGTATCCACTGGCTGATGCTGCTGCTATTCGTCGCCGTGTACGGAAGCATCGAATTGCGGCAATTGTTCGAAAAAGGCAGCGACCCCCGCGAGGCGCTGAAGACCTGGCACTTCATGCTCGGCATGCTGGCGTTCGCGCTGGCCTGGCTGCGGCTGGCGGCACGCCTGTCCGGCCCGGCGCCCGCCAGTCATCCGGGGCTGCCGGGACTGCAACGCCTGTCTTCCAGGCTGCTGCATCTGGCGCTGTACGTGCTGATGATCGGCATGCCGCTGACCGGCTGGCTGGTGCTCAGTGCCGCCGGCAAGCCGATCCCGTTCTTCGGCCTGGAACTGCCGGCGCTGATCGGCGAAAACAAGGCCCTCGCAAAGCAGATCAAGCAACTGCATGAAACAGTCGGCACCATAGGCTATGCCCTCATCGGTCTGCATGCGGTGGCCGCCTTGTATCATCACTACATCAAGCGCGACGACACGCTGAGGCGCATGCTTCCCGAGCGGGACTAAACCCGCTCGCCGCAGGCCGCACTGAAGCAAACATCAGGATCGCGTTTATCATTCACATCATGACCAGCAACCAACCGATCAGACTCGACGCCGCGCATTTCGACAACAAGGCCCGCCAATGGGACGACAACCCGGTATTCCAGGAGCGCGGGCAAAAGATCGCCCAGGCCATCCGGGAAAGCGTGCCCCTGCATCGCCGCATGAGCGCCCTCGACTATGGCTGCGGCACCGGCCTGCTATCGTTTCCGCTCAAGGATGAGCTCGGCGCAATCCTGCTGGCGGACAGTTCGGCCGGCATGCTCGACGTGGTGGCGGAGAAGATCGCCACGCAGGGGGTGACGAACATGACGCCGCTGAAGTTGGACTTGCTCGCCGACCCCGCCCCGGCGCAAAAATTCGACCTCATCGTCACCTCGATGACGCTGCATCACGTGCCGGACACCGACCACATCCTGCGCATCTTCCACGATCTGCTGCAGCCCGGCGGCTACCTGTGCATCGCCGATCTGGATCGGGAAGACGGCTCGTTCCACGGCCCGGCGGTCGACGTGCACCATGGCTTCGACCGTGCCAACCTGAGCCTGCGCGCCGCGCAGGCCGGTTTTGCCGGCATGCAGTTCCAGACCGTGTTCAGCATCGCCAAGGAAAACGCGGGCGCGGCGCGGGACTATCCGGTGTTCCTGATGACGGCACGGCGCGCCGCGGCATAGCGGGCGCCGCGGCGCGCCGTGCGCTTGCCACGCGGCGACGCGGGCGTTTATTCTCGTTGCCTTGCAACAAGGCGGCGGGGATTGCCGATGGGCTTCGAATACATGTTTTTCGACGCGGCGCTGCGCGACCGTTTCATGGCGTTCGCGGCGGAGCGCGGCATCGCGAGCACGATGCGGCCGGACACGATCGCGGGTTTTGTCGTCGAGCTGCCGGACGAACTGGCCGCTGAACAGCAGGAGGTCGTCGAGACCGAGTACGAATCGATCATGGACGAACAGATGCTGCGCGCCGAAGCGGACGAGGAACTGGTCAGCCGCCACGTTGCCGGCGTCACGCTGACGCTGGCGGACGGCACGACCCGCGTCGTTCGCATTCCCCCGCCGATTGCGCGCCGCCTTTTCGATCATTTCACCCCCGACGAAGTCCACGAGATCGCCAGCGCCATTGCGCAAGGCCTCGAAAACCCGGTCGACGGGCCGCTCTGCCGCAAGCCGTCCGAATAACGGCGCCGGCGCCGACATAAACAAACGGAACGGACGGGGTCCGGGCTGGCCCCGTTTTCCATCAGAAGATGAACATCCATGGCGCACACCGGCAAACGGGCTGAACTGAAGAATCTGCTGCGCACGGAGTGGCGTCAGCTGACGACCGTCAATCCCAGCGACCGGCTGTGGCAGATGCCGTTCGCCGCAGCGCTGGCGGCGGGCCTGCCGTTGCTGGTCGGCGCCTATTTCGGCCGCCTGGACTACGGCCTGATCTCGTCGCTCGGCGGACTGGCGTTTCTGTATCTGCCGCAAACGCCGCTGTATCACCGCATGCTGACGATCATGGTATGCGCGTTCGCCATGGCGGCGTGCTACACGCTGGGGGTGCTCAGCCAGTTTTCCCCGCTGCTGATGATGCCGATGCTCGTCTTCACCAGCATACTGGTCACGATGGTGTGCCGCTTCTACGCCCTCGGCATGCCGGGCAGCCTGTTCTTCATCATGGCGGCGGCCATCGGGGCGTATTCGCCGCTGGAGGCAGCGCAGGTGCCGCAGGCGGTGGGCCTGCTCAGCATGGGCTCCCTGCTGGCCTGCCTGATCGCGCTTTTCTACAGCCTGCTGACCCTGCGCCTGCAGACCCCCAAGCCGGTGTCGCCCCTGCCGCCGGCCAGCTTCGATTTCGTGGTGTTCGACTCGGTCGTGATCGGCGTGTTCGTCGGCATTTCGCTGGCCCTGGCGCAGCTGCTGCAGCTGGAGAACGCCTATTGGGTGCCGGTGAGTTGCCTGGCGGTCATCCAGGGCGTTTCGCTGCGCGCGGTCTGGAACAAGCAGTTTCAGCGCATCCTGGGCACCGGCATCGGCCTGCTGCTGTCCTGGGGCCTGTTTCTGCTGCCGCTGGACGCATGGGGGCTCGCCCTCATCATGATGGCGCTGACCTTCGTGGTCGAGATGACGGTGGTGCGGCACTATGCCTTTGCCGCCGTATTCATCACCCCGCTGACGATCCTGCTGGCAGAAGCCGCCACGCTGGGGCATACGCCGCCGACCGTCCTGATCCAGGCAAGATTTTTCGATACGGTTCTGGGTAGCCTGGTGGGGCTGGCCGGCGGCATCTGCCTGCACAGCCCGCGCTTTCGGGACATGGTGGGCCGCCGGATGCGGCGCCTGCTGCCGTCCCGCATCGCGCGGCCATGAACGGGCTGCACCGACCCGGCTTCCCTTTCGCCCCCCACGCCTTCGGGCGCCATGCCTTCGCTCTCTTTGCCTGTTGCAGCTGCGCTGCCGCAAGCGGGCCTCGTCGACGGCCTGCCCTGCCGGCTGCGAGCCTGCCCGAACCCGGCGGGACGCCGGCTGAAACCGCGGCGATCCGGCCGTCCGCAGGCGAAAGTTTCGCGTTGCGTTAGACTGCGCCCCGCAGCCGGACAACAGAACGCAAGCCACCATCGCACATGAACCCGCCGTTAATCGTTTTATTCATTTCGTTTTTCGTGGCGCTGGCCATGAGCGGGATTCTGCTGGTCATTGCGCGGACTTATCCCAAAACCATTCGCGGCTTGCGCGAATGGAGCATGGCCGCGCTCGTCATCGCACTGTGCTTTCCGCTCTTCATCGCGCGCGGCCGCATCCCGGATCTGTTCAGCATCGTGCTGCCCAACCTGATGCTTTTGATCGCCCTCATGGTGATGAACGTCGGCACCCGGAAATTTTCGGGAACGCCGCCGAGATTCGACCGCGCACTACTGTTCCTGTTCGTGTTTGCGTACGTCGCCTTGTTTGCCTGGTTCACGTACGTTCAGCCCGATATCCGGGTGCGCATTGCGACCCAGGTTTTGTTCACGCTTGCCGTCGTTCTGGACCAGCTGATTCTTGCCCTGAAGGCATTGCCCGGAACCTTGGGGCGCCATGTGCTGGTCTTCTCGCTGACCATCATGATCGGGTCGCGAATCGTGCGCCTGGGCGCCCTGGCCCTCGGCTTCGATCCGCCTGCCGGCCTTTTCGACGCCTCGGCCTCGCAGCTTGTCTATATCGCGATACCTGCCATCACGATTCCGCTCGGAACGATCGGTTTCATTATGCTCGCTGCCGAGAAGCTGCGGCAGGATCTGGAATTCACCAGCCGCCACGATGGTCTGACCCAGTGCCTCAACAAGAACGCGGCCATTGAAGAACTCCAACGGGAAACCGCCCGCGCCACGCGCCATGGCAGCAAGCTGTCGATCATGCTTTTTGATCTGGACAACTTCAAGGATATCAACGACACGCACGGCCATATCGAGGGCGACAGGATCCTGGTCGACTTCTCGAAGAAGACCAAAGCCTCGCTTCGGGGATCGGACCAACTCACGCGCTTCGGGGGAGATGAATTCATGGCCATTCTCCCCGACACCGATCTTGAACAGGCCTTGCTTGTTGCGAATCGCTTCCATGAAGCGGGCAGGCAAAGCCAGCCCATTGCCTGGTCGGTCAGTATCGGCATTTCGGAATGGCTGGACGAGGATGACTCCCTGGATGCCTTGTTGACCAGGGCGGACCAGGCCCTATACAAGTCCAAGGCGTTGGGCCGCAATCGAACGCATGCCGCATAAGCGCCGGCCGGCTTACGTCCTGGAAGCTTCCGTCAGGCCGCGGAACACTTCGTTGAAAGACGCCTCGCGATTGCGAACAAAACAGGCCACTTCCGCAACTGCGCACACGGACAGTTCGTCGCCCACCATCATCCAGCCCCGCGGCGGCCAGCCTCCCGTGCCGGAAAGGGTCGCGAGCATATCGCTGCCATGGTGCATGATGCGGCCATTCGCGTAACACAACTCGGCCGCCAGTTGCAGGTCGACCTGATCCACGTGGCCGGCGGCCTCCGCGAGCGTCCCGTCGTCATGGAAACGCAGCGCGGCAACGACCCCCTTGAGCGCCGTCAGGCTCTCCAAATCCGGCATGATGCGATTCTCCTTTTGCGGGCGCGAGGCTCAGACGGCGGCATTGAAGCGCCGGTAAGCCGCGTCGTAATCGAAATCCTTGCCGTGCGCCAGAACCGCGTTGCCGTTCATGCCCATCACCACATGATCCAGGGTCACGAAGGCGAAACCGCGTTCGGGCAGAAATCCTTGCTGCCCCGTCAATTTCGTCCATCCTGTCGCCTGCATCCGGTAAATCGCCATGTTGGCGGCACACATCTGCGCAATAAGCTCCGCAAAATCCCGCTCCACATCGCCGCGCATTTGGCCCAGCTCGCCAGTGCAGGAAAACTCGATCGCGCCATATACCCCCGGCAAAGACATCAACTCATCCAATGTCGGCATTTGGCTCTCCTTTTCCGCCCGGTTTGATCGGTTCAGTGCCCGCCGACTCCGTCATGGCCTTGACCACCTGATTGAATGAGGTCTGTCCTCCCTGCACGATGCACATGCTGTCGTGAATCGCGACGATGGACATTTCAGGCCCCCACGTCACCTAGCCATAGCAGTCATCCCATCCCGATTGATCGGCCAGGCGGCCCAGCAGGCGGCCCTGCATTTCCATGGTCAGCGTAATGGCCGCGCACAGGTTCGCCATTTCTGCCGCTTCGGCCTGGGTCAATGTCCCCTCGAACTCTTCCAGGAAACCCTTTCGGGAGTAGAGGCCGGCGGCCACAGTGCCGGGCAGTTTCACCAGTTGGGATGCTCTCGACATGTCCCCCCCGCAAAATATCCAGACCTGAAAAGCAGTATAGGCAGTAATGAATATTTTTCCCCGGCGCCCCACGACCCCGGCCTTTTCAGGGACGGGGAACGATGGCCCATTTCTGGCTGAAGTTCTGGGCGCCGGGTAGAATCGTTGCGACAGCAGCGCCCGTCGATGGAATGCCCATCCGGCAATGCGGGCACAAAATTGCATTTGATACAGCCAACCCCCAGCCAACCTCTCCCCACACTGCAGCCATGAACCGTCCGACCATCTATCACATCCCCGTCTGCCCTTTTTGCCAGCGACTGGACATCCTGCTGACGCTGAAAGGCCGCCGGGACGAAGTCGACTTCCAAACGATCGACATCACCCGCCCGCGGCCCGACTGGCTGCTGCAAAAAACCCGCGGTACGACGGCGCTGCCGGTGCTGGAGACCGCCGGCGGGCAGGTCATCAAGGAAAGCCTGGTGATTCTGCAGTACTTTGAGGATATTTACCCGGAACGTCCGGTTGCCCAGCGCGATCCTTACCGGCGCGCGGTGGAGAACATGCTGACGCGGATGGACGGCGATTTCTTCTCCCTCGGCTACGGCTGGCTGATGAATCAGGACCCCGCGCGCCGCGAAGCCCTGCGGGAAGGCATGCTGAAGCAGTATGCGCAACTGGACGACTTTCTGCTGGAGCATGCGCCGGCCGGCCCGTTTCTGTTCGAGGAATTCGGCTGGGCGGAAACCGTGTTCACGCCGTTCTTCCAGCGTTTCTGGCTACTGGAATATTACGAAGGCTTCGAGCTGCCCGGCGATGACCGGTACGCGCGCGTGCGCAAGTGGATTGACGCCTGCGTCTCACATCCGGCTGCGCAGCAGGTGGCCAGGGAAGAAGTGATCAAGCTCTACTACGACTACGCCAAGGGAGCGGGCAACGGCGCGTTGCTTCCTGGCCGCAGGCAGTCGTCCTTTACGTTTGAACCCGACTGGCGCGGCCGGCCATGGCCGCCGCAGGACAAGTACCGGCACAGCGCAACCGACCTTGAATTGGGCCTGTGACCCGACGCCTCGATTCGGTGCGTCCGCAGACGCACGCCGCGCATCGGGGCGAGTTCATCGCGGCTTGGCGTACGCCGGTCATTCCCGGGAGGGATTCTGCGTGGCCTCGCTGGCGGGCTCATTGGGCTGATTGATCGGCACAGCCATGCTCGCCGGATACTTGCGCCCGTCGATGGCGGTGAACGTCTCATCCCTGGTCAGACTGCCGTACACCAGCCAGGGAGTGCCATGATTGAGCGCCTGCCCTTCGACGAGGCGGATGTAATGGGTAGGAAGCTTCATGCGCCCCCTCCTTTCTTGATCTGCATTGAATTGCGCCGCCGCTCGAAGGCGTCGCGGTTACGGTTGCGCCGGGCCGGATCGCGCTGGCGCATTGTTCTCCGTGCGCCTCAGCGTACCGAGCGGTACACCTGCTCTCTTTCCGTCTTGCTCAGGACCAGCTGCCAGAGTTGTCCCTGGCGAGAGCGGAAGAAGCCCGCACAACTCATCAGGTAGTATTTCCACATGCGGTAAAAACGTTCGCCGTATTTTTCCTGCAGGCCGGGCCAGGCCTGCTCGAAGTTGTCCCACCAGGCCATCAGGGTGCGGTCGTAGTCCGGGCCGAAGTTATGCCAGTCCTCAATCAGGAAGCGGCGTTCCAGGACCGACGCAATCTCTTTGGCCGATGGCAGCTTGCCGTTCGGGAAGATGTATTTGTCGATCCACGCGTCGGTCTTGGGCGAAGTGACGGAGTTGCCGATGGTGTGCAGCAGGAACAGGCCGTCATCCTTGAGCGCGCGATGGACCGTATCGAAATAGGTCGCGTAGTTTTTCGGGCCGACGTGTTCGAACATGCCGACCGAAACGATCTTGTCGAATTTTTCAGCGAGATCCCGGTAGTCCATCAGCTCGATCGCCACCGGCAGGCCGGCGCAACGCTTGCGGGCCAGCTTCTGCTGCTCTTTCGAGACGGTGATGCCGACCACCTCGACGCCGTAGTTCTGCGCGGCAAAATGCGCCAGCCCGCCCCATCCGCAGCCGATTTCGAGCAAGCGCTCGCCGGGCTGCAATTCCAGCTTGCGGCAGATCATGTCGAGCTTTTTCTGTTGCGCGTCCGCCAGCCCGGTTGCGTTGTGCCAATAGCCGCAGGAGTAGCTCATGCTGGGGTCGAGCATGGCCTCGAACACGTCGTTGCCGATGTCGTAGTGCTGCTCCCCCACCTGGAAGGCGCGCTGGCTGGATTGCAGATTGAACAGGCTGTGGCGCAGGATTTCGCCCAGCAGGCGCAGCCGCGACCATCTGTCGATCTTTTCTTCGGCATGGCTGCTCAGCAGGCGATGGAAGAGCTGGTCCAAGCGGTCGCATTCCCACATCCCGTCCATATAGGCTTCGCCGAAACCGAGCGAACCTTTCGTCAGGATGAGCCGATAGGCATCGTCGTCGAATACCTGGATATCCCATGGGGCGTCGCCGTTGATCGAAATGCCGGCTTCGGCCGTGAGGTCGCGGAGGATCGCGGGCGAGTCCTGCCGGGTCAGGGTATTTCCCGCTGGCTCAAGGACCAGGGCGTCTTCTTTTTGCATCGATGGGCTCCCTTTTTCTGACAACCATGAAGGCGCCAGAGTAGGTATTCGGGAACTATTCGACAAACGATATTTTTGTATCTTATATATCGAATATGTCGATATATTTATATTCGGATTGACGATCAGCGGCAGCAGACACAAAAAATCCAGCCGTCATATTCATGGCCCGGCGAGCCATGCCCGTGGCTGATCCGCCCCGCTTGCGCGCTGCGCGGCATGCAGAACAAGACAGGGCGGGAAGCGGGAAAACGCTGCGGTTGACCCGGACTATCGATATGCCGAATGCGTGATGACGGCTGAACGGATTTTTAGCCGAACGCGTATTTCGTCCCCACCGCATGCCAATGCACCGCCTCTTCCTCCAGTGCGCGCTGAGTCAAAGGGCGGCGCTCCAGCCAGCCTGCGGGCAGGCCCAGACGGATGCGCTTGCTGCCGGCTTCGACGGTCGCATCGGACAGATGCGGTTCGGCACGGCTGCGGCACAGGATGACGGCTTGGCGCAGCAGCCACACCAGCAGACGGTCGTTGTCCGGCACAGCCGCGGCGGCGAATTCCGGCAGTTTGCCCAGCGCACCGCGCTGGGCGCGCGCCAGCAGCGCCAGGCGCGCCTGCTCGGTGCGCGAGAAGCCGGGCATGTCGGCGTTTTCCAGGATGTAGCCGGAATGGCGATGGTAGCCGCCGTGCGACACCATGAGCCCGATCTCGTGCAGCCGCGCGGCCCAGTCGAGAAAGCGCACGTCGTTTTCATCGCCGCCGCCGCTGGCTGCCAGCAGTTTCAGCGCCACCTGCTTGACGCGTTCGGCCTGCCGGGTGTCGATGTGGTAACGGCGCATGAATTCGTCCACCGTCGCCTCGCGCATGTCCTGCTTGTGGAAGCGGCCCAGCAGGTCGTACAGAATGCCTTCGCGCATGGCGGTTTCGGCGACGTCCATCCGCTCGATGTCAAGTTCGGCGAACAGCCCCGCCATGATGGCAAAGCCGCCGGCGATCACCGGGCGGCGGTCGCGCGACAGGCCGGGCAGATCGAGCGCGTCGACATGCCCTGCCTTGATGAATTGGCAGCGCAGCCGGGCGAGGCCGTCGGCGGTGATGCCGCATGCCGACCAGCCGCTCTGCTCGATGATTTCGCGCAGCGCGCGCGCGGTTCCGCTGGAGCCCACCGCCTGCTGCCAGTTGCCTCGGGAAAACTCCCGGGCGATGCGCTCGACCTCGACGCGCGCGCTCATCTCGGCGGCCTTCAGCGCGGCCTTGTCGATGACGCCGCCGGCAAAGAAACGCTGCGAGAAATTGACGCAGCCCATGTGCAGGCTTTCGCGCTCGTGCGGCTTCAGGCCATGGCCGATGATGACTTCGGTGGAGCCGCCGCCGATATCGACCACCAGCCGCCGGTCGGGCGAGGCCGGCAGCGAATGCGCGACGCCGAGGTAGATCAGCCGCGCTTCCTCGCGCCCGGCGACGATCTCGATCGGGTGACCGAGCGCGGCCTCGGCCTTGGGAATGAATTCCTCGGCGTTCTTCGCCACCCGCAGGGCCGAGGTGCCGACGCAGCGGATCGCCTCCGGCGAGAGGCCGCGCAGGCGCTCGCCAAAGCGCTGCAGGCAGGCCAGCGCGCGCGCCTGGGTGGCCTCGTCGAGCGTCTTGTCTTCCGTCAGGCCGCCTGCCAGGCGCACCGTCTCCTTCAGGGAATCGAGCGGATACAACTGATCCCCCGCCACCCGCGCGACTTCGAGGCGGAAGGAGTTGGAGCCGAGGTCGACCGCGGCGAGGGTGTCGTAGGTTTTCATGCGACTGCGCCAAAAAACAGGTAGGCCATGCCGATGGCGGCGAGGATGCCGGCGACGTCGGCGATCAGCCCGCAGGCGACGGCGTGGCGCACGCGGCGGACGCCGACCGCGCCGAAGTACACCGCCAGCACGTAGAAGGTGGTCTCGGTGCTGCCCTGCACGATGGAGGCGAGCCGTCCGGCGAACGAATCGGCGCCGTGGGTCTGCATGGTATCGATCATCATGGCACGCGCGCCGCTGCCGGAAAACGGCTTCATCAGCGCGGTCGGCAGGCCGTCGATCCAGCGCGCGTCGAAGCCCAGCCCGAGGACGAGGTTGCGCATCGCGCCCATCAACAGGTCGAGCGCGCCGCTGGCGCGGAACACGGCTATCGCCACCAGCATGGCGACGAGATACGGAATGATGGTGACCGCCGTGTGGAAGCCTTCCTTGGCGCCCTCGACGAAGGCCTCGTAGGCATTGACGCGACGGCGCACCGCCATCAGCAGGAAGGCGGCGACGATGCCGAACAGCAGCACGTTGCTCAGTATCGAGGACTGCCGCGTCATCGCGGCGGCATCGAGGCTGCCGAAATACGCGACCATGCCGCCGATCAGTGCGGTGGCGCCGCCGAGATACGCCAGCGTGACGCGATTCCACAGATGCAGCTTCTGGAAGAAACCGGTGACGAACAGGCCGACCAGGGTGCCGATGTAGGTGGTGATCAAAAGCGGAACGAACACGTCCGTCGGGTCGGCGGCGCCAAGCTGCGCGCGGTAGGTGAAGATGGTGACCGGCAGCAGCGTGACCGACGCGGTATTGATGACGAGAAAGAGGATCTGCGCGTCGCTCGCGGTGTCCTTCGAAGGATTGAGCGTTTGCAGTTCCTGCATCGCCTTGATGCCGAGCGGCGTCGCCGCATTGTCCAGCCCCAGCATGTTGGCGCCCATGTTCATGGTCATCGCGCCGAGCGCGGGGTGGTTGGGCGGCACCTCGGGGAACAGCCGCCTGAACAGCGGCGCCAGGCCGCGCGTCAGCAACTCGAGCATGCCGGCGCGCTCGCCGATCTTCATCACCCCCAGCCACAGCGCCATCACCCCGGTGAGGCCGAGCGCGATTTCAAACGCGGTCTTGCTGCTGTCGAACAGGGCCTTCACCAGCGCGGCGAAGATGTCGGCGTCGCCGAGAAAAACCAGTTTGAACAACGCAATCAGGAAGGCGGCGAGAAAGAAGCCGACCCATAGCGCGTTGAGCATGGAGCCTTACGCCACCCAGCCTGCGATGACGATCAGCAGCCCTGCCGCCAGCCAGATCACCAGCCCGCGCCAGATCATGCTGACCGCGCTGTCGATGTAGTCGGCATCGGCCGCCTGGCCGGTGCCGAGTTCGGGCCGCCATACCGTGTCGCCCCCCACGCTGAGGCTCTGCCCCAGCCGCACGCCCATGGCGCCGGCGCCGGCGGCAAGCACCACGCCCTCTTCCGGCTCCGGCCAGGCGGCTGCCTGGGTGCGCCAGCAATAGGTGGCGTCCTCGAAATTGCCGGCGATGGCGTAGGTCAGCGCGGTCAGTCGCGCGGGCAGCCAGTTGACGACATGAAAGGCGCGCTGCGCGTACGCGCCGAAGCGTCCCTGGGCCGCGGTCCAGCGCCGCGCCAGAATCGAAGCGGCACGGAACAGCACCGCGCCGGCCGGGCCCAGCGGCACCAGCAGCACGAACCAGAACAGCACGCCGAACATCTGGCGGTGGCTCGCCGCCGTGACCTGCTCGATGGTGACCCGGGCCACTTCATCGGCGCTGAAATGGCTGGCATCGCCGCCGCGCCAGGCGTCGAGGCGCGCGCGCGCGCCCTCGAGATCGCCTGCGCGCAGCAGGCGCGCAATCTGCTCGGCGTCGTCGCTGTAGTACTTGAACCCGAGGGTGAGATACAGCACGGCCACATTCCATACCCAGCCGAGGAACGGGCTGATGCCGTCGAGCACGATGAAAATCAGCCACACCGCGACCAGCGGCGGCAGCACCGCCAGCGTCCAGGCGATGGCGCCGTGGCTGTATTCACCCGCATTGAAGCGGCGCTCCAGCCACTGGGTGAAGCGGGAATAGTGCCGGTAGTGCGGCAACGGCCGCCGCAGCGGACGCAGGTGTTCGAGGATGACGGCGGCAAGGACGGAGAAGAAAGCCATCAGCGATTCATCTCCAGGGTAAAGGTGCCGATCCGGTTTGCCTGCCCCGCCGGGCGATACAGTTCGACCGTCGGCATGGCGATGGCCTGTCCGCGCGGCGCCAGCGTGTCGGACAGCGCCTGATAGGCCTTGGACGGCGCCAGCAGGACCGCCGCCTGCACCTGGGCCGCATAGACCGGACGGCGCTCGATGCGGCCTTCCTTCAGCCCATCGGGGACCGGGGCGGCGTCGGCCAGGGTATAGCCCAACTGCGCGCGCACCTTGCCGTTGGCGGCACGCGGGTCGGTGAGGATCACGCTGATGGTGTCGCCCGCCGCCACCTTGGCAGCGGTGAATTTGTCCAGCGCCGCGCGCTGCGATTTGCGCATGTCGCTGATCGGGCCTTCGTAATCCAGATACGCGTAGCGATAAGGCCCGGCGTCGGTTTCCGTCACGCTGACGGCGTTGAACCCGCCCCACCACCAGAACACCGCCAGCAGCGGCAATACGAACGCCAGCACAAACGCCGGCCACTGTTTCTTGAGCACGCATGACCCCCTTCTTCCAGCGGACGAAGATACCACAGCCGCGCCGACGCTTCGGTGCCGCGATGCGGCGGCGATCCGGGAACTTCAAGTTTGCGGGAAGAATGACCGTAAAGCCGGTATTTACATACTCGATCCGCGTTCAGGTCCGCCGCTTCTTCGCGGCCCGGCGCCGCACGGTCGTCATTAGGCATGCGTGCCTGACGCCCCGCTGCGCGCCCCGGGAAACCCGTCGACCGCTCCTTATGCACACGCCCGAAGCCTTTGACCTCCATCCACAGCCGATGTGGATTTACGACCTGGAAACCCTGCGGTTTCTGGCAGTGAACGATGCAGCGGTGGCGTATTACGGCTATTCCCGCGCCGACTTTCTGGACCTGACAACCCGCGACATCTGCCCGGTCGACGCTCCCCGCGCACGACCTGAAGCGGCCCGGCCTGCCGCCACCCGGCGGCAAGCCGGGCAGACGTCGTCGCTGCATCTCGTTTCGCAGCCGTTGACGTTTCAGGGCCGCTCCGCCGAGATGGTGCTTGCGCTTGACGCCGGCGGGTGGGGACGTGCCGCGATGCTCGCGGATTTTCATGAAATCCTGCTGAAGATCGCCGGGCAGAGCGCCGGCGGACCCGGCGAACGCAATCAAGCGGGACGGCAGCCTGACCTGCTGGAATCCGGCATTGCGCACCTGAACGATATCGTTCTCATTGCCGAGGCCGGACCCATCGACGATCCGGGCCTGCGCATCGCGTTCGTCAACGATGCGTTTGAGCGCCTCACCGGCTATCGGCGCGAGGACGTGCTGGGGAAATCGCCGCGTTTCCTGCAGGGTCCGCTGACCGCCCCTGCCGAACTGGAACGCATCCGCCAGGCGCTGGGGAAATGGAAACCGCTGCGCAGCGAACTCGTCAACTACGCCAAGAGCGGCGAAGCCATCTGGATCGAGTTCGACATCGCCCCGGTTGCCGACGCCGCCGGCCGCTACACCCACTGGGTGGCGGCAGGGCGCGACATCACCGAGCGCAAGCAGGCCCAGCAGGCGCTGCATAAAAGCGAGCAGCGATTCAAAAGCGTCGCCCGCACCACCACCGACACCATCTGGGACTGGGACCTGGTTTCCGATCGCATCTGGTGGAACGAAGGCATGCAAAGCGTGTTTGGCTACACGTCCGCCGACCTGCCGGCGGACAGTCTAGCCTGGGCGCGCCGCATCCACCCGGATGACCATGAACGCGTGGTGCGGGACATCCATCAGGCGATCGATTCAGGCAAGGAAAGCTGGTCCGCCGAATACCGCTTCCAGCATCAGGACGGCCGCTATGCCTATGTGCTGGATCGCGGCTCGGTGATTCGCGACAACAGCGGGCGGGCGATCCGCATGATCGGCGGGATGGCCAATCTCACCACCCGCAAGGAAGCCGAACTGGAGCTCGCCCGCCTCAACCGCGCGCTGCACGTACGCAGCGCCTGCAATGAAGCCCTGATTCGCGCCACCGACGAAAGCGAACTGCTGCACGAGATCTGCCGCATCGCCGTCGACGTGGGGGGCTATCGCATGGCCTGGGTGGGCTTTGCGCAGGAGGATGCCGCGCAATCGGTGCGCCCCATGGCCCATGCCGGCGATGGCGCAAGCTATCTGCACGGCATCCAGCTCAGCTGGTCCGCAGACAAGCCGACCGGGCGCGGCCCGGTGGGGCAGGCCTTGCGCAGCGGGGAGGTCGTGATCATCGAGGATCTGACGCGCGATCCCGGCTTCCAGCCGTGGCTCGATGCCGCATTGCGCCACGGCTATCGCAGCCTGGTGGTGCTGCCGCTGCACGATGCACAGCGCACCTATGGGATTTTCACCCTGTTCGCGCCCGAAGTGGCCCACATCGGCACCGACGAAATGCGCCTGTTGCAGGAATTGACCGGCGACCTGGCTTTCGGCATCGCCATGCTGCGCAGCCGCCGCGAGCAGGACCGGATTCAGGCCACCGTGATCAAAATCGCCGCCGGCGTCTCCGCCAGCACCGGCACGGCGTTTTTCGAGGAGCTGGTGATCAACATGGCCGATGCGCTAGGTGTGATGTTTCAATAGGTTGTTCACCCGGAAGGATCTGGGAAACTGGAGTTCTCGAAGCTTCAGTACTCTCAGAGGGCCAACCGGATGAACAGC
>NCIH01000038.1:0-24713 GCA_002281975.1 Hydrogenophilales bacterium 17-64-11 | reverse complement strand
AACATCCACCGAATAACCAGAAAAACCGGCGGCTTGACGGTTCGTTTATCCAGGAACGCGTTGAAACGTACTCAAAAGTGAATTGTTCAGCGCTTCCTTCGCGGTTATAAAAATACGTCACGTTGTCGAGCGCTTCGTCGAGCGCGCCGGTGGTCTCGCCCACGCGCAGCATGCGGATCACCAGCGGCGGGAACAGCGCCAGCGACTGGAAACTTTCGGACAGGCCGCGGCCATCGGCAATCTGCTGCGCGGCGCGGCGGATGCCGCCGGCGATCACCCGGTTGCCGGCGACCATCTCGCCCGCGCGCAATGCATCGAGCACCGTCACCCCCGAGCGGTACATCATCGCCAGGGTGTTGGTGAAGCGCGACAGCACGATCTTCTGCACGATCGGCCCGAGGATCGGCAGCCGCAACTGGGTGCGGTCCCACCAGTCGCGCCCCGCCTCGCTCTTGCTTGCCCATAGCGGCAGCCCGACTCCCAGCGCCAGCGCCAGCAGCAGCATGACCAGCCAGTACGAACGCAATGCACTCGATACCGCCATCAGGATCAGCGTCGGCAGCGGCAGGGCCACGCCCATGGTCTCGACCAGGGAGAGCACCTGCGGCACCAGATAGATCAGCAAAAAAAGGATGGCTGCGCCGACCACTGCCAGCACCAGCGCCGGATAGATCATCAGCCGCTTGGCCTTGGCGGCGACTTCTTCCTGCCATTTCAGCGATTCGGCCAGGCGCTCGAACACCGCATCCAGCAGACCGGTCTGCTCGCCCGCGCGCACGCTGTGGACGAACACCGCGCCGAACACCGCCGGGTGCGCAGCCAGCGCCTGCGACAACACCTTGCCGCCCTCCAGGTCTTCCAGCAGCGCGGTCAGCACATCGCGAAAGCCGCGTTTTTCCATGCTGTCGCGCAGGTCGCGCAGGCCTTCGAGCAGCGGAATCCCGGCGCGGGTGATGTAGCGCATGTGGATGCAGAAGGTGACCAGGTCGCGGCGGGTGACGCGCTCGCGGCCGCTGGGGGCGTATTGGCGCGAAAGCTCGGAAAGCGTGATGAGGTCGAGCCCCATGCGCTTCAGGCGCAGTTCGAGGTCGACGTCGTTGACCGCCGGGTTCCCGATTTGGCGCGCACGGGCGGGCGCTCCACCAACTCGCCCTGGCAAGGCACACAAAACGTGCCTTGCTGCGGAGCTCGGACACGGTTCCGCTTTTTTCCCGCCCGCCCACGCCAAATCGGCAGCGCTGAAGGGGAACCCCCCCCGGTACCGCTCACGCGTAATGCCGTCTCTTCGCCAAGCACTGGCGGATGCAAGAAGGCCCCTTGTGTGTCGCCGAGAAGCGCAGCCGGACGGGGGGAAAAGGTGCGGGGTGTCTGAGCCCGCCAGGGCGAGTTCCCGCACCGCCCCGGCCGGCGAGCATCGCAGGGGAGCCGAAGGCCGACACGCCAGGGGTGGCCTTTTCTTTGGTTACTTTCTTTTGGCCACGCAAAAGAAAGTGACTCGCCCGCAGGCGAAACGTGAAGCCTCAGCAAATCCGCAGATGCCAGAAATAACCCGAGCTCCATCCTCACACCCGCCCCGTCAAATCCACCACCCGCGCCACTTCCGCCAGCGAGGTGACGCCGTCCAGCACCCGCTTGATGCCGTCTTCCGCCAGCGGGTGATAGCCATGCTCGAAGGCCGCGCGGCGGATTTCGTGCAGCGGCGCGTGGTTGGCCACCCGTTCGTCCAGTTCGGGATCCATCCGCAACAGTTCGATCAGGGCCAGCCGCCCGCGGTAGCCTTTGTGGCTGCAGGCCGGGCAGCCGGCGGCGCGATAGATCTGCGGCGGCCGGGCGGGGTCGGCGCCGAGGATGCGCGCTTCGTCTTCGTCCGGCGTGTAGGCCTCCTTGCAGTGCGGGCACAGTTTGCGCACCAGGCGCTGGGCGATGACGCCGATGATGTTGCCGGCGAGGATGCCGGGCTGGATGCCGATGTCCATCAGGCGCGGGAACACGCCCAGCGCCGAGTTGGTGTGCAGGGTGGTGAACACCTGGTGGCCGGTCATGGCGGCGCGGAAGGCCATCTCGGCGGTGTCCTTGTCGCGGATTTCGCCGACCAGGATGATGTCCGGGTCCTGCCGCATGATCGAGCGGATGCCGTTGGCGAAATCGAGCTTCAGCGTCTCGTTGACCGAGCTCTGGCGCATCAGCGTGACCGGGTATTCGACCGGGTCTTCCAGCGTCATGATGTTGACGGTCTCGTTGTTGAGATGCGACAGCATCGAGTACAGCGTGGTGGTCTTGCCGGAGCCGGTCGGCCCCGTCACCACAAGAATTCCCTCGGGGCGCGCCATCATCAGCTGCAGTTCGCGCAGGGCGTCGGCGGTGAAGCCCATCTGCTCCAGCGGCATGATGGATTTTTCGCGGTCGAGGATGCGCAGCACCAGGTTCTCGCCGTGGATGCCGGGCTGGCTGGAGACGCGAAAGTCGATCGGGCGGCCGTTCAGCGTCAGCGACATGCGGCCGTCCTGCGGCGCGCGCGTTTCCGCAATGTTCATCCCCGACAGCACCTTCAGGCGCACCAGGATGCCCGGCCAGTAGGTCTTGTGCAGGCTGCGGATCTGCTCCAGCACACCGTCGATGCGGTAGCGGATGCGCAGAAAGGCGTGCTCGGGCTCGAAGTGGATGTCGGAGGATTCGCGCTTCACTGCATCGGTCAGCAGTGCGCCGACCAGCCGCACCACCGGCTGGGTGTATTCCTCGGTGTCGGGGTTGAGGCTGGCGTAGTCGACCTCGCCGGTTTCGATCTCGCGCAGGATGCCGTCGAGCGAGAGGTCGAAGCCATAGAACTTGTCGATGCATTCGAGCAGCTGCGCCTCGCCCGCCAGCAGGGTGTCGATTTCGAGCTGGCCGCCGAGCGCGGCTTTCAGCTGGTCGAGCGCGACCACATTGAACATGTCGGTGGTCGCCAGCGTCAGCACGTTCCTCGCCGCATCGTGGGCGATCGGCAGCAGGTGGTGGCGGCGGGCGAATTCCTCCGGCACCAGCTGCAGCGCTTCGGGGTCGGCCACCACCTGGGCGAGGTCGATGCCCTGGCTGCCGAGCGCGTTGGCGAGCTGGTCGCGCAGCACCGCCTCGGTGATGAAGCCCAAGGCGACCAGCTGGCGGCCGATCGGCAGGCCGGTCGCCTTCTGCTCCTTGAGCCCGATGCGCAACTGGTCGACGGTAATGAGCCCCTGGGTGACCAGGGTTTCGCCCATGCGGAGTTTCTTGCGTCTTTCCATGGCGGGAAAACTCAGCGGACCGGCTTCAGTTGCTGTACGCGCGCTTCGGCCTGGGCGCGGTTGAAGCGGTGCGCGCCGCCGCCCGCAAGCGCTTTTTCGTAATAGGTGAGGGCCGCCGCAAACTGCTGCAGCTGGTCGAGACTGACCGCCAGGTTGTAGGCGTAATCGGCGTTGCCGGGCGCGCCGCGATACGCCTCGAAGTAGGCGGCCTGCGCGTCGTTCCAGCGCGCCTGTCCGGCGTAGAGGTTGCCGAGGGTCTGGTGGAGATGCGGGCTGGGGTCGCGTTCGATCAGCATTTTCAGGCGGCTTTCGGCGGCACTGCCGTCGGTGTTGCCGAGCAGGTCGAGCAGGGCGCCCTGGGCGGCGGCATTGCGCGGATCGAGATCGAGCACCTCGCGATACAGGCGTTGCGCATCGGCGTCGCGGTCCTGGACGCTGGCGATTGCCGCCAGCCCCAGCAAGGCGTCCACGCTGCGTCGGTGGGCGGCGGCCTGGGCGTAGAGCCGTTGCGCCTCGGCCAGCGCGCCGCGCTGGTAGGCCGCGTAGGCTTGGCCGAGCAAAGTCGCTTGCGTGTCGGGCTGGAACAGCAGCGGCGCCGCTGCCGGCGGGGTCGGGGCGCGTGCCGGGCTGGCGGCGGGGTGCGTGCCGGGGGTATGGGCGGCAGCGGGCCGGGCCGCGACGGCAGCGGGTATTGCGGCAGGCGCGGGGGCGGGCGGGGGCGGCGGCACGCCGGGCAGCGCGGCGGATGCGGGTTCCGATTCGAGTTCGAGCGGGGCGGGGCCGACGGGCGCGGCGGCGGGCGTTGCGACGTTTTCCGGCGCGAGGCTGGACGCGGCCGGCGGCTGCAGGGCGAAGTAGAGATACAAGCCGTAGCCGAGTGCGATCAACGCGGCCAGCAGGGCGGTGAGCGGCACCAGCGAGAGTTGCGGCCAGCGGAAATCGCGCACGCGGCGCGGCTTGGGCGCGCCTGCGCCGCTGCCGAACAGCAGGCCGGGCGGTTCCACCCATTCGCGCGCCTGGGCTGTGCCGGGCGGGGTCAGGGGCTCCAGTTCGAGGTCGCCCTCGATCCGGTTGCCGGAATCGGGCTTGGCCCCGTTGGCAACTTCGGCCTGTTTCAGCGCTTTGAGCAGCAGGCTCAAGGGCTGCTCCGCGCGCTGCTGGGGAGCAGGCGTTGAAATTGACGCAGTTCATCGCTTTCCAGCGTGGGGTTGGACACCACGATGGGGCGCAGGAAGATCACCAGCTCGGTCTGGCTGTTGATCCGCTCGTGCTGGCCGAATACGGCACCGATGCCTTCCGGCCGAGACAAACCGGGGATGCCGTCGCGCGCGTTGTTGCTGTCGTCCTGGATCAGGCCGCCCAGGATCACGGTCTGGCCGCTGCGGATTTGCAGGAGCGATTCCATTTCACGCACCTGGATAACCGGGACTTTGTTGCTGATGTTGAGGCCGCCCTGCTTCAACAGTGGGCTGGGATCTTCCACATCGCCCACCTTGCGGGTGATGGTAGGGCGTACTGTCAGGGAGACCAAGCCATTCTCGCCAACCTGCGGGGTCACGCTCATGACCACGCCTACGGGAACCGTGTGCGCTTCGGTTTTGACGGTTGAGGGCAGTACAAGCCCGGAGGCGGTAACGGTGCCCTGGGCGACATCAATGGAAAAATAAACCAGATTGTTGACCACCTTGAGCAGCGCGGTCTGGTTGTTCAGCGCCATCAACTTGGGGCTCGACAACACTTTGGTGTTGCCATAGGACTCCAGTAGGTCAATCGTCGCCTTGAAATCCCATTTGTCGTTGTTGGTGTAGGCAATATTGAGGAATGGCGACAGTGCGTTGGCCAGATTGGATCCCCCGACTCCTGCGCCTACTGTGTTTACAGTCCATCCAGTGGCACCTGATACCAGGCTTTGCCAGTTGATACCGGCGCGGTACTGGTCCTTGAGCGTGACCTCGACGATGGTGGCCTCGATCAGCACCTGGCGCTGCGCCGACTGCATCACGCGGTCGAGGTATTGCTGCACCAGTTCCTGCTGCTTGGCGGTGCCCAGCACGCTGATGGTGCCGGCCACCGGGTTGACCGCGACATCGTTTTTGCCGTCGCTTGCCGGTTGATTGGCAAACGCGGCGGTGAACAGGCCGGCGGCACCGGCGCCGGCCTTGCTGACCGCCTCGGCCTGCGACACCCGTTCGGCGCGTTCGGCTTTTTCGGCATCCAGCCGAGCGGCGCGTTCCTCGCTGCTTTGCGTGACCGCGCGGGTACCGGCGAGCATGATGCGGATGTTGTCGGCCAGCACCGCCCACAGGTCGTTGTTGGACTGGCTGGCCACCGTGGTGGTGGAGGAGTTTCCGGTCGCTGTGCTGCTGGTTCCCGTGGCTCCTGTGCCGATGTTGCCGCCACCAGTGCTGGCGATCTGCGCCGCCACCCCGACGCTGGAGGTGGTGTTGCGGGCGACGTTCACATAATTGACGCTATAGGTCTTGACGTAGGGCGTGTCGGGCATGATCGACACGGTGCGGCCGTTCATTTCGTAGCGCAGGTCGGCCTGCCGCGCGATGCGGTCGAGGATCGCGGGCAGCGGCTCCTGTACCGCGTTGAGCGAAACGCGCCCGGCGATGCCCGGATGCAGGTCGATGTTGTACTGGGTGTCGCGCGCGATGGAAAACAGCAGGTCCTTCACCGGCACGTCGTTGACCACCACGGTGTAGGTCGGTACCGGCGCGCTCGGTTTGGGCGGGGACAGCGCCGGCGCGGCCCTGACCAGGGCGGGCGGCGGCGTGGCCGGCGCGGCGGGCGGGGTGGGCCGGGCGATGTGGCCGGGCGAGGTGTCGAACGCCTTGGGCGGCACGCAGCCGCCCAAGAGCACGAGGCTGGACAGGATCAGTCTCGTCAGTGCGGGGCGTTTCAACACAGCGTTCATCATCATCCCAAGACTGCGCTGCGCATTTTGCCGACCGTGCGCAGAAACGGCGCGCCGGTCGGCGAGGCGGGCAGCGCGCGCAGCGCCGCCATGGCGGCGTCGCGGTCGGCAAATTCGCCTGCCAGAATCATCCAGGCGGGCGTACCCTGGCTCAAGCCGTGCAGCACCCGCACCGGTTGCGGGGTGGCGGCGTCCAAACTCTCCAGTAATACGGCTGCCTCGCCGGCTTCTTTAGCCGATGCGACCTGGATGACATGGGTGCCGGCCGCGGCGGTAGCGAGCCAGAGCCGGGTTTGCCGGGCCCGTTCGGTGATTTCGGCGACGGATGCGGTGGCGGCTGGCTTCTGGGCGGCCGCGGCGGGGGCAGGGGCGGGCGCAGCGGCAGGCGCCAGCGCCTGCCATGCAATCCATGCCAGCAAGCCCAGCGCGGCGGCAAGCCCGGTACTCAACCAAGCCCAGCGGCGCATTCCGGCGTGCCGCCGCGGGAGGGGCTGCATGTCGGCGTCGCCCGCCGCGGCATCCAGGTGGGCCGGGGTGAGCGTATGGGTCTGCCCGGCATAGGCCGCCAGCAGGGTTTTGTCCGCCAGCACGTTGATGCGGCGCGACAGGCCGCCCGATAGCGTCGTCATGCGCGCGATCAGCGCAGGCGAAAACAGATCGGGACCGCGGTAGCCGGCCACCGCCAGCCGCGCGCGCAGGTAATCGGCCACCTCGGCCTCCGCCAGCGGCGACAGGCTCAAACCCAGGGTGATGCGGTCCTTCAGCTGGCGGATGCGCGGGTCGGCCAGCTGCACGTCGAGTTCGGGCTGGCCGAACAGCACGATCTGCAGCAGCTTGTCGGTGGCGGTTTCCAGGTTGGTCAGCAGCCGCAGGAACTCCAGGTTGTCGAGCGCGATGCCTTGCGCTTCTTCGACGAACACCACCACGCGGCGTCCTGCCGCATGGCGCGCCAGCAGCGCGGCATTCAGCTGCGCCAGGCGGGCCTGGCGGCCGTTTTCGGGGGGTTCGATTCCGAGATCGGCCAGAATCGCCGCCAGCATGTCGTCCGGCGCAAGCGTAGGGTTGCCGAGATAGACGCTGTCGACGCTGTCGGGCAGCTGCCCTGCCAGCTTGCGGCACAGCATGGTCTTACCGCTGCCGACTTCGCCCACCACCTTGATGATGCCTTCGCCCTGACCGATGGCGTAGAGCAGGGCGGCGAGCATTTCCCCGCGCTGGCCGCCGGCATACCAGTACTCGGTATTCGGCGTGATGCGGAAGGGGGCTTCTTTCAGGCCGAAATAGTCGAGATACACAGGCGCTTATTCGCTGCCGTACGTCTGCATGCGGCTGTACAGCGTGGTGCGGTTGATGCCGAGCAGCTTGGCGGCCTGCGACAGATTGCCGTGGGTCATGTTGAGCGCGGCCTCGACATAGGCTTTTTCCCACTGGCGCAGGGTGACGTCCAGGTTGAAATTGGCCAGCGTCTGTAGTTGCTTGCGCGCCAGTTCGATCAGCGCTTTGCTGTCGTTGGCGAGCGGGATTTCCTGCGGGAAGGCCTGGTCGGTGTCGAGCTCGGCTTCCAGTTGCTGGGCGTTGACCGCCATGCCGGGGTATTTGGTGGTGAGCCGGATGGCGATGTTGCGCAGTTCGCGCACGTTGCCGGGGAAATGGTAATCCTCCCACATCTGCTGCGCGCGCGGGTCGAGATGGAATGGCGGAGTCTTGGCCTCGCGGGCGTAGAAATCGCGGAAGTAGTCGAGCAGGGTGAGCTTGTCCTGCCCCATGTCGCGCAGCGGCGGCACCGCGATCGAGAACACCGACAGCCGGTGGTAGAGGTCGGCGCGGAAGCGCCCGGCCTTGATTTCGGCGCGCAGGTCGCGGTTGGTGGCGGTGACCACGCGGGCATTGGAAAAGCGCGGCTGGGTTTCGCCGACGCGCTGGTATTCGCCGTTTTCCAGCACGCGAAGGAGCTTGGCCTGCAATTCCAGCGGCAACTCGCCGATCTCGTCGAGGAACAGGGTGCCGTTCTCGGCTTCCTCGAAGTAGCCGGCGCGCGCGCTGTTGGCGCCGGTGAAGGCGCCCTTGGCGTAGCCGAACAGGGTGGGCTCGACCAGCGTCGGCGAGATCGCCGCGCAGTTGAGCGCCAGATAGGGTTTGTGCGAGCGTGGCGACAACTGGTGCAGGCTGGAGGCGACGCGCTCCTTGCCGCTGCCGGACTCGCCTTCGATCAGCACCGGGAAGGGCGCCGCCGCGTACTGCTTGATCTGCTGGCGCAGCTTGTCCATCGCCGGGCTGCTGCCGACAATGCCGGAATCCTTGGCCGGCGCGGGCGCCTTGTCGGCGCTGCGCTCGGCGTCCTGCACCAGCAGCGCGTTGAACAGCAGGGATTTCAGCCGCTCGGGTTCGCACGGCTTGGCGACGAAATCGATCGCGCCGAGCGCGCGCGCGTGGCGCGCATTGGCCTCGTCGCTCTGGCCGGACAGCACCAGGATCTTGATGCTGGGCGAGATGCCGAGCAGATCGGCGATCAAGGCAAAGCCTTCGTCGGGTTTGTGCGGTTGCGGCGGCAGGCCCAAATCCACCAAAGCCAGTTGCGGCGGCTCGTCCAGCTGCATCAGCAGACTTTTCACCTGGGCGCGCGACTCGGCGGCCGAGATGTCGAAGTCCTTGCTCAATACATAGGTCAGCGTATCGGAAATCAGCGGATCGTCGTCGACGATCAGCAAGCTAGGTTTGTTGGTTCGGGACACATATCCTCCAGGTCCAATGGTGCCGCGACCGCGTCTGCTCCTGATGGAGAGAGGGATTGTTGTGCGCGTGTCGGGTTTTCGACGATTGTGCCAGAGAGCCGGTGAAAGTTAAACCGCGGCAGCCCGGCGGGACTGCGCATGCCGCAGGCGGGGCGATGCGTTTGCGGTACGGGTTAGGGATCAGCTGTTTACCGGCTCGGCGGCAACGCGCATCCAGCCTTCGCTGCGCTCGATCGGGTTGCCCAGCGCAACGAGCTTGCGTTCCGGCACGCCATGGATCTGCACTACCTTGCCGGGCGTGAAATGGACGGGGTCGATAATCACGCTGTCGGCACCGGCGCTGCTTGTCAGCCACAGGCTGGAATACGGCAGGCTGGCGCCGCTGTTGTCGAGCCCGTTCACCGTGTAGCCGGCGGGTGCGGCGCCGTTCAGCATGACCAGTGCGGGCGTTTCGGCCAGGGTTTCGATGCCGACCGAACTGGTGTCGTCGTCGAGGCGCGACAGGCGGCGTACGATGCCCAGCTGCCATGCAGCGGCGTCGTGCGATTTGATGCCGATCAACGCGCCTACGCGCAGCCAGTCCTTGTCGCGGGATTCGACCGTGGCGCCATAGCCGCACTTGCTTTCGTCCTGTATCACCCAGCGCTCGACGTCGGGCGCGTTCGGGCTGGCCGGGGGCTGCATTTGCGAGATGCGTTCGCGTGTGCGGTCGGTGATGAAACCGTATACCTGCACGTCGTCGGCCTCGCTGTAGTTGAATCCCGTGCCGTACGGCGACACGCTGGCGGGCGCTTCGGACGCCTTGATCTGATTGACGATGGCGCCGAACCCGTGCGCGACATCGACCAGGCGCTTGACCGGTTCGCGCGGTGCGCGCCGCTGTTCGCGGGTGGCCAGCAAAGACCACTGGCGCTGCAGGTGCTCGAGCAGTTCGAGGCTTTCGCCGGTGCGGGCATTTTCCGTCAAACCCAGTTGCGCAGGCGCGCCGCCTTCGCGCAGGGCAAGATGGGTTTCCTGCAGCCTTTGCAGCAGATCGGCCGTCGCCCAGAAACGTAGCGGTTTGTCGGTATCGGGCTTGCGCACGCGGCGGGGGCCGTGATCGGACGACAGGTCGACCACGAAATTGTGGACATGGGTGTCCAGACGGTCGTCCAGCCGCATCATCCGGTGCCAGCCGCACAGCCAGCGGTCGAGCAGATCCAACTGTCGGGGGTAGAGCGTGCCGGAGTCGGCCAGATTCAGCATCAGGATATGCAGATACGCCGTTTCGCAGCTGCAGTCGGACGCGTCTTCAGCGTAAGCCCGCAGCGACTGCCGATGAAACCCTTCGGTTTCGGCGATACGGTACAGATTGTGCAGGCGCAGCCAGAGTTTTTCGCCTGCGGGCCGGTAGCGTACCGTGCGCCATTTCAGTAACTGGCCAAAGGCGAGGATGGCACGCAGGGCGAGCAGCGGAATCCGGCTTTCGTGCGGGCTTCGCCTCGCCGCACCCGCGAAGTGCAGCACGAAGGCGTGGTAGCCGCGCGCAATTTCCCAGTACAGGCTGTAAACGGCATGCCAAAGCTGGCTTTCCACCGGACGCGACATGCGCGGATTGCGCAGGTATTGGCGCACCAGCGTGTCTTGCAAGTCGCGCGACTTCTCGTCCAGCAGCATCAGCACGGCCAGACGATCTTTCGTGTATTGCGTCGAGTTTTCGTTGAAGCGCTTGAGCTCGCCGAGAATGGCTTGCTGGCATTTGAACGCGTCGCCGATTGGCAGGCTCTCGACCCAGCGCGCGGCCACCTTGAGGTTGGTCAGCGGGTCATCGATCCGTTTGCCAAAAGAGGTCGAAAAGCGAGCGAGTTGCGAGGCGAATTTATTTGCCAGCGAGTTCATGGGTACCAGCTATCCGTGTTGACGGGTCATGTTTCCAGGCACTATTACGGCTGAATTAGCAAATTCTGTACCCGCGGGTCAGGCCAGCCTGGCTTGCGCCCAGGCCTGCACCGCAGCCAGCGCTGCCGGCAACTGGGCCGGCTCGCTGCCGCCCGCCATCGCCATATCCGGCTTGCCACCGCCCTTGCCGCCGACCTGGGTGGCGACGAAGTTCACCAGTTCGCCGGCCTTGATTTTCGCGGTGACGTCGGGCGTCACCGCGGCGATCAGGCTGACCTTGCCGTCGGCGACGGTGCCCAGCACCAGCGCGCAGGACTTCAGCTTGTCGCGCAGCTTGTCGGCGGTTTCGCGCAGGCTCTTGGCGTCGACGCCGTCGAGCTGCGCCGCCAGCACCTTGACACCGCCGAGGTCGACGGCCTGCTGCACCAGTTCGTCGCCGGCGTTCGCGGCGAGCTTCGATTTCAGGCGGTCGAGTTCCTTTTCCAGCGTGCGCACGGTGTCGAGCACCTGGGCCAGCTTGGCGCCCAGTTCG
This sequence comes from Hydrogenophilales bacterium 17-64-11, assembly GCA_002281975.1. Lineage (GTDB taxonomy): Bacteria > Pseudomonadota > Gammaproteobacteria > Burkholderiales > Thiobacillaceae > Thiobacillus. The sequence continues at coordinate 13,391 of NCIH01000038.1, read as the reverse complement.
GCCGGCTGCGCTTTCAGGGCGGCCGCCGCGCGGCGGATTTCCTGCTCGCGCGTCTGCACGTAATTCAAGGCGTTGTCGCCGGTGACCGCCTCGACCCGGCGCACCCCGGCGGCGACGCCGGATTCGCCGACGATCTTGAACAGACCGATGTCACCGGTACGGGCGACGTGGGTGCCGCCGCACAACTCGCGCGAACTGCCGATGTCGAGCACCCGCACCTCGTCGCCGTATTTCTCGCCGAACAGCATCATCGCGCCGGTCTTCTGTGCCTCGTCGATCGCCATCACGCGCGCCAGGGTGGCGGAGTTGGCGAGGATCTCGGCGTTGACGCGCGCCTCGACCTCGCGGATCTGCGCATCGGTCATCGGGGTGGGCTGGACGAAGTCGAAGCGGGTCTTGTCGGCATCCACCAGCGAGCCCTTCTGCTGCACGTGCTCGCCGAGCACCTCGTGCAGCGCCTTGTGCATCAGGTGGGTGACCGAGTGGTTGCGCATGGTGCGCGCGCGCGCGACCTCGTCGACGCGGGCGAGCACGGCGTCGCCGACCGCCAGCGAGCCGGTCTTGACCACTCCGTGGTGGCCGAACACCTGCGCCTGGATCTTCTGCGTGTCTTCCACTTCGAATACGCCGTGGGTGCTCTGCAGCGCGCCGCGGTCGCCGGCCTGGCCGCCGGATTCGGCGTAGAAGGGGGTGTGGTCGAGTACGACCACGCCGAGTTCGCCTTCCCTGAGTTCGCCGACGGCGCTGCCGTCCCTGTACAGCGCGAGCACGGTGGCGTCGTGGGTCAGTGTGTCGTAGCCGTGGAAGGTAGTCGCCTCGCCGGCATATTCCAGTCCGGCGCCGAGCTTGAACTTGCCGGCGGCGCGCGCCTGCGCCTTCTGCCGTGCCATGGCGGCGTCGAAGGCCGCGGTGTCGACGGCGACGTTCGCCTCGCGGCAGATGTCGGCGGTGAGATCGAGCGGGAAGCCATAGGTGTCGTGCAGCTTGAATGCCAGCTCGCCGTCGAACGTGCCGCCGGCGGGCAGCGCTTTCAGCGCGGATTCGAGGATGCCCATGCCGTGCTCGATGGTCTCGAAGAAGCGCTCCTCCTCCTGGCGCAGGATGTCCGTCACGCGGGTTTGCGCCGCCACCAGTTCGGGATAGGCCTCGCCCATCGCCGCGGCGAGGTCGGGCACGATGCGGTGGAAGAAGGCGGCGCGCGCGCCGAGCTTGTAGCCGTGGCGGATGGCGCGGCGGATGATGCGGCGCAGCACGTAGCCGCGCCCTTCGTTGCCGGGGATGACGCCGTCGACGATGAGGAAGGCACAGGCGCGGATGTGGTCGGCGATGACCTTGAGCGAGTTGTTGGTCAAATCGGCTGTCTGCGTCTCGCGCGCGGCGGCGGCGATCAGCGCCTGGAACAGGTCGATCTCGTAGTTGGAATGCACGTGCTGCATCACTGCCGAAATGCGCTCCAGCCCCATGCCGGTGTCGACCGACGGCTTGGGCAGCGGGTGCATGGTGCCGGACTCGTCGCGGTTGAACTGCATGAACACGTTGTTCCAGATCTCGATGTAGCGGTCGCCGTCCTCGTCGGGCGAGCCGGGCGGGCCGCCCGCGACCTCGGGTCCGTGGTCGTAGAAGATCTCGGTGCAGGGGCCGCAGGGACCGGTATCGCCCATCGCCCAGAAGTTGTCGGAGGCGTAGCGCTCACCCTTGTTGTCGCCGATGCGGACGATGCGCGCCTTCGGCACGCCGATGTCGTTGTGCCAGATGTCGTAGGCCTCGTCGTCATCAAAGTAGACCGTGACCCACAGCTTGTCGGCCGGCAGCTTCAGCACCTCGGTGAGGAATTCCCACGCGTACTTGATCGCGTCCTGCTTGAAATAATCGCCGAAGCTGAAATTGCCCAGCATCTCGAAGAAAGTGTGGTGGCGCGCGGTGTAGCCGACGTTTTCCAGGTCGTTGTGCTTGCCGCCGGCGCGCACGCAGCGCTGCGACGACACCGCGCGGGTGTAGGCGCGCTTGTCGTGACCGGTGAACACGTCCTTGAACTGCACCATGCCGGCGTTGGTGAACAGCAGGGTGGGGTCGTTGCCGGGCACCAGCGGGCTGGAGGCGACGATGGTGTGGCCCTTGGAGGCGAAGAAGTCGAGGAAATTCTGGCGGATGGCGCTGCTTTTCATGGTGTTGTGGTGTCGTCGTGCGTGAACGTCGGGCAATAAAGCATTGTATCCGTTAAAGTTCCGCCCTTACAGGCGGCAGGAGCAGGGAAGATGGATGGCGAAGCAGTGATCGCGGCAATGCGGGAATGGGTCGAAAAGGCGGTGATCGGACTCAATCTGTGTCCGTTTGCCAAGGCGGTTTATGTGAAGAATCAGGTACGTTTCGTGGTGAGCACGGCCAAGCATCTGGATGGCCTGCTGGAAGACCTGGACCGCGAGCTGGATTTCCTGGCGGCGGCCGATCCCGAGGCCGTCGACACCACGCTGCTGATTCATCCGACGCTGCTGCCGGATTTTCTCGATTTCAACGATTTCATGCAGCTGGCGGAGGCGGCCGTGGGCGAGCACGGGCTGGAAGGCGTGATCCAGATCGCCAGCTTTCATCCGGCATTCCAGTTTGCCGATACGGCACCCGACGATATCGGCAATTACACCAATCGCGCGCCGTATCCCACCCTGCACCTGCTGCGCGAGGCGAGCATCGCGCGGGCGGTGGCGGCTTTCCCGGAAGCGGAAACGATTTATGAACGCAACATCGAAACGCTGAGGGCGCTGGGGCGCGCCGGCTGGGAGGCCCTGTGGGCGGCGCCTCCGCGCAGCGGGAAAAACGAATCCTAGCTGCCGCAGCCGCCGCAGCAGCTGCCGCTCGCGTGGGCGGGGCGTTCCGCTTCGATCTGCACGCCGACCCTGGCCAGCTCCGCTACCAGTTCTGCCCGCGCCGGCGCATCGGAGCCGATGCGGACGTGCAGGCTCGCCGGGGCGTCGAAATACGACACCTCGTGCACGCCGGGCATGGTTTTCAGGATGGCGCCGGCCCGTTCCGCCGTCGCGGCATTGATGGGGCTGGCGATATTGAGAATCTCTATTTTCATGTTTGCTCCTTGCGTGAAAAAATCAGACGTTTTCGGTCAGTCTTGCATACAGGTCCGGTAGCACCCGCGGCAGCATCGCCGCATCGCGCACCACCACATAGCCTGCCGCGCCGAACAGGTGCGGCAGGTAATCCCCGGCTGTTTCGTCGATGGTCACGCAAAACGGCGTGAGTCCCAGACGACGCGCTTCGATGATCGCCATGCGGGTGTCCTCGATTCCGTAACGGCCTTCGTACCGGTCGAGATCGTTCGGCTTGCCGTCGGTCAGGATCAGCAGCAGGCGGCGTGCCGTCTTTCGCGTCGAGAGGATCGCTGCCGCATGGCGGATTGCTGCGCCCATGCGCGTGTAGAAGCCGGGCTTCAAGGCCGCCAGGCGGCCGCGAATCTGGTCGTCGTAGCGCTCATCGAAACCCTTGAGCAGATGAAAGCGCACGTTGTCGCGGCGCACCGACGAAAATCCATACAGCGCAAAGCGATCGCCGGTGGCCGCCAGCGCCTCGCCGAACAGCAGCAGGCTGTCGCGGATCACCTCGATCACGCGCGCCGTATTGTTGACCCAGGCGTCGGTCGACAGCGACAGGTCGGCCAGCAGCAGGCAGGACAGGTCGCGCTGCTGCTGGCGGCTGTCGAGATACAGCCCGGGCTCGCTTGCGCGCATGCCGCCTGCCTTGTCGACGGCAAAGCGCACGCAGGCGTCGATGTCGAGGTCGTTGCCGGTCAGCTGGGCGCGCAGGCGCGCGCGCTGCGTGGTCAGTGCCTGGAACTGCTGGCGCAGCCGCTTGGCCGGTGCGCGCAGGGCCTGCGGCAGCGCGCACGGTTCGGCGTCGCGCGCGAGCAGCATCTGCAGGCGACAATGCGCGGGCTGCAGGCGCTGCTTGCGGCAATCCCATTCCGGCAGCAGGATGCCGTCGGCCAGCATCAGGTCGTCGTCGGCCTCGGCCGGCAGGTCGAGGTCGAAGCGCACCCGGCTGGCGGTGCTGTCGTCGTCGTCGGCGATGCTGAGGATGTCGAGGTCGTTGGCCGCCTTGGTCGCATGCTCGTTTTCGTCCTCGTCGAGCGGGCGGTCGACCTTGATGAATTCGGCCCAGGAAAACAGGCTTTCGGCACGAAACAGCAGCATGAACGGGTTCTTCGCCTGCGGCATCTCGACCCGCTCGGCGCGCCGCTTGCGGCCTTCCTGGTCGGCGGTGGATTTGGCGCCCGGCGCCGGCGATTTCGCGCTGCCGGCCTGGCGCTGCTGCCCCGGGTTGTGCGGCGGCTGCGGGTGCAGCCACAGCGGCACCGGGAGCGGCGCCTGCTTGCCGGGCTCGAATCGCTCGACCGAACCCGGCTCGGCCAGAGCCGCGCGAATCGCGGCTTCGGCCGCGCATTCCTGTCCGCTCAACGCGTCCGGATGCGGACGCAATGCGACCAGGGCCTCGACCAGTTTGCGATAACGCCCCGCCAGACCGGGCAGCGCATCCAGGGTGGCGCGCGCCGCCCGCTGGTTGCGCACGATCCACGGCGCATCCGGCGCAACATCGTGCGCCGCGAGCGCGAGCAGCCACAGATACAGTTCGCGGTTCTGCGCGCGCTCCGGAAAGACGTCGAGCGCGGCCGGCAGGTGCAGCGTGGTGTCGTCGGTCCAGGTCAGTTCCACCTTGTCGCCGATTCCCGCCACGCGCTCCATCCAGCTGCGGCGTCCGCCATGCGCGGTCGCGGTGCCGGCGCGCAGCGTCAGGCCGGCGTCGCCGCCCAGCGCGCGAAAGAAGATCGGCGCAATGCGCTCGATCTGCTTGAGTTCCACCCGCGCTCTCGGAAAGCCGCGATACGCGCTACGGGTGATCAGCCTGTCCCACAAGCCGCCGACGAATTCTTCCATGGCTAGCGTCGGTCCTGGGTCAGGGGGCCGGCGACCGGCCTGATCGGTATGGCGCGCGCCGCCCTGACATTGAAGGCGGCTTCGGACTCGGCGTGCAGGTCGTGCACCCAGTTCAGCAATGGGCCGTCCGGATTGCCGGCCTGGGTCTGGTCGCAGGCATCCACGCATTGGCCGCACTGCACGCAGGCGAACATCATGCGCTTGACGTTGCGCGGGTTCAGGCGCATCGGGCAGACATGGTCGCAGGCCGAATAGCAGGTGGAACAATCCTTGGCGCGTTGGCGGGTGAAGCCGACCACCATCGCCTTGTCGTTGCTCATCCAGGCCAGGCTCTGGAACAGGCCGACCGCGCAGGCATAGCGGCAAAACAGATGGCGCGCGAACATGAATTCGACGAAGAACGCGATGCTGGCGGCGCCGAGGAAAATCGCCTGATTGCGGGTCAGGGTGGCGTGCCAGATATTGCCGTATATCTCGGCCGGCGGCAGCAGGTAGGTCAGCAGCACCACCGCCCACAAGACCGCGCAAGCGACGACCAGCGGAACCACGGCGAACCACCAGATCGCGTCGTGGCGGGTCTCGCTGCCGTCGGGATTGCGGGCTGGCAGCGGCTTCCTGTCCCACAGGCTTTGCTTGCCGATCGCGCGCCGCAGCGTCTGGTTGATGGTTTCGACGATCGAGAAATGCGGGCAGAGCCAGCCGCAATACAGCCGCCCCCATTTCAGGCTGACATAGATCAGCGTGCCGCCGATCGCCAGCAGCGGCAGAAAGCCGCGCAATACGATGTTCAGCGAGGCCTCGCCGGCGGAAGCGCGGCCGGCCAGGAAATCGTCCATCCCCAGGGTCCAGTCGAAGCCGAACAGGATCAAGTGCTTGAGATTCAGGTCGAGCCGAAAGATGTCGAAGATCGGTGCGAACACGAACAGCAGGAAAAACCCCGCCTGAGTCAGCTGGCGCCAGCGTTGTACCGGCAGCCCGAGCCAGCCGCGCGCGATGCCGGCGCGGAGTGCGGAGCTTGCCTGAGTGCCTACCATGTGCGGCTCCCGAGCAGGGGATAGACGAAGGTCTGCCCGGCGATCGCACGCGACAGGCCGAGCACGCCCAGCAGCACCAGCGTCGCATGGCAGCACAGGACGTACAGCACCAGCAGGATCCAGGCGGCCGGCTGGCCGAGGTCGACGGTCAGCATGATGAGGGCCGGCACGGCGATCAGCAGCAGGCCCGCCCGCACGCTCACCGTGACCGCCTGGCGCAGATGGCAGCGCGTGAGCGGGTTGGTGCTGGCGCGATGCCGGCGGGCGAGCCACAGCAGCAGCAGGAATGCCAGGCCGGGCGCCAGCAGCAGATTGACCAGGTAGAGCACTTCGGCCTGCACGGCCTGTACCCGCGGGTCGGAGGGGGCGTCCATTCGATTATTGGCCGAAGCTTGCCTTGATCACTTCCAGCAAGGCCTCGGCAGTGTCCGCGTCGTCGGTCAGCGACTGGACCAGCGCGGCTTCGCAGGCGGCGACCGGATCGCAGCCTGCGCCGATGAGGCTGGCTGCGTAGACCAGCAGGCGTGTCGAAACCGCTTCCTCCAGGTCGTGGTCCTTGAGCTGGCGGAAGTGGCCGGCCAGCGTGACCAGTTGCGTCGCCAGCAGCGGCGCGACGCCGGTTTCGGCGATCACGATTTTCTCTTCCAGCGCGGCCGGCGGAAAATCGAAGCTGATCGCGATGAAGCGTTGGCGCGTCGACGGCTTCAGGCTTTTCAGCAGGTTCTGGTAGCCGGGATTGTAGGAAACCACCAGCATGAAGTCGTCCGGCGCCTGCAGTTCCTCGCCGGTGCGCTCGATCGGCAGGATGCGCCGGTCGTCGGTCAGCGGGTGCAGCACCACGGTGGTGTCCTTGCGCGCTTCCACCACCTCGTCCAGGTAGCAGATGCCGCCTTGCCGCACTGCGCGCGTCAGCGGGCCGTCCGACCAGACGGTCTGGCCGTCGCCGATCAGATGGCGGCCGACCAGGTCGGCGGCGGTCAGGTCGTCGTGGCAGGCCACCGTGATCAGCGGCCGCGCCAGGCGCGCCGCCATGTGCGCGACGAAACGCGTCTTGCCGCAGCCGGTCGGTCCCTTGATCAAGAGCGGCAGGCGCTTGCGGAAGGCATACTCGAAGAGTTCGCATTCGTTGCCGACCGGCTGGTAGAACGGAACATTCAGGGTGGCCTCCAGGCCGGGAGCGGTCAGGTCGTTCATCGGGTTCTCCGGTTAAGTCTGCGCCATGTGGAAGGCAAAGCCGATCAGGCCCACCACCACTACCAGCCAGCCCAGCACGATCCAGCGCCACGGTGCGATCGCGCCTTGCAGGGCCATGAAGCGGTCGATCACGATACGCCCCTTGACCAGCGTCGTCAGCAGCACCGGGGCCAGGATGGCATTGTCGGAGAGGGAGGCTTGCGACAGGCCGACCGCCACCGCCGTCATGGCAAGCAGGATCAGCCATTGGAAAGTCGCCGCTTTCATCATGATCAGTGCAACACGTAAATCAAGGGAAATAGAATGATCCACACCAGGTCGACCATGTGCCAGTAGGCGGCACCGGTTTCGACGCCGCCGTAGCTGGTCGCGCTGTAGCCGCCTTTCCACGCCTTGAGCGTCACGGCGCCGAGGATGACCATGCCGAGCACGACATGCATGAAGTGGAAAAAGCCGAGGCCGAGATAGAACATGAAGAACGTATTGGTCGACATGCTGATGCCGGCCCCGATCTTGGCGCCGAACTCGACCAGCTTGAGCGCCAGGAACGTGCCGCCGCACGTCATCGCGGCGATCAGCCAGTATGCGCAGGAGCGGGATCGGTCATGCCGGATTTGATCGACGGCACGCACCACGAAATAACTGCTGGAAATCAGCAGAACGGTATTGATGGCGCCGCTGAGCTGATCCAGCTCCAGTTGCGACGCGTTGAACAATTCGACATTGCGCGTGCGGGCGAATGCATACGCCAGAAAAAAGACGCCGAATACCAGCAATTCGGCAAGAATGAAAAACCACATGGCAAGATCGCCCGGTAGCTCGCGGCGATCGCCATGTGGTGCAGAGGAAATGATTGCTTGGCTCAAGTCGGTATCCCCGTCCGCCCGGCAAGCCGGGCGGATCGTCAGGCTCAGGCCGTAGCGGCTTCGCTCTTGCCCTTGATGAAGAAGCTGGCAATGTACAGCACGAGGCCGACCAGGAAGATCAGGCCGGAAACTTCACGCATCCAGTAGAACAGCGAGACCTGTTCCTGCGCCGCCATGAACGACATCGGTTCAGCCGCAATGCGCTGCAGCCATATCTGCAGGATGCCGGCGGCGGTCAGGAACAGCGTGATAAAGACCATCGCCACCGTCATCAGCCAGAACGACCACATTTCGACCACTTGCGCGGTCCTGCCGTTGGCGGCGCGGCCGCGCATCAGCGGCATGGTGTAGCTGATCATGGTCAGCACGACCATCACATACGCGCCGTAGAACGCCATGTGGCCGTGCGCCGCGGTGATCTGGCTGCCGTGGGTGTAGAAGTTCACCGGCGCGAGGGTGTGCAGGAAGCCCCAGACGCCGGCGCCGAGGAAAGCCATCACGCCGGTGCCGAGCGCCCACAGCACGGCCACCTTGTTCGGGTGCTCACGCCGTCTGCGGTTGACCATGTTGAATGCGAACACCGTCATCATGAAGAACGGAATCGGTTCCAGGGCGGAGAACACGCTGCCCCACCACTGCCAGTATTCCGGCGCACCGATCCAGTAATAATGGTGGCCGGTGCCGATGAGACCGGTAATCAGCGCCATCGCAATGATCACGTACAGCCATTTCTCGATCACCTCGCGGTCGACGCCGGTCACCTTGATCAGCACGAACGCCAGCATCGCACCCATGATCAGTTCCCACACGCCTTCCACCCACAGGTGCACGACCCACCACCAGTAGTACTTGTCCTTGACGAGGTTGGCCGGGTTGTAGAACGAGAACAGGAAGAAAATCGCGAGTCCCCACAGGCCGATCAGCATCACCAGGTTGATCGTGGTCTTGCGGCCGCGCAACACCGTCATCGACAGGTTGTACAGCATCGCCAGCGCCACCACCACGATGCCGATCTTGGTCGGCAGCGGCTGCTCGAGGAACTCCCGGCCCATCGTCGCCAGCAGGTCGTTGCCGGTCCATTTGGCGAGCGATGCGTAGGGCACCAGGAGATAGCCGAGGACAGTCGCCGCTCCGGCGACGAGGAATATCCAGAACATCGCCATGGCGAGCTTTGGACTATGCAGTTCGCGTTCCGACTCTTCCGGAATCAGGTAGTAGGCCGCACCCATGAAGCCGAACAGGAGCCACACGATCAGCAGGTTGGTGTGCACCATGCGCGCCACGTTGAACGGGATCGCCGGGAACAGGAAGTCCCCGACCACATACTGCAAGCCCATGATCAGACCGAATACGATCTGGCCGAGAAAGAGGCCGATTGCCGCGATGAAGTAGGGCTTCGCGACCGCCTGTGATTTGTATTTCATAAGATTCCCCGTTTGTTGCATTGCGTTTGACGACGTGCTTAGCCCTCAATGTTGGGCGGCCATTTGGATGTGTTGATCTCCGAGGCGTATTTGAGGAAGCTCACCAGGTCGTCAAGCTGCTGCTCGTCCAGGTGAAACTGGGGCATCTGGCGCCGCCCGGGGGCGCCGCTGGGCTGGATCTTCATCCAGGTCTTGATGAAATCCGGGCCGCGCCGGGTGTAGACGTTGACCAGTTCCGGCGCGAAATAGGCGCCTTCGCCCATCATGGTGTGGCAGCCGATGCAATTGCGCGTCTCCCATATGTGCTTGCCGCGCACGACCGACTCGGTCAGATTCGCGCGGTTGTCGCGTTTGGGGAGCGTCTGCATGGTGTCGAACGTGAGCCCGAGTAACAGCAGGAAGAAGAACACCGCGCCGCCGTAAAAGATGTTGCGGGCTGCGGATTTTGTGAATGCCGAGCTCATTTGGTTGGGTCCCTTTCGTTTGCTGGGTTGGATACGAATCGCGTGCTGCAGCGCGTCCTCCACTTGCCTGCGCCAAGCTCGGCTATCGAGGTCTTAATATATATTTAAAATACATGTTAGGTAAAGCGGAAAATTCGCTTGTTGCTTTAGTGAGACAGTTGGGCGGACGGCAGGCGGCCAGGCAAGCGCTGCCTTGCGGGCCAGGACGCGCCGGCTCGCGCCGGGCGAACCGCAGGCAGACGCGTGCCTGCGTGCGTTTTCGGGTGGGGGGATTGCCGGGATGGTGTGGTGCGCAAGCTTGCTCGCGCGCCCGGTTGCGGTGTCGGTACTGCTGTCCGCACGCGTTTCGGGAATGAAAAAAAGGGGCTGGCGCCCCTTTTCAGGTTTTTGCGGACGACGGGGTCAGGACAGGCCGCCGCGGTAGTCAGCGATGCCGGGGTTGGATTTGCCGACGCCGATGATTTTGGGCTCGTTCAGTTTCAGGCCCTTGATGACCTTCTTGTCGCGCAGATAGGCCGCGACGACATCCCATACCGGCTCGCCCTCTGCGCCTTCGCCCACCGGCGCCCAGCCGGCGACCTTGTAGACCGTGTTGGCATCGACCGGTTTGCCCTTCAGCATCATGTTGCTGATGCGCTGGCCGATTTTCCTGGTCGGGTTGATGGTGTATTCGATGCCGCCGACGCGCACCATGTCGCCCCCCTGCTGATAGTAGGGGTCGGTATTGAACAGGTTGTCGGCGACGTCTTCCATGATGTTCTTGATGGTGTCGCCGGTCATCTCGGTCAGCGTGGTCTGCGGATAGGTGATGGCGGTCTGGTCCATCAGGCGTTCCATGGTGATGGCGTCGCCCGGCAGCAGCGTGGTGCCCCAGCGGAAGCCGGGCGAGAAGGCGGCATCCGCGCCTTTGACTTCCATCAGCGCGTCGACCAGCAACTGGTCCCAGGTGCCGTTGAAGTTGCCGCGGCGGTAGAGGAAGTCGTCGGTGACGGCGAGCTTCTCGCTGAGCTTGTCTTCGTAGGGCGCACGCACTTTCTTGATCAGCGCGTCCATCGCCGGGTCGGCCGGCAGCAGGTTGGAGAACACCGGCAGCAGGCGGTATTGGTAGCTTTGAATCTTGCCACCGCGCACATCGAAGTCCATGACGCCGAGGAACTTGCCGTTGGAGCCCGCATTGGTCACCAGCGTGATGCCCTTGGCGTTCTTGACCTTGACCGGCTGCGGCACGCCGTCGTGGGTGTGACCGCCGAAGATGGCATCGATTCCGGTGACGCGGCCGGCCATTTTAAGGTCGACGTCCATGCCGTTGTGCGAGAGCACGATCACGACTTTGGCGCCGTTGGCGCGCGCGTCGTCCACCCATTTCTGCATGCCGTCGTCGCGGATGCCGAAACTCCAGTCGGGTACCATCCAGCGCGGGTTGGCGATCGGCGTGTAGGGGAAGGCCTGGCCGATGACGGCGATCTTCACGCCGTTCTGTTCCTTCATCACGTAGGGCTTGAACACCTGGTCGCCGAAGTCGTTGGTGACGATGTTCTGCGCGACGAAGTCGACGTCGGCGTTCTTGAAGTCCTTGTTGACGATTTCCATCACCCGTTCGGCGCCGAAAGTCGATTCCCAGTGCGGCGTCATGACGTTGACGCCGAGCGCGATGCAGGCGTCGACCATGTCCTGTGCATCGGTCCACAGCGAGGTGGCCGAACCCTGCCAGGTGTCGCCGCCATCGAGCAGCAGCGCACCGGGGCGTTGCGCACGGATTTTATCTACCAGGGTTTTCAGGTGGGCGAAGCCTCCGACCTTGCCGTAGACTTTGGCCGCTTCGGTGAAATCAAGGTAAGAGAAAGCGTGGGCTTCGGCGCTGCCGGGCTTGATGCCGAACTTTTTCAGCAGATGCCGGCCGACCAGGTGAGGAGCCTTACCGTTGGCCGAGCCGATTCCCAGGTTGACGTTGGGTTCACGGAACCACACCGGCATCAACTGGGCGTGGCAGTCGGTAAAGTGCATGAACGAGACGTTGCCGTGGCGCGGCACATCGTAGAAATTGGCGGGCGCCTTGCCGGCCAGCGCGGACTTGCTGTCCAGCGCCATGCCGGACGCTGCGGCGACGGCAAGCAATTGCAGGAACTCACGGCGGTTCATGTGCATGGAACGCTCCTCGAAAATAATGTAATGATGTTTTTGATATTGTCAGTTGATAAGGTGCAACGGGTAAATAGTAGCTCCAGCCCATGCACAGCTATCGGTTCTGCAAAATGAAAAAGCCCGGTTGCCCGGGCTTTTTCGCACCACATGGCCGCTTATTTACGGAATACGGAAGCTTTCATCGGCAGGCCGTTGGACAGCGAGGAATGGAAATACTCCAGGTTGTTCATGGTGGCGCTGCCTTGTGCCGCCGGCACCCCGCGCACCATCCTGAAACAACCGCTATAGCGCTGTTGCAGGGTAGTCAGGTTGTCGCCGCCACGGAACACCGGCCAGTGCACGGTATGGCCGATCGCGGGGGAGATCAGTTCGGAGCGCAGGCGGACGCCGGCGTTCTGCACGTGGCAGCTGGCACAGGCGAAGTTGAGCTGCCCCCTGCGGCCGAAGAAGGTCGTCTTGCCGTCCTGGTAGGCGGCCATGGCCTTGGGGCCTTCGACCTTGATGTTCACCAGCATGCCGTCGGACAAGGTGCGCATATAGGACGTCAGGACCCCCATGGTTTTCATGTCGTCGACCTTGTAGGCGTCTTCGCCATTGGCGGTACGGCAGTTGTTGATCGCATCGTGCAGCGTGACGACCTTGCCTTTGGCATCGTCGAACATGGGGTAGTTGCCGGCGATCTGCTTGCCGCCGCTAGGCAGGCAGTCGGCATAGGTTTTTCCGTTCTTGAACGGGGTTTCCCACATCTTGCGGCCGGCCTCGATCGTGGCTTCGTAGGGCGGGAATTCCATGATGGCGTCGTATTGCGCCTTGCTGTCGGCATCGAATGCCAGCGCGCCGTAGACGTAGTCTTCAATGTTGACGTTGGGATTCTTGGATGTGTAGTGCTTGATAAGCTCCTGCCGGTCCTGCTCGGGCGAAGCGTGCACCGTGGCAGCGCCCAGGGCGATACCCAGACCAGCCATGCCTGCCAGCAGTTTCAAGATATTTTTTTGTTTCATGCCGTCCTCCTCAAACCTGATGATAAAACACGAGCGGGGCATGCTGCCCCGCTCGGATATTGCCTGATTTAGCCGATGGTGGCTTCGGCGGAGTTCTTGTCGCCTTTGTTGTCGACCCAGTTGACGACGACCTTGTCGCCTTTCTTGGGCCCCTTGACCTTGAATCCCAGGTAGGGGTTCTTGGAGATGCCGGTGCCGAAGTCGGCGTTCAGCACCGCGGCGCCGTTGACGGTGGCCGTCACGTCCTGAATGAAGTGGGCGGGCACCAGCTGGCCGGTTTTGGCGTCTTTGCGCAGGCCGGTTTCCATCGGGTGGTTCATCAACACTTT
>NCIH01000037.1:0-24765 GCA_002281975.1 Hydrogenophilales bacterium 17-64-11 | reverse complement strand
ACCGTTTCCGCGTCTTCACCGACAGCGCGCCGGTGCTGGAAGTGGAACTCGCCAGCAAGTCCGGCCTCGGCTGGCGCGGCAAGCACACCCTGCTGCTGAACCGGCAGCACGGATCGTGGTTTTTTCTCGGCGAGATCTACACCGACCTGCCGCTGCCGGTGGACGCGCCCGAAACCGGCCACTGCGGGTCCTGCCAGGCCTGCATCGACGTCTGCCCGACGCAGGCCATCGTCGCCCCCTACACGCTCGACGCGCGGCGCTGCATTTCCTATCTCACCATCGAGCTCAAGGGCAGCATTCCGCCGGAGTTGCGCCCACTGCTGGGCAACCGCATCTACGGCTGCGACGACTGCCAGCTGGTGTGCCCGTGGAACCGCTTCGCGCAGACCGCCGCGCTGCCGGACTTTGGCGTGCGGAATGGGCTCGACAGTGCGCAACTGGTGGATTTGTTCGCCTGGAGCGAAACGGATTTCAACGAGCGGCTGGCCGGTTCGCCGATCCGCCGCATCGGCCACGCGCGCTGGCTGCGCAATATCGCGGTGGCGCTGGGCAACGCGCCGCCCTCGCCTGAAATTCAAGCGGCGCTTGGCGCGCGCCTGCAGCACCCGTCCGAACTGGTGCGCGAGCACGTGACGTGGGCGCTGGAACGCCAGCAGAAAGCTTAAGTCGCCTTCAATTCGTCGCGCGCGCCGTCTTTAATTCATGCGCAGCTCACGTTGCGCATGGCGGATCACCGACGCGCCCGAACTCAGCGCCAGCCCTGCCAGCACCAGCGCCACCGCGATATCCGGCCAGCCGCGCGCGGTCGCCCACACCCCGGCCGCCGCGCCCATCACCGCCAGGTTGCCGAGCGCGTCGTTGCGCGAGCACAGCCACACCGAGCGCGCCTGCGCGTCGCCGCCGCGATGGGCAAACAACAACGCCGCCACGCCGACGTTGACCGCCAGCGCCAGCAGGCTCACCCAGCCCATGATGGCCGGCTCCGGCACGATGCCCGCCGACCACTGCCAGGCCGACTTGCCGAGCACGAACACGCCGTAGACGACCATCAGCCAGCCCTTCCACAGCGCGGTGCGTGAACGCCACACCGGCGCCAGCCCGAGCACCAACAGGGCGACGCCGTAGTTGCCGGCGTCGCCCAGAAAGTCGACCGCATCGGCCAGCAGCGACACCGACTGCGCCGCAAAGCTCGCCGCCAGCTCGCCGCCGAACATCAGCGCGTTCAGCACCAGCGCGATCCACAGCGCGCGCCGGTAACCCGGGTCGGGCGGCGCCGCGTTGCACACTGAGTCGCAGCCGCAGCCGCTCATGCCGGATGCCGCCGCGGGCGGCCCTGAAGGTAAAATACCGACTCTGTCATCCCGCCATCCTGCCACCCATGTCCACGCATGCACACTCCCCCATCGGCGTATTCGATTCCGGCATCGGCGGACTGACCGTGGTGCGCGCGCTGATGGAACGCCTGCCCTACGAGAACATCGTCTATTTCGGCGACACCGCGCGCGTGCCCTACGGCGTGAAGTCGGTCGAGACCATCGCCCACTTCACCACCCAGATCGCGCAGTTTTTGCTGGAAAAGGACGTCAAGCTGCTGGTCATCGCCTGCAACACCATGGCCGCGGTGGCCTCGCAAGTCGTCAAGGACCTGTCGCCGGTGCCGGTGCTCGACGTCATCGACGCCGGCGCGGCCTCCGCGCGCGGCGGCCGCAAGATCGGCGTCATCGGCACCCCCACTACCATCAACAGCAACGCCTACGCGCGCGCCATCCACGACTACGCGCCCGACTCGCGCATCCATTCGCAGGCCTGCGCGCTGTTCGTGCCGCTGGTGGAGGAAGGCTGGCTCGACCACGAAGTGACCCGGCTGACCGCGCAGGAATACATGAAGCCGCTGCTGACCGAGCAGATCGACACCCTGGTCCTCGGCTGCACCCATTACCCGCTCTTGAAGCCGCTGCTGCGCCAGGTGGTCGGCGAGGGGGTCGCGCTGGTCGACTCCGCCGAAGCCATGGCCGAGCAGGTCGCCGCGGCGCTGGCCGACAAGAAGCTCGCCAACCCCGGCCCGGCCCGGCCGCGCTACGACTTCTACGTCACCGACGTGCCGCTGCGCTTCCAGACCATCGGCGAGCGTTTCCTCGGGCGCACGCTCAACAACGTCCACGTGGTGAAGTGGTAGCCACGCAGTCCTGCGCATGATCCGGGTCAACGCCCGGATCGAACTCGACGAGCGCGAAATCCAGGAAGACTTCGTGCGCGCCTCGGGCCCCGGCGGACAGAACGTCAACAAGGTGTCGAGCGCGGTGCAGTTGCGCTTCGACGTCGCCCGCTCGCCTTCGCTGCCCGACGCGGTGCGCGCGCGCCTGATCGCCCTGGCCGGCAGCCGCCTCACCCACGACGGCGTGCTGATCCTCTCGGCCGAACGCTATCGCAGCCAGCGGCGCAACCGCGACGATGCGCTGCAACGGCTGCTCGCGCTGATCCGCGCAGCCTGCGAAGTGGAGACGCCGCGCCGCCCCACCCGCCCGACGCTGGCTTCCAAAAAGCGGCGCCTGGATAGCAAGCAGCGGCGGGGCGAAACCAAGAAACTGCGTACCATGAAACCGGGAACGGACAACAGCTGAGCCGGCGCAGCGCCCTTTTCTAGCCGAACGTCAGCCCCATCGCCTCGCGCACATCCCGCATCGTATCCCGCGCCAGCTCCTGCGCCTTCTCGCAGCCGTCGGCGAGGATGTTACGCACCTGGTCGGGGTTGTCCTCGTAATACTGCGCACGTTCGCGGATCGGCGCGAGCTCGGCGAGCACGGCGTCGATCACCGGCTGCTTGCACTCGAGGCAGCCGATGCCGGCGCTGGTGCACCCCGCGGTGACCCATTGGCGGGTCGCGTCGTCGGAATACACCTGGTGAAACTGCCACACCGGGCAGTTGGCCGGATTGCCCGGATCGGTGCGGCGCACGCGCGCGGGGTCGGTCGGCATGGTGCGGATTTTCTTGGTGACGGTCTCGGGGTCTTCGCGCAGGGCAATGGTATTGCCATAGGACTTGGACATCTTCTGCCCGTCCAGTCCCGGCATTTTCGACGCCTCGGTCAAGAGCGCATCGGGCTCGGCGAGGATCATCTTGCCGGAGCCTTCCAGGTAGCCGAACAGCCGTTCGCGGTCGTTCATCGACAGGTTCTGGGCGTCGTTCAACAGCGCCTGGGCGGATTCCAGCGCCTCCTCGTCGCCCTGCTCCTGATAGGCGGTGCGGCATTCCTCGTACAAGCGGGCCTTCTTCGAGCCGAGCTTCTTGACCGCAGCGCGCGCCTTGTCCTCGAACCCCGCCTCGCGGCCGTACATGTGGTTGAAACGGCGCGCCAGCTCGCGGGTGAATTCGATATGCGGAATCTGGTCTTCGCCAACCGGCACCCGGTTGGCGCGGTAGATCAGGATGTCGGCGCTCATCAGCAGCGGATAGCCGAGGAAGCCGTAGGTCGAGAGGTCCTTGCTGGCCAGCTTTTCCTGCTGGTCCTTGTAGGTGGGCACGCGTTCCAGCCAGCCGAGCGGCGTCATCATCGACAGCAAGAGATGCAGCTCGGCATGCTCGATCACGCGCGACTGCACGAACAGCGTGGCCTGCGCCGGATCGATCCCCGCGGCGAGCCAGTCGACCACCATGTCGCGCGCGTTATCCTCGATCACCTGCGGCGTGTCGTAATGCGTGGTCAGCGCGTGCCAGTCGGCGACGAAAAACAGGCACTGGTATTCGTTCTGCAGGCGCAGCCAGTTTTTCAGGACGCCATGGTAGTGGCCCAGGTGCAGGCGCCCGGTGGGGCGCATGCCGGAGAGAACGCGGTCGGAATACATGGTAGAGGCTAGTGGCTAGGATTAAGGGGCTAGGGATTGGAGGCGGCGGTCAGGCCAGCACGACCTGGATCAGGCGGGCCAACTGCAGGGGTTCGAGTCCGGCGACCAGCGCGACGAGGCCGATGAACAGGCTGATCAGCGGCCACAGGATGATGCCGAGTATGCCGGTGAACAACAGGCCGAGCAGGATGAACAGGCCATAGGGCTCCAGCCGGGAAAACTGCATCGCCTGTTTCATCGGCAAGAGGCTGACGGCGATGCGGCCGCCGTCGAGCGGCGGCAGCGGAATCAGGTTCAGCGCCATCAGGATGACGTTGATGAACACGCCGGCGGCGCCCATCAGCATCAGCGGCGCGCTGGCGAAGCCGTTGCCGAGCGCATGGCCGAGCTGGATCATCAGCGCCCAGAACAGCGCCATGACGAAATTCATGCCGGGGCCGGCCAGGGCGACCCACAGCATGTCCTGCTTGGGGCGGCGCAGGCGGGCAAAATTGACCGGAACCGGCTTGGCCCAGCCGAACAGGATCGCGCCCCCGCCCAGCAGCTTGCTGGTCAGCAGGATCACCAGCGGCACCAGGATGGTGCCCACCGGGTCGATGTGCTTGAGCGGGTTCGCGGAGATGCGCCCCGCCGCGGCGGCGGTCATGTCGCCGAAGAAGCGCGCGACGTAACCGTGCGCGGCTTCGTGCAGGGTGATGGCGAAAATCACCGGCAGCGCGAACACGGCAATTTTCTGGATCAGGGTCAATTCCATGCAGGATCAGGCCTCGAAGTCCGAGGTGTCGCCCTTGCCGAACCGCAGCACCGCCGGGACATCCGATGTCATGTCGACCACGGTGGTCGGGGTCAGGCCGCAGGCGCCGCCATCGATGACCAGATCGACCAGGTGCTCCAGGCGCTCGCGAATTTCCCATGGCTCCGTCAGCGGCACGTCTTCGCCGTACAACAGCAGCGTGGACGACAGGATGGGTTCGCCCAGCTCGGCCAGCAGCGCCTGCACGATCGGATGCGCGGGAACCCGCAACCCGATCGTGTCGTGCTTCTTGTGCAGCAGCCGCTTCGGCACTTCGCGCGTGCCGCGCAGGATGAAAGTGTAGGCGCCGGGGGTGTGCGCCTTCAGGAAACGGAACTGGGTATTGTCCACCTGGGCGTAGCGTCCGAGTTCGGACAGGTCGCGGCAGATCAGCGTGAGGTCGTGTCCGCTATCGAGTCCGCGCACCGACAACAGCCGCATCGCCGCTTCCTTGTCGCCGATCTTGCAACCCAGCGCGTAGCACGAATCGGTGGGATAGACGATCACGCCGCCACGCTTGAGGATATCCACCGCCTGCTGGATCAGTCGGGGCTGCGGATTGTCGGCATGAATATTGAAGAATTGCGCCATAGATGCTGATGCTCAGGCCAGGGAAGAAGAAAAATGGGGTGCCAGCTCCGGCCAGCTCTGCCACACCGGCTGGCAATAATGCGGCAGCGCAGGCAGACGGCCGATATCGGCGCCCTCGCCCGGCGCATGGAAATCCGTTCCGCGCGAGGCCTTGAGGCTGAACGCGCGCGCCAGGTCGGCAAACTTGCCGTATTCGGTGGGGTGATGGCTGCCGCTGATGACTTCGATGCCTTCGCCGCCCAGCGCGCGGAAAGCATCCAGCAGCAGGTGCAGTTCGCGCGCGCTGAACGCATAGCGCCCGGGATGCGCGATCACCGCCGTGCCGCCGCTGGCGTGGATCCAGCCGACGGCGTTTTCCAGCGTGGTCCATTCGTGTTCGACGTAGCCGGGATTGCCGCGCGTGAGAAAGCGCCTGAACGCAGTGCGCATGTCGGGGACGTGGCCCTGCGCCACCAGCCAGCGCGCAAAATGGGTGCGTCCCACCAGCTGCTTGTTGGCCGCGTAGCCGCAGGCGCCCGCGTAGGCGCCGGCGATGCCGGACTGCGCCAGATCGTCCCCCATCCGCCGGGCGCGCTCGACGCGCCCGCGGCGGATGCCGTGCAGGCCGGCAGCCAGTTCGGGATGCCGCGGATCGATGCGCAGACCGACGATGTGCACGGTCTGACCGCCCCAGCTCACCGAGATTTCGACGCCGGGGATCAGCCTCAGTCCTGCCGTCGCCGCCGCCTGTGCAGCGGCGATCCCCGCCACGTCGTCGTGATCGGTCAGCGCGAGCGCGTGCACGCCATTCGCCGCGGCGCGCGCGACGACTTCGGCGGGCGACAACACACCGTCGGACATATTGGAATGGCAATGCAGATCGATATTGAGCATCGATGATCGGGGTGGGCGGAGAGGGCCAAAAGCGCTTGGTCGGGAGGGGGAATCATAGCAAAATACGCAGTCCCCCGAATTGCAGCCGGTCGCCAAGCGCAAACATAATGAAGAAATTACTGTTTGATCTCTTCCCCATCATCGTCTTCTTCATCGCCTACAAAATAGGCGATGCCAACGCCGAAGCCACGCGCGCCTTCCTGGCGGGACTCGGCCTGCCGCAGCCGCTGGGCGCCAGCGAAAAACCCGGCATCTACCTTGCCACCCTGGTGGCCATCGTCGCCAGCTTCGGGCAAATCGGCTGGGTCAAGCTGCGCCGCCACAAGGTGGAAACCATGATGTGGGTCAGCCTCGGCATCATCGTGCTGTTCGGCGGCGCCACCCTGTGGCTGCACGACGAGAGCTTCATCAAATGGAAGCCGACCGTGCTGTACTGGGTTTTCGCCGCCATCATTTTTGGCGCTGCCGCTTTTGGCCGCAACGTCATCAAAAGTTTAATGCACGCGCAAATGGAACTTCCTGACATTGCCTGGAGTCGGTTAAACGCGAGTTGGGGCGGATTTTTCGCCTTCATGGGGGTTGCAAACCTGTTGGTCGCCTTCAACTTCTCGACCGATGCCTGGGTCAACTTCAAGCTGTTCGGCAGTCTGGGGCTGATGCTGGTGTTTGTCATCGGCCAAAGCATGATGCTGGCCAAATATATGGACAAGGAAGAAAAGCAATAATGTTCTATGCCATCGTCGGACAGGACGCACCCGGCAGCCTCGACCGGCGGCTGGCCGCCCGCCCCGCGCACCTCGATCGCCTGCATGCCTTGCAGCAGGCGGGGCGCCTGCTGCTGGCCGGCCCCTTCCCCGCCATCGACAGCAACGATCCTGGCGCAGCCGGCTTTTCCGGCAGCCTGATCGTCGCCGAATTCGACTCGCTGACCGACGCGCAGGCATGGGCGGATGCCGATCCCTACGTGGCCGCCGGCGTCTACGCCGGCGTCAGCGTCAAACCCTTCAAGAAAGTGTTGCCCGCATGAGCACGGCCGACCTGATCCGCCAGCGCCTCGCCGCGCTGGAACCCGAAACCTACACCCTGGAAGACGAGAGCGCCCAGCACAAGGGTCATGCCGGCGCCGCCTCCGGTGGCGGGCATTTTCGTCTCACACTGGTGTCACCCAGATTCCGTAACCTCTCCACCCTCGCCCGCCATCGGCTGGTGTACGAAGCCATGGGTGAGCTCATGCAGCGTGAGATTCACGCGCTGTCGATCACTGCCTTGACCCCGGAAGAACTCTGAAAGGAATCCGCATGCGTGTTGCCCTACTCCCCGCCCTGATCCTGCTGGCGCTGTCCCCACTGGCGCAGGCGCAAACTCCCCCCGCGGCTGCGCCCGCCCCTGCAGTCGACGCCGGCAAGCCGCTGGCCGTGGTCAACGGCAAGGAAATCCCCGCCTTGTACGGCGAACTGGTCAAACGCGAAATGGCCCAGGGCCAGCCCGATACCCCGCAGCTCGACGCGCGCGTGCGCGAATCGCTGATCAACCTGGAACTGCTGTCGCGCGCTGCCATGGACAAGGGGCTCGACAAGGAGCCGCCGCTCGCCGCGGCGCTGGATATCCGCCGCAAGGACCAGCTGGCCAAAGCCTATCTGGAAGACTACGTCAAAGCCCATCCGGTGAACGACGCGGAAATCCAGGCCGCCTACGACAAGGCCAAGGCCGAGCCCGCCGAGCCGGAATACCGCGCGCGCCACATCCTGGTGAAAACCGAAGCCGAAGCGAAGAAGATCATTGCCGACCTCGGCAAGAAGGCCAAATTCGAGGATCTCGCCAAAAAGCAATCGAAGGATACCGGTTCGGCCAAGAACGGCGGCGCCCTCGACTGGTCCGACCGTCGTGCGTTCGTAGCGGAATTCTCCGACGCCCTGGCCGGCCTGAAAAAAGGCGAAACCACGAAGACGCCGGTGAAGACGCAGTTCGGCTACCACGTCATCCGCCTCGACGACACGCGTCAGGCGCAGTTGCCGCCGCTGGATGCGGTACGCGGCGAAATCGTCAAGCAGTTGCAGCAGCAGCGCATCCGCGACGCCATCACGGCGGTTCGTGCCAGTGCAAAAATCGAGTAATCCGCTAATAATGACTTAAGCGGGGGCATCCCCGCCTTTACCTGACAGGGAGCCAAGCATGGCCAGCAAAGAATACAACCACCTGCAAGACGTTTTTCTCAACACCCTGCGCAAGGAGCGCATTCCGGTGTCGGTCTTTCTTGTCAACGGGATCAAGCTGATGGGGCGGATCGAATCGTTCGATCAGTTCGTGGTGCTGCTGAAAGGCCAGGACCAGGCCGCGCAGATGATCTTCAAGCATGCCATCTCGACCATTTCGCCCTCGCGCGAAGTGGTGCTGCCGCAGCGCGACGCCGAGGCCTGAACCTCAGTTTTCAATGTGAACGGGCAGCAGCCCGGTCGCCGTACGCGCGTCCACCAGAACGGCCGCTCCCCCACGGTACGCCTGCTTGTGGCGCGCCGGGATCGCGTCCAACTTCTGCCTGTCCTTCAGATAGATCACCGCATAGCCTTCGGGATGCTCAGCCAGCCAGCGCTTCAGCTCGGCACCGTGCAATTCGAGCAGCGGCGCCTGCAGGCGGCCCAGAAACTGATATTGCGCGTGGTATCTTGCGGCATTCGCCACCGGCAGGCCTTGTGCCTGCACCTCTCCGATCGCCAGCGCCAGCGCCTTGATGTCGTACAGGGGATCGATCGATGGTTTGGCGGCCAGCTGCACCAGCGCCAGCGTGGCCGCCCCCAGCAGCGCCAGAGTCGGCACCGCAGGGAAACCGCGCCGCCCGGCCACCCAGGCGGCCAGCGCCAGCAGCGCCAGCAGCGCGCCCGGCCATAGCGCCGGCAACTCGGCGGCCTCTTCGTTGACCGCCGCAATTTTCCCGCTGGCAGCCAGCATCAACGCCACGCCCAGCCCCATAGCCAGCAGGGCAGGCACGTCCACGCGGAAAGCCGGACGGTCGGCCAGTACGCGCGCAGCCAGCAGCGCAAACGCCGGAAACAGCGGCACCAGATAATGCGGCTGCTTGCCGCTGATGAAGCAGAATGCGATGAACACCGGCAGCATCCAGGCGAGGCAAAAGCGCGTGCCGCGGTCCAGCCCGGCCCGCCGGTGATGCGCCAGCGCCTGCCAGAATCCCGGCCAGACGAACCACGGAAACAACAGCAGCGGCAACAACGGCAGGTACCACCAGAACGGCCGCCGGTGAGCGAAAGACTCGACCATGCGATCGGCGGTCTGGCCCCAGAAAATTGCATTGCGGTAGGCCTCGCCCCCGGCCATGCCGGCCGGGATCGCCCACGCCAGCGCAATGGCCGCCCCCAGCAGCACCGCCAGCACGACCCCGCCGAACCAGCGGCGCCACTGCAGGCCCGGGTTCCACCACGGCGCCAGCACGGCGACCGGCAGCAGATTCAGCAGGATGACCGGGCCCTTGGTCAGCACGCCCATGCCGATCGCGATCCCCAGCATGGCGAAGCCGCGCCGCTTGCCGTCGGCGGCGGCGAGTACGCCGTGCATCCCCAGCAGCACCCAGAACGCCAGCATCACGTCGAACATGACCGAGGTGGAAAAGACGATCCACAGCAGCGCGCTCACCAGAACCAGCGCGGCCTGCCCGCCGAGACCGGCGCGCTGCGGCCACAGGCGGCGGGCGAGCGGGTACGTCAGCAGCAGCGCGCCGGCAGAAAACAGCGGCAGCACCAGCCGCGGCCACCAGTCGGTGACGCCGAACAGCGCCCAGCCCGCATGGAACATCCAGAACATGAAAGGCGGCTTGTGGCTATAGGGTTCGCCATTCTTGAACGGCACCAGAAAGTCGCCGCGCTGCCACATTTCCCACGCCGCGCTGGCGTAGCGCGTTTCGTCGACCGGGATCAGCGGCCGTGTCAGCAGCGCCACCGCGGTCAACGCCGCCAGCAGCAGCAGGCTCAGCAGCAACAGGCCGCGCCCGTCATTTCGATAGGGATTCACGGGCAACTCCTGCGTCAGGTTCGTCCAGCGCGGCATCGACCCGGTCGTCGAGGCTCTGGCCATGCCGGAAATGGCGATAAAGATAGGCTCCCAGCGCTCCCGAAACCAGGAACAGGCCGATGGCGAGCGCGAGCTTCAGGGCGGGCGCGATGTGAACGCCGCTGCCGACCAGCGCGAACACCAGCGTCTGCGGCAGATAGCCGAGCAGGGTGCCGAGGAAAAAATGCGCGGGACGGATACTCGAAATGCCGGCCGCCAGATTGGTCAGCAGGTTGCTGCCCACCGGCAGCAGCCTGATCAATACCGTCATGGAAAACGGGTGATCGTGGATGAAGCGGTCGAAGCGGCCGGCGCGCTCGCCCAGCCGCGCACGCAGCAGGCCTTTGCCGAAGAAACGCGCGTAAACGAAGCTCAATATGCAGCCCAGGAGCGCCGCCAGCGTGCCCAGCAGCGTGCCCAGCCCCACGCTGAAGGCGTAGCCGCCGAGAAAAGCGATGATCTGCCGCGGCAGGCCGATGGCGGTGAACACGCCGCCCATCAGCAGAAACAGCAAGGCGCCGTTGATTCCGTGACCGCGCACCCGTGCGTCGATCCAGGCCTCGTTGACGCTGTTGCCGAGATCGCTGGCGTTGAACAGATAGCCCAGCAGCGCCAGGCTCAACATCAGCGTCAGGCCTTTGACGATGACGCGCGCTTTCATTGGGGGCGCGACAATCCCGATTTCGCCGCTGCGTTGCCGCGGAAAAGCGATGGCTGCAGGGTCCGGCGCGCAGGCGCGCCCCGCTGCGTCGACTGCATTCCGAATCGCCGGCGGCGCAGGCGTGAAATCAGGCTTGCCACGGTCTAAAGATCGGCGTCGGGCTCGATCGCCGGCAGGCGCACCCGCCGCTGCAGCCAGGCGACGCCGAACAGGTCGACGATGCCGACCCACAGCCTGTTGTGCACGCCGTATTTCGAAGTGCCGCGTTCGCGGGCACGGTGACGGACCGGAACCGATACCACCGCGCCGCCGTTGCGCATCACCAGCGCCGGGAGGAAGCGGTGCATGTGGTCGAAGTTGGGCAACTGCAGAAACGTTTCACGGGCAAACAGCTTGAGGCCGCAGCCGGTATCCGGTGTATTGTCCTTGAGCATGCGCGAACGCACGCTATTGGCGATTTTGGACGACAGGCGGCGCAGGAAGGTGTCGTTGCGCCGGGCGCGCCAGCCCGCCAGCAGTTCCAGGTTGGCCGGCTGCGCCGGGTTGGCCAGTTGGGCCAGCAGCGCCGGAATGTCGGCCGGGTCGTTCTGGCCGTCGCCGTCCAGGGTGGCGATCCACTCGTAGCGCGCCGCGCCGACCCCGGTCGTCACCGCCCGACTTTGCCCGCACGATTCACGGTGACGGATCACCCGCAGCATCGGGAATTCGGTCTTCAGCGACTGCAACCGCGCCTGCGTGGCATCGGTGCTGCCATCGTCGACGTAGATGATTTCGAACACGGTGTCGCCGGACAATGCCGCCGCTATTTCGCGCACCAGCGGCTCGACGTTGTCCTGCTCGTTCTTGACGGGAACAACCACGGAAAGCCTGCCGTGGTAGGCATGTTTTGGCATTGCTATATGTGGATCGTTGGGTTGCGGCGGCGGAAAAGGCTTCCGGGCCTGAAATTCGACAAACCCGCATTCTAATTTATTTTCAGCGCCGAGTCCGGCGTATCGGCCGCCTCTGGTCCGGCTCGTCGGCGGCAGGCGCGCGGCGACCGACGGAACTGGACGCGCGCCCGCCCCGCTGCGGGCCGCTACAGGGGGAGCGCGCCATCCGGCGCAACCAGGCCTTTTCCCATCCGGCGCAGGGTGTGCAAACCCCAATCGAAAGCGACGCGCTCGATGCGCCTCGCATCGTCCCGATCCGGGCAGGCTGCGAGCAGAGCACGCGCCTCTCCGTGCCGGGGGATGACGCAGTCCGGCGCGATTTCCAGCAGCGGCACCAGCACGAACGGACGCACGTGCATGCGTGGATGCGGTAGCGTGACGAAACTGTCTTCGAGTACCCGATCCTGATAGAGCAGCAGGTCGAGGTCCAGCGTGCGCGGGCCGTTGTGCTGGCCGCGCACGCGGCCATGGCGGGCCTCGCAGGCGAGCAGCGCGGCCATCAGCGCCCGCGGCGGCAGCGCCGTGTCGACCAGTGCCACGGCGTTGACGAAGTCGGGTTGCCCGGCGTACCCCACCGGAGCGGTGCGATACAGCGAAGAGACGCGCAGCAGACGGGTCTGCTGCAGATTGTCCAGTTCGCCCATGGCCTTGAGCAGGCGTGCGGCGGGACGCTCGAGATTGCCGCCCAGGGCGACGAAGGCAAGGCTCACGCGGCTTTACCCAGAATGCGTTCGCGATGCTCGGTCAGCGCCTCGCTGACCAGGGGCGCAAGCGTTGTCGCGGTGCCCTGGTCGAAACCGGCGTAGAGATTTTGCCGCATGCGTTTCTCCCAGAAGCGCGCCAGGTGGTCGGCCACGCCATCGCGTGCGACGGCACGGTCGGGTTCGGCCGCAAAATAGGTGCCGATCTGGTTGGCCATCCGGATCAGGTGTTCGATATTCATGAACGTTCGTTCCTTGTTTATTCGATGATGCGTTCGGGATGCGCGTACAGCGTATAGCGCCGGTCGCGCACGAAGCCGGCCAGGGTCAGGCCACATTCGCACGCGAGGCGGATGGCGTAGCCGGTCGGCGCGGATACTGCCGCCAGCATCGGGATGCCGACGCCGGCCGCCTTCTGCACCATTTCGAAACTGGCACGGCTGGTGATCAGGGCGAAGCCGGTGCGCGGATCGCGTCGTTCGCGCGCCAGCGCGCCTATCAGTTTGTCCAGCGCGTTGTGGCGGCCGACGTCCTCGCGCGCCGCCAGCAGGTTGCCGGCCGGATCGGCCCAGGCGGCGGCGTGCACGCCGCCGGTGCGGGCATGCAACGGCTGGTTTTGCTGCAGGTGGGCCAGCGCTTTTTGCAGCGATGCGGCCGCAATGACCGGTTCCGCCGGCAACGGCGCCAGCACGCGCGCCACCTGTTCCAGGCTTTCCACGCCGCACAGTCCGCAGCCGGTGCGCCCGGCCAGCGCCCGGCGACGGTGCTTGAGCGCGGCCAGGCGCTCTTCGGCGATACGCATCTGCACGACGACGCCGCGTTCGCCCACTTCCAGCTCCAGGTCGTACAGTTCGGCGGCATGCGCCAGGATCCCCTCGCTCAGGCTGAAGCCGAGACCGAAGTCCTCCAGATCGGCCGGGCTGGCCAGCATCACCGCATGGGAAATGCCGTTGTACGACAACGCCACCGGAACCTCCTCCGGCACGGTGTCCACGCACGCCACACCGCTGCCATGGACTGCCGTTTCCAGCAGGGCGGGCGGCAGGATCAAGGCCGGCTCGGGCAGATCACACGGGCGCATGGGCCGTCTTCGATTTCGATTCCGCCTCCAGCAGGGCCATCTGCTCCGCGCTGAAACGGGCGAACTGCTGTTGCCAGACAGAGGGATGCTCCACGCGGGAAACCTGCACGGCGGTCACTTTGTACTCGGGGCAGTTGGTGGCCCAGTCCGAGTTCTCGGTGGTCACCACGTTGGCGCCCGAGCCGGGCCAATGGAAGGTGGTGTAGACCACGCCGGGCTGCATGCGCTCGCTTATCCTGGCGCGCAGCACGGTTTCGCCGGCACGGCTTTGCACGCCGACCGAATCGCCGTCGCGGATGCCGCGGTCCTCCGCGTCCACCGGATGCAGTTCCAGAATGTCCTCCGGATGCCAGACGGTGTTGGCGGTGCGCCGGGTCTGGGCGCCCACGTTGTACTGGGACAGGATGCGCCCGGTCGTCAGCAGCAGCGGGAAGCGACGGCTGGCGCGCTCGTCCGTGGCCACGTATTCGGTGAGCATGAAGCGTCCCTTGCCGCGCACGAACGCCTCCACGTGCATGGTGGGCGTGCCGGCCGGGTGGGCCTCGTTGCATGGCCACTGGATGCTGCCCAGTTCGTCCAGCCTGGCGTAGCTGACGCCGTGGAAGGTCGGCGTGAGACGGGCGATCTCGTCCATGATCTCGGACGGGTGCGTGTAGTGCATGGGATAGCCCAGGGCATTGGCCAGCATCTGGGTCACTTCCCAGTCCGCGTAGGCCGCCAGAGGGCGCATCACCTTGCGGATGCGGGAAATGCGCCGCTCCGCGTTGGTGAAGGTGCCGTCCTTTTCCAGGAAGGAAGCGCCGGGCAGGAAGACATGGGCGAACTTGGCGGTCTCGTTCAGAAACAGGTCCTGCACCACCAGGCATTCGAGCGACTCCATGGCGGCGGTAACGTGCCGGGTGTTGGGATCGGACTGGACGATGTCCTCCCCCTGCACGTACAGGCCCTTGAAGCTGCCGGCGATGGCGGCATCGAACATGTTGGGAATGCGCAGGCCGGGCTCGCCGGACAGCGCCACCCCCCAGGCGGATTCGAACAGCTTGCGCGTGGCATCGTCGGAGACGTGGCGGTAGCCGGGCAATTCATGCGGGAAGGAGCCCATGTCGCAGGATCCCTGCACATTGTTCTGGCCCCGCAGGGGGTTCACCCCCACACCGGGCCGGCCGATGTTGCCGGTGGCCATGGCCAGGTTGGCGATGCCCATGACCATGGTGGAGCCCTGGCTGTGCTCGGTGACGCCCAGGCCGTAGTAGATGGCCGCATTGCCGCCGGTGGCGTACAGCCTGGCGGCAGCGCGCACCTCTGCCGCCGGCACGCCGCTGATTTCCTCGGTGGCTTCAGGGCTGTGGCGGGGATCGGCGATGAAGGCGCGCCACTTGGCGAAAGCCTCCGGCTCGCAGCGCGCCGCCACGAAAGCCTCGTCCACCAGGTCCTCGGTGGCGACGACGTGAGCCAGGGCATTGACCAGGGCCACGTTGGTGCCGGGCCGCAGCTTGAGGTGATGGGCGGCACGGACGTGCGGGCTATCCACCAGATCGATGGTGCGTGGGTCGGCGATGATGAGCTTGGCGCCCTGGCGCAGGCGCTGCTTCATCCGGGAGCCGAACACCGGATGGCCGTCGGTGGGGTTGGCGCCGATCACCAGGATCACGTCGGCCTGCATCACCGAATCGAAATCCTGGGTGCCGGCGGATTCCCCCAGGGTCTGCTTCAGGCCGTAACCGGTCGGCGAATGGCAGACCCGCGCGCAGGTGTCCACGTTGTTCACGCCGAAGGCGGCGCGGGTCAGCTTCTGCACCAGATAGGTTTCCTCGTTGGAGCAGCGGGAAGACGTGATGGAGCCGACGGATTCCGCGCCGTACCGGGCTTGCAGGCGCCTGAATTCCGAAGCGGTGTGCTGGATGGCCTCCTCCCAGCTCACCGTTTGCCACGGGTCGCGGATGGACTTGCGGATCATAGGCGTGGTGATGCGGTCGGCATGGGTGGCATACCCCCAGGCGAAACGGCCCTTGACGCAGGCGTGCCCATGGTTGGCGCCGCCCTTGCGGTCCGGCACCATGCGGATCACTTGCTCGCCCTGCAGTTCGGCGTTGAGCGAACAGCCGACGCCGCAATAGGCGCAGGTGGTGGTGACGCTGCGCTGCGGCTGGCCCAGCTCGATCACCGATTTCTCCATCAGCGCCGCCGTCGGGCAGGCCGCCACGCAGGCGCCGCAGGAGACGCATTCGGAGGACAGGAAATCGTCGCCGCCCGCCGCCGCGATGCGCGACTCGAAGCCACGCTCGGTGGTGGTCAGCGCGAACGTGCCCTGGATCTCGGAACAGGCGCGCACGCAGCGCGAGCAGACGATGCACTTGGCGGGATCGTAGGCGAAATAGGGGTTCGAGACATCCGCCGTCTCCGCCAGGTGGTTGTCGCCGTCGGCGTAGCGCACCTCGCGCAGACCGACGCGGCCGGCCATGTCCTGCAGTTCACAGTTGCCGTTGGCGGAGCAGGTCAGGCAATCGAGCGGGTGGTCGGAAATATACAGTTCCATGACGCCGCGGCGCAGGCGGAACAGGGCGTCGTTCTCGGTGGTCACCTCCATGCCCTCCTCCACCAGCGTGGTGCAGGAAGCGGGGTAGCCGCGCCGATCCTTCACCTGCACCACGCACAGGCGGCAGGAGCCGAACGCTTCCAGCTGTTCGGTGGCGCACAGCTTGGGGATGTCGATGCCGGCCTCGGCGGCCGCGTGCATGACCGAGGTTCCCGCCGGCACGCGGACGGGGATCCCGTCGATGCGCAGGGCGACGTGCTGGGTGGAGGTGCGTGCCGGGGTGCCCCGGTCGTGACGGCAATGCAGGCTCATGCTGAGGCCTCCTCTTGTTTCGGCGCCAGGCCGAAGTCCTCGGGATAGTGATCGAGGGCGGACAGAACCGGGTACGGGGTCATGCCGCCCATGGCGCAAAGCGATCCTTCCAGCATGGTCTGGCAGAGATCGCGCAACAGGGCGTCGTCGTTGCCCGGCTTCGTCCGCCCGGCCAGCATGCCGTCCAGCAGTTCCACGCCGCGCACCGAGCCGATGCGGCACGGGGTGCATTTGCCGCAGGATTCGATGGCGCAGAATTCCATGGCATAGCGCGCCATCTTCGCCATGTCGACGCTGTCGTCGAAGGCGACGATGCCGCCGTGGCCGACCGTGGCGCCGACCGCGGCAAAGGCCTCGTAATCGAGCGGCAGGTCGAAGCGCGACGCCGGCAGGTAGGCGCCGAGCGGGCCGCCCACCTGCACTGCACGGATCGGCCGGCCGCTGGCGGAACCGCCGCCGTAGTCGTACAGCAACTCGCGCAGGGTGGCGCCGAACGGCACTTCCACCAGGCCGGGGCGCTTCAGGTTGCCGGCGAGCTGGAATGGCAGAGAGCCGCGCGACCGGCCGACGCCGTATGCCTGATAGGCAGCGCCGCCGTGCGCCAGGATCCACGGCACGCTGGCCAGCGTGATGACGTTGTTGACCACGGTCGGCTGCCCGAACAAGCCTTGCAGCGCGGGCAGCGGCGGCTTTGCGCGCACCAGGCCGCGCTTGCCCTCGATGCTTTCCAGCAGCGAGGTCTCCTCGCCGCACACGTAGGCGCCGGCGCCCTTGACCAGATTGAGCACGAAACGGCGCCCCGAACCGAGCACGCTGTCGCCCAGCACTCCCTCGCGCATGGCGTTGATGACGGCATCCTCGAGAACGTCCCAGGCATCCGGATATTCCGAGCGCAGGTAGATGTAGCCGGTGTCCGCCCCCACCGCGAGGCCGGCGATGACCATGCCCTCGATCAGGCAGTAGGGATCGCCTTCCATCAGCATGCGGTCGGAGAACGTGCCGGAGTCGCCTTCGTCTGCGTTGCAGACGATGTATTTCCGGCCGCCGTCGGCGTTCAGCACCGTGCGCCACTTGATGCCGGTGGGAAAGCCCGCGCCGCCGCGGCCGCGCAGGCCGGACGCTTCGACGGCGCCGACGATGTCGCCGGGCGGCATCGCCAGGGCTCGCGCCAGGCCGCCCAGTCCGCCATGGGCACGATAGTCGTCGAGCGACAGCGGATCGGTGCGGCCCATGCGCGCGAAGGTCAGGCGCGCCTGCTGCTTCAGATAGGGGATATCCTCGCAAGGGCCATGACACAAGGCGTGCGCGCCGCCCCGCAGCCAGCCGGCGTCGAACAGGGCGGGCACGTCCTGCGGCGCGACCGGGCCGTAGGCGATGCGCTGTCCGGCCACCTCGACCTCGACCAGCGGCTCCAGCCAGTACAGGCCGCGCGAACCATTGCGCACGATGTCGACCGGCGTGCCGCGCCGCGCCGCCTCGGCCGCGACCGCGGCGGCCACCGCCTCCGCCCCGACGGAAACCGCGCTGGAGTCGCGCGGGATGAAGATGCGCACCGTCATGCCGCACCGCCTTCCGCCAGCAACTCGTCGAGCCGCTCGGCGTCGATCCGGCCGTACAGCCGGCCGTCCAGCATCAGCGCCGGGGAACAGGCGCAATTGCCCAGGCAATAGGCCGCTTCCAGCGTGATCGCGCCGTCCGCCGTGGTGGCGCCGAAGCCGACGCCCAGCTTGCCGCTGGCATGCGCAGCCAGCGCGTCGGCGCCCATGGCCTGGCACGACTCGGCGCGGCATATTTGGAGGCGCCTGCGTCCCGGCGGCGTGCGGCGGAAATCATGGTAGAAGCCGATCACGCCCTCGACCTCGGCGCGCGACACGTTATATGTCCTGACCAGATCGGCGACGGCATGATCGGGGATGTAACCGAGTTGATCTTGCAGCCGGTGCAAGGCCGGCAGCAGGCCGGCCTGATCGCTGCGGGGTGCGGATTCTTGAGACATGGAAAACACCTGATAGGGATTGCGCCGATATCAGCAATACGCATGCCAGCGCGCGCGCCCATCCCGGACGGATCAGCAATTTCCAATATCAATCAACAGCTTGGAAAGCCATTTCCAGAAACCGGCATGATTCGCCCGGCCCAAAGGCGTGACACTCTGTCACGCCCGGCGGCATCCGGCGCGCAGCCCAGATTCGCGACATATTGTCACGCCCCTGAAATCCAGTCCGTCCCGCACCGCATACGGGAAAACCCTGTGCGACACCCGTAATCGATTGATCTTAAAGCAACAAAAACTTTGGCATGGGAGTTGCTATAACGATGCGGAGTAGCTTCGTCCATCCCGGTCGTCACTCCGACTTCCGGAAGCGCGGCTCCTATAGGCTTTGATCAATGTTCTGTGGATTTTAAAAGGAGACTGACATGACTAAAGAAAACAACCGTTTTTCCATGAAAACCCTGGCGATCGCCGTTTCTGCCACTGTCGCTTTGGGCGTTGCCGCCCTGCCCAGCCTCTCGCATGCCGACGAGACCTGCAACTCGCCCTTCACCCCGCTGATCAAGGGGCAGGAAGACCTCGTCTACGTGTGGACACTGGGCGTGGAAGGCATCGGCGACGGTTCCGACAAGCTCGTCACCGTCGACGTCCGCCCCGGTTCCAAGACCTTCGGCAAGATCATTGCCACTCTCTCCACGGGCGACCGCGGCGAAGCGCACCACATGGGCTTCACCGACGACCGCCGCTACATGTGGGCGGGTGCGCTCGATTCGAACAAAATCTTCATCTTCGATATTCACAGCAACCCTGCCAAGCCAAAGCTGGTCAAGACGATCACCGACTTCGCCGAGAAGACCGGTTTCGTCGGCCCGCACACCTTCTACGCCCTGCCGGGCCGCATGCTGATCCAGGCGCTGTCCAACACCAAGGACCACGGCGGCCGCACCGGTCTGGTCGTCTACAACAACGACGGCGAGCTGATCAACACGATCGACATGCCGACCGGCACCTTCAATGGCGTGTACGCCGACGGCTACGGCTACGATCTGGGCATCAACCCGCAGCAGAACGTGCTGTTGACCTCCAGCTTCACCGGCTGGAACAACTACATGATGGACATGGGCAAGCTGGTCAAGGACCCCGAGGCGATGAAGCATTTCGGCAAGACCATGGCGATCTGGGACGCCAAGACCCTGAAGCCGAAGAAGGTCTTCGAAGTACCGGGTGCGCCGCTGGAAATCCGCTGGTCGCTGAAGGAGGGCGACAACTGGGCCGTTACCGCGGCTGCGCTGACCGGCAAGCTGTGGGTCGTCAAGCAGGACAGCAGCAAGGAATGGCAGGCCTACGACGTGGGCACCATCCAGACCGAAAGCCCCGTTCCATTGCCCGTCGACATCTCGCTCAGTGCCGACGGCAAGGGCTTGTGGGCCAACACCTTCCTGGATGGCGTGGCACAGTACTGGGATTTCTCCGATCCCATGAAACCGAAGATGACCTACAAGAAAAAAATTGCCTCGCAGGTCAACATGGTGTCGCAATCCTTCGACGGCAAGCGTGTGTATTTCACCACTTCGCTGCTCGGCAACTGGGACAAGAAGGGCAAGGGCGACGAGCAACTCCTGAAGATGTACAACTGGGATGGCAAGAAACTTGCCGAAGTGTTCTCGATCGATTTCTACAAGGAAAAGCTCGGTCGTGCTCACCACATGAAGTTCCAGGCGATCAACCTGAAAGAGCTGCAGCCTCTCCAGGCCAGGCTCGACGGTGCAAGCACGCAGGACAAGCTCGCATTGACCGATCTGTTGAGCAAATAAACACCAAGAGGTTGTCATGTCATACCAGAGTGCCAATATCGTGATACGGGCACTCCCCCCCCCCTCGCGGGGGGGGGGAGTTTTCAAGTCTCTTTTGTCTCTGCTGTTTCCGCTTTCCCTGGCCTGCGCCTCTCTTACTGGCCATGCGGCCGCCGTCCCGGTCAAAGACCCCGATGCAAGCGGCGAACTGATTTTCGATTACGAAACCCATCCGCCGGGAACCTATACCCTGCAAAAAATCCAGCGCGCCGCCAGCGGCCAGGTTCTGGATACCGAAGGCCGCGTCCGCGCACTTGCCGATTCCTTTGGCGGCGGCAAGGTCACCCTGTTGTCTTTCATTTACTCCAGTTGCGCCGATCCCAACGGCTGCCCCTACGCCTATACGGTGTTCCACCTGCTCAAGAGCCGGATGGAACGCGAGCAACCCCAGCTCACCGGCAAAACCCGGCTCGTCAGTCTCTCGTTCGATCCCGAGCGGGATACGCCCGAAGTGCTCAAGCTCTATGCCGGCGCGGATGCGAACGCCGCGAAGGGTATACAGTGGGATTTTCTGACGACGGCCTCGCTGCGCGAACTGATTCCCATCCTGGACGCATACCGGCAGGATGTGTATTTCGATCTCGATCCCAAAACCGGGCAACCGCTTGGGACCATGAGCCACGTATTGAAGGTCTTCCTGATAGATCGCGCCGGAGATGTGCGCGAAATCTATACAGCTTCATACTTGAACCCGGACGTCGTTTACAACGACATTCTGACTCTCCTTCTCGAAGACGGGGCAGCACTGAAATGAAGAACATCCTTTTGATCGGACTCGCGGCCGCGGGTCTATTGCTCCCGCTCGCCATCTCGGCCGGCACCCCCGTCAACCCGACGCCTCCGCTGGGCCTGCCCCCGCTGTTCATTCCCGAGGCCAACCCGCTGACCCAGGAAAAGATCGATCTGGGCCGGAAACTCTTCATGGATCGCCGCCTGTCGCACAACAACGTCATGTCGTGCGCCATGTGCCATGTCCCCGAACAGGGTTTCACCTCGCACGAACTGGGAGCCGCCATCGGTCTGCAGGGACGCAGCCTTCGCCGGAACTCGCCCGCCATATACAACGTCGGCTACCAGCGCAGCCTGTTCCATGAAGGCCGCGAACTCCATCTCGAGGATCAGGTCTGGGCACCGCTGCTCGCCAAGAACGAGATGAACATGCCGTCCATCGGCTACGTCGTCGAGAAGATCAAGATGATGCCCGAATACAAAGGGCGGTTCGAGGCCGCTTTCGGCGGCGAAGCAACGGCCGAGCGCATCGGGTTCGCCCTGGCGAGCTACCAGCGTGCCATGGTGTCGGGAAATTCCCGCTTCGACCGCTGGTATTACGGCGGCGAGAAGAATGCGCTCAACGCCAGGGAGCAGCGAGGATTCGAGGTATTCCGCGGCAAGGGAAGCTGCATCGCCTGCCATACCGTCGGGGAGAAGCATGCCCTCTTCACCGACCACAAGTTCTACAACACGGGACACGGCTGGCAACGCAGCATGGCCCCGGTAAAGACCACTTACAAAGTACAGCTTGCGCCGGGGGTGTTCGTGGACGTAAGCGACGAACAACTGGACGACTTCGAGAAACCGCTGCCCGATGTCGGACGCTACGAGGTCACGCTCGATCCCAAGGATCGCTGGGCGTACAAGACCCCCTCCCTGCGCAACGTCGCCATCACCGCGCCCTACATGCACGATGGTGCTTTCTCCACCCTGGAGGCGGTCGTCGAGTTCTACAACAAGGGCGGCGTGGACAACCCCGACAAATCTCCCCTGATCTTTCCGCTCAATCTGACGGAAGAAGAAAAGGCGGATCTCGTCGCGTTCATGAAGACCCTGACCGGAGACAATATCGATGCGCTGGCGCGCGACGCTCGCCGGGCGCGCGAGAACTATCCCGTACCGAAGCATGATCCGAGCGATTTATACATGGAGAGCATCGGCAACAGCCGTCCCTGAACGGTGGCAACCGGCGCAGCTCACCCAGAAGCCTTTGCGCCTCGCGCCCGAACCGCACCGCGTCCGCCGCCCCCATGGCCGCAGCCCATTTTGTAAAGGGAACCCCATGAACAAAATCGTTTTCAAGACCGGCGAGGCCACCGTCCTGGCCAGGGAAGGCCAGTACACCGACGCCATGCCGGAAATCCTCATCGGCAGCGTGGACGGCCCCGTGGGGCACGCCTTCGCCAACATGATGGGGCAGACCGCCGGCCATACCCGCATGTTCGCCATCCGTGCCTGCAACCAGCAGGTGCGCCCCGCCACGCTGATGGTGCCCAAGGTCACCATGAAAAGCATGGCCTACGTGGACCTGTTCGGCGGCACCGTGCAGGCCGCCACCGCCGACGCCGTGCTGGACTGCGTCATCGACGGCGCCCTGCCGCGGGATCAGGTCAACGACCTGTGCATCGTCAGCCTGGTATGGATCGACCCCCGCTGCGCCAGCGACCCCAAGCTGGACCACAAGGATCTCTACCGCACCAACTACGAGGCCACCAAACTGGCAATCAAGCGCGCCCTCGGCGACGAGCCGTCCATCGATGAACTCATCGCCAACCGCCACGCGATCACGCACGACATGTACGACCCGACGGCCTGAACGCCGCGCCGGCCGCGCAGAATCCCGCGGCCGGCCAAGTACTTTCCCCAATAGGCATTCCCCCGCCCAGGTCCAAGAATGCGCAGGGTGCCCGACGATGGGCGGGACCCATTCCATTCACCCGAGAAAGAGGAAAACACCATGAAAGTTGTTTGGGACGACCAGGCCTGCTGCCACAGCGGCAATTGCGTAAAAACCCTGCCTGAAGTGTTCAAGGTGGAAAACGGCCAGTTCCTGATCCAGCCGCAAAACGCCAGCGAGCAGCAGGTGCGGCAGGTAGTGGCCGCCTGCCCGGCCAAGGCTCTGCGCATCGAGGCAAGCTGACCCAGGAGACGCGACGGCCATGCGTACAATTACGCATGGCCGGGCGTAGACATTCGGATTATCTTGAACGCGCGAGGTCGGTAAAGTCTCCCCCACATCCCCGCCACCCGGGGATTGCCGCAGCGGGTTCGCCCGCGCGGACGGGGTCCGGGCCCGCAGTGGGCTCGGCGGTACTGTAAATGTGGGGTACACAGGAGATCGATATGCTCAAAACCGCCTTGGAACGGGACCAGCTGGCCCGTCCGTTCGAAAAATCCATCAAGCAGTTTGGCGAGGTCGTGATGAACGACCAGAGCCTGTTGGCCAAGCTCGACCAGACGCCGGACAAGGAAAGCTTCATCCAGCTCTATCGCGGCCTCGCCGCGGACCAGGGCATTCACTTCTCGCGGGACGATTTGCTCGTTGCCGTCCAGGAACAGAAGCAGGGCAGCAACTGGGTCATCCCCAGGGCGGTGCTGCGCATGATCGCAGACCGGTTTTAAGGGGGAACGACATGAGCGACGAAATCAAGACCAACGCCGGCCGCGTCATGGGCTACTGGGACGGCAAGCAAGCTGCCGAACTGATGTCCGAACTGGCCAACATCCGCCAGCAGATGCTCAAGGAAGGCAGCCAGGACAAGCTCATCGCCCGGGAAATGCCGCACCGCGACCAACTTCCCGAGGACTTGCACAACTTCAAGGCCTATCATATCTGGGGCTGCGACGCCGGCGGCAACTGCGTAGTGGGAACCAATGCAAACCGTATCGAGCCAATACAAAAAGTACGCAGCTTCTCGCTCATCGAGCATCATTGATCGCGGGCGGCGCCTCCACCCCGGCCCCTCAAACAGGCCGGGGTGAAGGCATTGGCCGACCACCCCAAACCCGCCGCTCGGCGCGGCCCCATGCAGGAGGACTGCCCATGCAGGTGAAATCGATACGCGATCGGGTTGCCGACAGGGCGTCGACAGGCGCCGGGCAACACCTCGAAGCCCTGCTGCACAAGGCTCAGGAGATTGCCCGGGAGGTGGTGGCCCCCGCTACCGAAGCGGTGGACCGCGACGCACACTGGCCGGAGGCCGGCATTCGCGCGCTGCAACAGGCGGGATTCGGCGGTCTGGTGGTGCCTGCGGCCTATGGCGGCAAGGGCCACGGCCTGCTGGCCCTGGCCCGGGTATGCGAGGTGCTGGGCCAGGAGTGTGCCTCCACCGCCATCTGCTTCGGCATGCACAGCGTGGGCGCATCGGTGATCTCGGCCAATGCCACCCCGGACCAGCAGGCCCGCTTTCTTCAG
The DNA here is from genome assembly GCA_002281975.1 of Hydrogenophilales bacterium 17-64-11. Lineage (GTDB taxonomy): Bacteria > Pseudomonadota > Gammaproteobacteria > Burkholderiales > Thiobacillaceae > Thiobacillus. The sequence goes on along the minus strand of NCIH01000037.1, from coordinate 351 downwards.
CGCCTGAAGCGCGCCATAGGCCTCGGCGGTCAGCGTTCCGTCGCTGGAGACTGTATCGTCGATGTCGGTGAGCACGCCGCGCACGGCGGCCAGGGTCTCGCGGGGACAGTTCTGAAGCGGTTCCATGAGGCGCACTTCTAACATGGCGCCGGAGGCGCTTCGGCGCTAAAAGCCCGGCCATGATCCCGCGCTATTCACGGCCGCAGATGGCGGCCATCTGGGCCCCCGAGAACCGCTTTCGCATCTGGTTCGAGATCGAGGCGCATGCCTGCGACGCCATGGCCGACGCCGGCATCATTCCGAAGTCCTCCGCCCAGGCCATCTGGGACGGCGGCGCCAAGGCGATGGACG